>NZ_DATDMY010000046.1:0-21362 GCF_036518555.1 Dokdonella sp. | reverse complement strand
CATCCGCGTGCGGGGATCCGAAGTATCGTCGCAGCGGCGCTTCCTTGCGACCGTGCGGCGGTTTCGGGCGGACGACTGCTGGATGCGCAGTGGCCCGGGTGCGAATGCCGGCGGCGGTCGCGTGGACCCAGCGCCGATTGCCACGCTTGTATGCGCAATCCGCCCGCCTGCGGCCTGAATCCGCCCGCGTTTCGACGCGCGGTGCGCGCGCAATGACGGCTCCCGACGAACGGAGCTCACCCATGATTTCGAGATTCGCGCCCGGCGTCACCGCGAAGGTGCTGGGGGTCGCCGCACTCGCGCTGTCGATGCTCATCCCGCTCGCGCAGGTCAACGACCTCATCGGCGAACGTGCGGGGCGCGCACAGGAGGCAGCGCGGCAGATCGCCGTGCGCTGGGGCGCGCCGCAGGTCGTCGGCGGGCCGGTGCTCACGGTGCCGGTACGTTGCGGGATCGAGCGCGAGGGCAAACCCGTCACGCTCGAACGCACCGACTTCGTGCTGCCCGACCGCCTCGCGCTCGCCGCGACGCTGGCGCCGGAGCTGCGCAGCTACGGCATCTACGAGAGCGTCGTCTACACCGCGACGATCAAGGCCGAGGGCCGCTTCGTGGCGGGCGACTTCGCGCACCTCGGGGGTGACGGTTGCAGCGTGCAGTGGCGACGCGCCGAGCTGCGCGTGCCGCTCGCCGACGTGCATGGCATCCGGCGTGCGGGCGCGCTGCGCCTGGGTGCGGACACGCTCGAATTCGGGCCGGACAGCGCGGGCCTCGGCAGCCTGGCCGCGATAGCGGCCGAGTTCCCGCTCGATCCGACGCTCGCCGCGCAGCCGCTGCCGTTCGCATTCGAACTGAGCGTCGCCGGCAGCGAGCGTTTCGCGGCGCTGCCGCTCGCGCGGCAAACCGACGTGCATGTCGACGGCGCGTGGGCGGATCCGGGTTTCGACGGCGCCTTCGTGCCGGCCGAGCGGCACATCGACGCGAACGGGTTCCGCGCGGACTGGCAGGTGCTCGATCTCAATCGCCCGATGCCGCAACACTGGTCGTCGCTCGACGCCGCGACGGTCGATCCCGCCGCGAGCGCGTTCGGCGTGAACCTCGTGCGGCCCGCGAATGCTTACCAGCAGAACGTGCGCGCCGGCAAGTACGGACTGCTGTTCATCGCGCTCACCTTCGTCGCGTTCTTCCTGTTCGAAGTGCTGCGCGGCCTGCGCGTGCACCCGGTGCAGTACCTGCTCGTCGGCGCGGCCTTGTGCACGTTCTACCTCGTGCTGCTCGCGTTGTCGGAACACGTCGGCTTCGGCATCGCTTACGCCGTCGCGGCGGGCGCGACCGCGCTCATCGTCGGCGCCTATGCGGTGGCCATCCTCGCGCAGCGGACCGCCGGGATCGCGCTCGGAGGCCTGCTCGCGCTCGTCTACGCGCTGCTGTACGGACTCGTCCGCAGCGAGGACTATGCGCTGCTCATGGGCTCGCTCGCGATGCTCGCGACCGTCGTCGCGCTGATGGCGTTGACGCGTCGCGTGGACTGGTACGCGGCAGGTACGAAGGCGCCAGCCTGAGGCAACTCCGCGGCGTCCCCCCCGGAGCTCCCACGACCGCCTCATGGTGTCCTTGTGGGAGCGCCGGAAGGCGCGATGCTTCTTGAGGGTTGAGGGTTGAGGGCTGAAGAGCATCGCGGCTTCCGCCGCTCCCACAGGAACGGCACGCGGTGCCAGCCACCGCTGGGCTGCGCCCGCAGTTGCTAGAATCCCGCATCATGAACCTGCTCGCGATCGAAACCGCGACCGAATCCTGCTCGGTCGCCCTGCTCTCCGGCGAACGCCTGTTCGCGCGCAGCGAACTCGCGCCGCGTCGGCACGCGGAATTGCTGCTGCCGATGTGCGACGAGGTGCTTGCCGAGGCGGGCCTTGCGCGTCGAGGCCTCGACGCGATCGCGGTCGGCTGCGGTCCGGGTGCGTTCACCGGCGTGCGCCTCGCCGTCTCGGCGGCGCAAGGGATCGCGTTCGCACTCGGCATTCCCGTCGTGCCGGTGTCCTCGCTCGCGGCGCTCGCGCTGCAGGCGCCGGATGGCGACGCGCCCATCCTCGCCGTCATCGACGCGCGCATGGGCGAGATCTACGCAGGCTGGTTCCGGCGCAGGCCGGACGGCCTCGTCGAGCCGTCGAGCGCGGAGACGGTCGGGCCCGCGGCTGGGCTGCCGCTCGCGACGCGCGCCGCCTGCCACGTCGTCGGCAGCGGCTGGTCGACCTATCGCGACGTGCTGCGCGAGCGACTCGGGGGCGAGCCTGCGTGGGCCGAAGGGGATCGTTTCCCGCAGGCCGTCGACGTAGCGCGGCTTGCGTGGTCGCGTTTCGGAGACGCCGTCGCGCCCGAGCAGGCGTTGCCGGTCTACCTGCGCGACAAGGTTGCGCTGACGCTCGCGGAGCAGCAGCGCGGCCGCTGACTCATGGACGCGGTTCCGCGGCAGGCGCGCTGCGCCGCCACGGCAGGCCGCGTTTGAGGCGCAGCGCAGGTTTCTCGAGCGCGTGCCACGACAGCACGGCCAGCAAGGTGGTGGGTACGAGCGCGACAAGGCCATTGGCGACGGGCGTGGCGGCGGGCCAGGACGCGGCGACGACCTGCTGCATCGGGAAGCCCCATAGATACAGTCCGTACGAGTAGTCGCCGAGACGGTCGAAGCCGGAGGCGGGCACGCGATAGGCGAACCAGAACACGAACGCCGTTTCCGCGAGTGCGAACGCGACCGGATAAGCCGGGGTGTCGCGCAGGCACCAGCACGCGGCGGCCAGCGCGACGACGCCGATGCCGTGCACGGGAATGCGGTCCCGATGCAGGTAGCACGACGCGCCGAGCGCGAACATCGCGGCGAGCCGCGCCGATCCGGGGATCGACAGCAGCGGATTGACGCCGGGCGCGAACCAGCCGAGCAGCAGCAGGGCCGCAATCGCTGCGCTCGCCCAGGCGCGCCGCGCGAGCAGGCCGATCCCGCCGAGCAGCGCGACGCACAGGTACATGCGCACCTCGATCGGCAACGTCCAGATCGAACCGTTGACCGTGCTGCGGCGTGGGTTGTGGGCGAATACGCCGGGCAGATCCCATTGCAGCCGATCCAGCCCGAGGTTCGCACGGACGTAACCGCGCGTATCGGGATGGGCCAGGTAGTCGCGCAGCGGCAGCTCGGTGAACGCCGCGCCGAGCACGAATGCGCACAGCAGCATGCACACGGCGTACGCGGGCAGCAGGCGCAGCGCGCGTGCCCACACGAACGCGGGCAGGCTGTGCCGGCGCAGCCAGCTGCCGGTGACGAGGAAGCCGCTGATCACGAAGAAGAGATCCACGCCGATCGCGCCTGCGTAGTGGCCCCAGCGCAGGCGCAGGAACAGGTCCGTATCCGCCGGCGCGTGCACGACGAGCGCGTAGCCGTGGCCGTAGATCACGAGCACGGCGGCGACGATGCGCAGCAGCAGGAAATTGTCGTCGCGCGAGCTCAGGCCGGCGGCGAGGCGGATCGGCGGCACCCACAGGCGCGAGGCGAGCGAACGCAGCGACACGGCGTCACGCGGTCGCGGGGCGCACGCACGCATGCGCGGGCAGCCCGGCCCGATGCAGACGCGGACCGTCGTACGGTCGACGCCGCATCACGGCCATCATGTGCGTCGGCGTGATGCGACCGGCGAGCATCTCCGCTTCGTCGCGCGCGTGCACGCGATCGATGAAGTCGCGGTCCCACGGCGCGTTCGCGTCGAAGTGCGGACCGAAGCTGCGATCGATGAACGGATCGACGAGATTGCCGTAACCGATGAACAGTTCGAACTCGAACCGCGCGAGCAGCAGCGGCAGGATGTCCTGCGCGCGGATGCCTTCGAATCCCGAGGACGAACAATCCCAGTACTCGAGCAGTTCCTCGTGGCGTCGCAACTGCACGTTCCAGCGATAGCCGCGAGGCAGTTCGCGCCAGTACTCGTGCACGATCTCCATCGCCTCGGGCCAGCGCATGTGGCCGTTGCGGCCGATCATGTCCGACGTCACGAAACGGCCTTCGGGCCGCAGCGCGGCGTCGATCGCGGCGAACAATCCTTCGAGGTTGACGACGTGGTGCAGGCTCTGGTTCGCGATGATCGCGTCGTAGCGGATGGCCGGACGCCAGTCGTTGAAGTCGCCCTTCGCCGCGACGATCTGTTTCGATACGCCGGCTTCGGATGCGAGTTGCCGGCCACGTGCGAGCATCGCCTCGTTGATGTCCACGCAGTCGATCGTGAAATCCTCGATCCCGCGCGCGACGAGCAGTCCGGCGACGCGCACTTCGGTGTCGCAGTTGCCGCAGCCGAGGCTCGCGAAGCGCGCGTGCCCGCGCGCGGGCTGCGCGTCCGCGTACGCGGACGCGAGGTAATGGGCGAAGAACGCGTCGGGATGGGAGAAGCCGAACGCCTCGAGCTGCGGGCGCAGGAACCGGTTCGACCAGTAATGGAAGATCGGCGGCAGGTCGTGCACGTCCTCCTGGTCGGCGAAGATGGACGTTTCTTCGGCAAGCCGCGCGAGATAGGCCGGATCGTCGACGCCGGCTGCCGGGGCGTGCGCGCGGTACCAGCGACGGAGCGGACGCCTGATCGATTCCGGCAGGTGGCGCGCCAGCGGTCGCAGCCAATGGACGAGACGGGCGGGCACGATCATGGCTTCGGCGGATCCTCGTGGGCGGAGGCGGGCGTGCCCGCATCGCCTTGGTACAGCATGACCGCCAGCTGCGGCAACAGCCATCGCGAGAAGCGCTCGCGGCCCTGCGCATTCGAGTGGTAGAAGTCGAAGAACGCACCACAGCCGCCGTCCGCGTCGCCGTCGAAGAAGTCGGTCGCGTCGACGAGGCGGATGCGACCGGCATCGGCGAGCGGCTTCAGGATCGCGACCGCCCATTCGTGCTGGCCGCGGCCGAGCACCTCGTTCCAGATCCGTGGCATCGGCATCAGGATCACGACAGGCGGTGCCGGCCAGTGCATGTCCGAAAGCTGCTCGCGCACGAGATCGCGCGTGCCCGACATGAACTCCGGCGGAGTCGCCATGGAGGCTCCCGTGGAGAAATCGGGCGCCTCGGACGCGCGCGTGCGCAACTCGCGGCATTGGCGTCGCAGGGCCGCCTCGCCGTCGCCGCTCGTGGCCTCGAGCCGATCGCACGCGGCGAGGCTGTCGACGCCCCATGCACACATGTCGCCGTGCGATTCGGGATTGTCGAACAGGACGTGGTGCGCGTCGGCATGCGCGTCCCGCCACGCGATGCTCTCGCGCCGCTGCGCTGGCGCGGCGGCGAATGCGCGCACGTCGTCGCGCCAGGCGAACAGCGCCGATACGACGCCGTAACTCGCGACGTCGTGGATCGCGAAAGGAATGCGTGCCGCGATCCACGGCAGGTCGTCGGCGCGCCGGAACGGCTGCAGGATGCCGAGCTCGTAGTAGCCGTTGTAGGCGAACGCGAGATCCTGCACGGACAGCGCGACGATGCCGCCGCGCACCTCCGGATGCTCGCGTTCGAGCCAGCGCGCGAGCACGCCGACCGACGTCCAGTGCGTGCCGGGCATCGTCAGGTCCGCGTGGGTGCGTCCGCGCCGCGCGGCTTCCGCGGCGAGCAGCGCATGGTCGATGCCGTACTCGGGCCGCGAGCTGCCGAGGGTCACGTAGTCGATCCGTCCGACGGCAGGGTCGCGCAACGCCCGCTTGAGGCGAATGCTGGTTCCGGCGTGGCTGTTCGGCTCCGCGAGCGGTTCCCACGCGCCCGCCGCGAACAGCGCCTCGATCGCGAGCACGAGCGCGAACGGCGCGGAGAGGACGAGCAGCCGGCGCAGCACGGCGTCAGAACTGGAAGTAGATGAAGGGAGCGGTCCGCGTCGGTGCGAACCAGGCCATCGCGACCATCGCGACGGCGAGCGCGCCCGCGAACAGGGGTCCGTCGCTGGCGGCGATGCGTTCCTTGTAATGCGTGCGCGCGCCGACCTGCTGCAGCGCGAACATCGCGCCGAGCAGCAGCGCGACGCCGCCGAGGTCGCCCGCGTGCAGTGCTGGCTGAGCAAGGTTGGCGAGCACGGCCTGGGCGCCGGCGACGTCGCGTGCGCGGAAGAAGATCCACGCCAGGCACACGAGGTGGAACGTGACCAGCACGCGAAGCGCCGTCGCGAACGGATTGCGCGCGTTCCACCAGCCCACGCGCGCGAGCGCGGCGCGCTCGAGCGCGAGGTATGCGCCGTGCAGCCCGCCCCAGACCACGAACGTCCAGGCCGCGCCGTGCCACAGGCCGCCGAGCAGCATCGTGAGCATGAGGTTGGCGTAGGTGCGCGCGTCGCCGTGACGATTGCCGCCGAGCGGGATGTAGAGGTAGTCGCGCAGCCAGCGCGACAGCGTCATGTGCCAGCGCCGCCAGAATTCCTGGATGCTCTGCGCCGCGTAGGGATAGTCGAAGTTCTTCGGGAAGCGGATGCCGAGCAGCAGCGCGCAGCCGATCGCGATGTCGGTGTAGCCCGAGAAGTCGCAGTAGATCTGGAACGCGAACGCGTACACGCCGAGCAGCGTCTGCGCGAACGACAGGCCTGCGGGGTGGTCGAACACGGGGTCGGCGACGAGCGCGAGGTTGTCGGCGAACACGAGCTTCTTGGCGTAACCGAACGCGATGAGCACGAGCGCGTACTTGACGTCGGCGAAATCGACGCGCTGGTCGCCGTCGAGCTCGGCGAGGAACTCGCGTGCGCGCACGATCGGCCCGGCTTCGATCTGCGGGAAGAACGCGACTGCGAGCGCGTAGTCGAGCAGGTTGCGGCGCGGCGGCAGCACGCCGCGATAGACGTCGATCGTGTAGGAGAGGCTCTGGAACGTGTAGAACGAGATGCCGACGGGTAGCAGCAGGTCGATCGGCGTGATGTGCCAGGCCGGCGAAGCGATCACGTCGACGCCGCCGTTCCAGGTGGCGATGAGCCAATTGGCGTACTTGAACACGGCGAGGAAGCCGAGGTTGACGAGCACGCTGAGCACGACGAGGCGGCGCGGCCGCGGCGTGCGCGGCAGCCGCAGCGCGATCGCGTAGTCGACGAGGGTCGAGAACCACACGAGCAGCAGATAGTGCCACTGCCACTGGCCGTAGAAGTAGTAGCTCGCCGCGAGCAGCATGAGCTTCTGTGCCGTCGGCCAGCGGCGCAGCGCCTGGTTCGACGCCAGGATGACGAGGAAGAAGACGATGAAGTGGATCGAGTTGAACAGCATCGGTCGTGCGTCACCGGCGCTGCGTGCGGGCCGGCGCGATCATCCCGCCCCGCGCGGGCGCAGCAGACGGCGCGCGAGGTAGCGCAACCGGCCGAGGCGTCCGGCGAACAACGCCGCCTGCGACCGCTCGAGGTCGCCCGTCAGGCGCGCGATGTCGCGATACAGCCGCTGGTTGTGCTGGTCGCGGCGCGCGAGCAGCACGCGCAGTTCCTCGACGTCGCGTTCGTCCAGCGTGAGGCCGGCGCGGAAGCGCTCCGGCAGCGGCCGGTCGACGTAGATCGTCGAATGCGTGCCGGCGAGTTCTTCGGCCGGGCGTTCGCGCGTGTAGAAATACAGCGCGATCGACTTGCGCGAAAGCGCGCGCCGTTCGGGCGGCAGGGTGATGCGGCTGAAGCCATGCCAGCTCCATTCGGTCGTCTCGAAGATCACGCAGCGGTTGAACAGCGGCGTGACGAGCGTGACGCGATCGTCGGCCGAGCGCGGATCGGAATGCAGCTCGAGCGAGCCGCCCCAGGCGTCCTCCCATTCGCGGTTGAGGTACACGATGAGGTTGAGCCGCCGGTGCCAGGGTTCGCGCGGATGCCGGTTGAAGTCGACGTGGGGGTCGAGGTCCTGCCCTTCGCGGTTCTCGTGCGTTCCGCCGCCGAAGTAGTCCGGGTCGTAGAGCAGGTCGCGGATGCCGGTGATGCGGCCGACGAGGCCGAGGAACTCGGGCGTGCGGATCAGGTCGTCGAGCTGTTCATAGGGCGCGCCGAGGCCGCGGATCCGCTCGACCGTCGACTTGCCGCCGAGCTCGCCGGCCTCGTTGCGCGCGTTGCCGCGCTCGAACGGCGGGAACTGTGCCAGCAGCGCCGCCGCGTAGGCGGCGTCGAGAAACCCGTCGATGACGACGTGGCGGAACGGATCGCGTCGCGCGAACGCGGCCGCGTGGCGATCGGCGTCGGCGACGACGCGCGCATCGATGCGTTGGGTCAGTGGAGAGGCGGGCATAAGTGCGCATGATGCCATGCGGCCGGGCGGGCGACATGCCCGGCGGGTCGCCGACCGCCTCGCGCGGTGGGGACGTCCTTACGGGTCGTTCATCCGCTCGAGCACCCGCCCGATGCGCTCGCGCGTGCGTGCGCGCAGCAGCGCACTCGCGTGCGCACGCAGTGCGGCGCGGTCGAGGCCGATGACCACTTCGCGGATCTCGAGCAGCACGGCCGGGTGCATGCTGAAATCGGTCAGGCCGAGCGCGAGCAAGAGCGCCGTGTAGCGGCGGTCTCCGGCCATTTCACCGCAGAGCTTGACTCGCTTGCCTGCGCGCTGCGCGATCGCGATCGTCTGCGCGAGCAGCTTGAGCACGGCAGGGTGCAGCGGGTCGTAGAGGTTCGCGAGCTGGTCGTTGTTGCGGTCGACCGCGAGCGTGTACTGCACGAGGTCGTTGGTGCCGATCGCGATGAAGTCGAGCGAGCGGATCATGCCCTGCAGCGCGATCGCCGCGGCCGGCACCTCGATCATCGCGCCGAGTTCGACGTTGTCGGCGATCTCGTGCCCGGCCGAACGCAGGTCGCGCGCACAGTCGCGCAACATGCCCCGCACGCTCGCCATTTCCTCCGCGGCGGACACCATCGGCACGAGCACGCGCACGGGGCCATAGGCGGACGCGCGCAGGATCGCCCGCAGTTGGGTGCGCATGAGCTGCGGGTGGCGCAACGACAGCCGCACGCCGCGAACGCCGAGCGCGGGGTTCTCCTCGTCGTCTAGCGCGAGCCCGCTCGAGTCGGCCTTGTCGGCGCCGAGGTCGAGCGTACGGATCGTCACGGGCAGCCCGCCCATGCCGAGCACGAGGTCGCGATAGCAGAGGAACTGCTCGTCCTCGCCGGGAACTTCGCGCCGCTGCAGGAACAGGAACTCGGTGCGGTAAAGGCCGATGCCGGCCGCGCCGCAGGTGCGCGCCTGCGCCACGTCGGCCGCCGACTCGGCGTTCGCGTACAGCGCGACCGGGACGCCGTCGCGCGTGCGCGTCTCGGCGTCGCGCAGCAGCGCAAGGCGCTTGCCCTTGTGCACGACGTCGCGTTGCCAGGCGCGATAACGCGCGAGGTCGGGCGCGGCGGGATGCACGATCGCCTCGCCCTGTCCGCCGTCGACGAGGATGAGGTCGTCGTCCTGGATGCGCGCGAGCGCGTCGTGGGTCGCGACGATCATCGGCAGGCGCAGCGAACGCGCGAGGATGGCGCTGTGCGAGACCTGGCTGCCGGACGTGAGCACGACGCCGAGCACGCCGTGCTCGGCGAGCGGCACGAGCTCGGAAGGCGCGACCGAGTCGCTGACGAGGATCTCGCCGACGCGCGAGGCGAGCTGGCGCTCGGCCCGGCTCGATTCGCGCGTGAGGCCGGCCTGCACGCGCGCGATGACGTGTTCGACGTCCTCCTTGCGACTGCGCAGGTACGGATCGTCCATCGCCTCGAACACGGCGACGAGGCGATCCTTCTGCATCTTGAGGGCGGCGCTCGCACGGTAGCGGCCGATGCGGATGAGGTCGAACAGGCCGCTCGTGAGCTCGCGGTCGGCGAGCATGAGGCTGTGCGCATCGATGAACTCGGCGACTTCGCGCGCCATCGCGCCGTGCACCTTTTCACGCAACGTCGCGAGTTCCTCGCGCGCGGCCGCGATGGCGTGCCTGAGCCGCCCGATTTCCGCCTCGATGTCGGCTTCCGCGAGCGGGCGCTCGTCGACGAGGTACCGGCTCGGTTGTTCGAGGCGAGCGCGGCCGAGCGCCATTCCGCGCGACGCGCCGATGCCGGTCAATACGAATCGCACGCGCCTTCCATCCTCCGTAGCGCAGTTCCCTGCGGGCCGGCGTCGAGTCCGAGCCCGCGTTCGCATGGCGCGTCGCCTCGGGCGACGCCGTCGCCGCGCGGCCGTGCCGCTGCGGCGAATCCCTACTGGCCTTCGTCGAACTTGCGTTCGAACAGGTCGACCATCGCGTTCATTGCCGCTTCCTCGTCGACGCCTTCCGCGCGCAGGCGGATCGGCGTGCCGAGGCCGGCGGCGAGCATCATCACGCCCATGATGCTCTTGGCGTTGACCTCCTTGCCACGGCAGGCGATGAATACGCTGGACTGGAATGCATGCAGTGTCTGCACGAGCTTCGCCGAGGCGCGCGCATGCAGGCCGAGCTTGTTGCTGATCGTGATGTCCTTTTCGATCATTCGGGGGCCGGGGTCGAAGCCGGCATCAGCCGGCCGGGAAGTGGGCATGGTTGCCGACGGGAGAGGGCACCATGGACGGTAGCTTGCCGACATCGAACGCCATCGACCAGAGCATCTGCGGTTCGACGATGCATGCTTTACGGCCCTCGGTCGTGCGTTCAGGGATTGTCCACGACGATGCCCCCGCGGCCGCCGCTGGCCGCGGTCTGGGCGAGTTCGTCGAGCGACTGCTCCGGGTAGTTGAGGACACGCAGCAGCATCGGCAGGTTCAATCCCGACACGCAGTGCATGCGCACGCCGAGGTCGGGCAGGCGCTGGGCGATGTTGCACGGCGTCGCGCCGTACAGGTCGGACAGCACGAGCACGCCGTCGCCGTGATCGAGGTCGCGTGCATTCGCCGCCGCCGCGCGCAGCATCTGGTCCGGATCCGCGTTCGCCGCGACTTCCTGCACCTCGACCGGCAACGGCAGCCGGCCGAGCACGTGGCGCGCGGCGTTCACGAGCGCCGCGCCCATCGACTCGTGCGTCATGAGCAGCACGCCGACGCTCATGGTGCGCGACGCCGCGATGGGAGGTCGGAGAGCAGGGGCCGGGCGAAGCAGGTGCCTGCAGGATCGCTGCGCACCGCCTCGCTCGCCGCGCACGGCAAGCTGACGCGCATGCACGCGCCGCGACGCGGGCTCGCGTGTGCGACTCCCGAATCCCCGATCCCGAATCCCGGCTTCATCATCACTCCATCTCCCGATGGTATGTCAGCACCTGGCCATAGCGTGGACGAAGCTGTTCGGCCAGGCGTTCCGCAAGATACACCGAGCGGTGGCGTCCGCCGGTGCAGCCGAGACAGATCGTGACGTAGCTGCGGCCGTCCGCCTCGAACCGCGGCAGCCAGCTGGAAAGGAACGCGAGCAGGTCGTCGCCGAACTGCGTCACTTCGGGCTTCGCCTCGAGCCATTCGCGCACGGGTGCATCCTTGCCCGACAGCGGTCGCAGTTTCGAATCCCAATGCGGGTTGGGCAGGCAGCGCGCGTCGAACACGAAGTCGGCGTCGGTCGGCACGCCGCGGCGATAGGCGAACGACTCGAACAGCAGGGTCATCGCGCCGGGCGTGAGGCCCATCTCGGTGATGACGAGGCGGCGCAGCTGGTGCACGTTGAGGTTGCTGGTGTCGACGACGCGGTCCGCGAGCGCGAGCATCGGCTTGAGCAGGCGGCGCTCCTCGGCGATCGCCTCGGCGAGGCCGAGGCCGTCGCCGGACAAGGGGTGGCGCCGTCGCGTTTCCGAATAGCGCTTGATCAGCACCTCGTCGCTCGTGTCGAGGAACACGAGCCGGTAGCCGATGTCCGAGCGCGCGAGTTCGGCGAGGATCTGCGGCAGCCGGTTGAGGTTCTCCGCCCGGTTGCGCACGTCGACGCCGACCGCGAGCTTGCGGTGCCCCGTGGTGGAGTGCGAGAGCGCCTGCACGAACGCGGGCATCAGCGCCGCGGGCAGGTTGTCCACGCAGTAATAGCCGAGATCCTCGAGCGTACGCAGCGCGACCGTCTTGCCGGAACCCGACAGGCCGCTGACGACGATGAGCTGGTCGGGGCCGTTGGCGAGGGCGCCGTCGGTGGCGGCGGCGGTGGTCGCGTCCGCTACCATGGCGGCAGTCGGCGCATCTGGTGCGCCTGGCGGTCAATGAACGTCTGGGCCGGGTCGAAGCCCTTGCTCTTGAGCATGTGGCTGCGCACGGCCGCCTCGGCGAGCACGGCGATGTTGCGGCCGGGCGCCACGGGGATCGTGATCTGCGGCACGCGCACGTCGAGGACTTCGCGATAGCCGACGTCGCCGGTCAGGCGCGTCATCGCGTCGCCCGGCGGCGAGTCGAGCTTCTGCGGCTTGAGGTGCACGATCAGGCGCAGGTACTTCGATGGCTTGACCGCGGTATGGCCGAACATCTCGCGCACGTTGAGCACGCCGAGTCCGCGCACTTCGAGCAGGTCGCGCAGCATCTCGGGACACGTGCCGTCGATGACGTCCGGCGCGATCAGGGTGAACTCGGGCGCGTCGTCGGCGACGAGGCGATGGCCGCGCGTGAGCAGTTCCAGCGCGAGCTCGCTCTTGCCGGTGCCGCTCTCGCCGGTGATCAGCACGCCGATCGAATACACCTCCATGAGCACGCCGTGCAGCGTGACCTGGCGCGCGAGCGTGCGCGCGAGCTGGTATTGCAGGTAGGTGAGCAGCTCGTGCCCGCGCTTGGGGCTGGTCCACAGCGGCGTGTTCGACTCCTCGGCCGCCAGGCGCAGGTCGGCCGGCACCGGCTGGTCCTTGCTCACGAGCAGCGCGGTCGGCTGGTAGGCCATGATCTTCTCGACCGTCTCCCAGCGCTGGCGGGAATCGAGCCCGTCGAGGTATTTCAGTTCCTCGGTGCCGACGATCTGCACCTTGTTCGGGTAGATGATGTTGAGATAACCGACCAGCGACGGCCGACGCTCGAGCGTGTCGCCGGTTTCGATCGCGCGCAGCTCACCGCGCAGGCCGGCCGTCCAGCGCAGCGAGAGTCGCTCGCTGACGGCATCGAACAACTGGCGCGCGGTCAGGCGATCCATGCGATGGACAGGGCTGGCGGCTGGGGACTGGGTGCCATGGCAGCGTCGGATCGGGGCGACGACGAAGTGTAAGGCATGCCCACCGCGGTCGCCCGCATCCGGCACCGGCGACGCCGTGCCCTCAGCCCCCGACCCTCAGACTCCGTTCCAGGACCGCCCGCAACTCGGTGGCATCCGGCGCCGATCGCAGCGCCCGGGTCACGTCGACGTCGGAAAACAGGTCGGCGAGTTCGGCGAGCAGCTTGAGGTGCTGGTCGGTGAAGTGCGCGGGGACGAGCAGGGCGGCCACGAGGTCGACCGGGCGGCCGTCGTCGGCGCCGAAGTCGACCGGCGCGGCGAGGCGGACGAACGCCGCGCTCGCCTCGTCGATCTTCGCGCTGCGTCCGTGCGGAATCGCCACGCCGTGCCCGAGGCCCGTGCTGCCGAGCCGCTCGCGCGCGGTGAGCGCGTCGCGCGCGAGTGCCGGGTCGCCGCCACCGGCAAGCAGATGGGCGAGCCGCTCGATCAGCTCACCTTTGTCGGCGGCGGCCACGTCGGTCCGCACCCGCTCGGCGGGCAGCAAGTCGAGGAAAGGCATGGGCGGGCGCGGGGTCCGGCGACTGGAACGTCAACTGTACCGCGTCGCGCGCACCGATTCCGCGTGATGGTCGGTCAGCTTTTCCTTGTGCTTGCGCAGCTGGGTGTCGACCTTGTCGACGAGCGCGTCGATCGCAGCGTACATGTCGGAGGCGGTCGCGTCCGCATGCAGGGTCTTGCCCGAGAGCTGCATCGTGACCTCGGCCTTGTGCAGCAGCTTCTCGATGCCGAGCATGACCGTGACGTCGTGCAGCTGGTCGAAGACGCGCGTGACGCGCTCGAACTTGCCGGCGGCGTAATCGCGCAGCGCGGCGGTGACTTCGACCTGGTGGCCCTTGACGTTGATCTGCATGACTGACTCCTCGCTGGACGGGCGCGGCGATCGCCGGGCCCTGGTTCGAACACCGCGTGCGTCGCCGGGCGCGCGCGCGGTTCCAACATTCCGACACTCGATCGATGCCTGCGTTCCCTCCGTCGTGGGGATGGTCATTACGGTACGTGGTGGCGTCCCGACGTCATCCAAGGCGGCTGCGATCGTTCGACGAAGGGATGTTCATCGCTTCGCGGTACTTCGCCACCGTGCGTCGCGCGACGTTGATGCCGCGCCGGTTCAGCTCGGACGCGAGCAGCTGGTCCGACATCGGGCGCGTCGCATGCTCCTCGTCGATGAGGCGCTTGATCATCGCCTGGATCGCGGTCGCGGAAGCGGCGCCGCCGTCGACCGTGGTGACGCCGCTCGAGAAGAAGTACTTGAATTCGAACGTGCCGCGCGGCGTGTGCAGGAACTTGCGCGTCGTCACGCGGCTGATCGTCGACTCGTGCATGCCGATCTCGTCGGCGACGTCCTTGAGCACGAGCGGCCGCATCGCCTCCGGACCGAACTCGAGGAAGGCTTCCTGCGCACGCACGATCGCGCCGGCGACCTTCAGCATCGTCTCGGCGCGCGTCTTGAGGCTCTTGATGAGCCAGCGCGCTTCCTGCAACTGGCCCTTGAGGTAACTCGCATCCTCGCGGCGCGCCTTGGCGATCAGGCTCGCGTAATGCTCGTTGATGCCCAGGCGCGGCTGGCAGCCGGGCGCGAGCGCGACCTGCCAGCGGCCGGCGACCTTGCGCGCGTACGCGTCCGGTGCGACATACTCGGCGTTCGTGCTCGCGAACGCGGCACCCGGCTTGGGCACGAGCGACCGGATCAGCGCCAGCGCGGTGTCGAATTCCGCCTCGCCGATCTGCATGCGTTGGCATATCCGCGCGCGATCCTGCTTCGCGAGCGCCTCCAGGTGATCGGCGACGAGCAGCTGGGCGAGCGAGAGCCCGGGCGTCTGCACGTCGAACGCGTCGAGCTGCACCGCGAGGCATTCGCGCAGGTTGCGGCTGGCGACGCCGACCGGGTCGAAGTGCTGCACGCGATGGCGCACCGACTCGATTTCCTCGGATGTCACGGTATACAGGGCGGCCAGTGCATCGCGGATCGTGTCGTCGCTTTCGGCGAGGTAACCGTCGTCGTCGACGGCCTCGACGATCGCGGTCGCGATCGCGCGATCGCGCGGCGACATCGGCGTGAGGTTGAGCTGCCAGAGCAGGTGGTCGCGCAGGTCCTCGATCTCGGCGTCCTGCGGCTCGAGGCCTTCCTCGTCGGTCGCCCCGCTCGCGCGATAATCGGTCGGGTCGGGTTCCAGGTCGAGGTCGAGCGAATCGTCCTCGGCGGCATCGGCCGACTCGGTCGGCGCCTCGTCGGTTGCCTCGGCCGGCGCCTCGCCTTCCTCGCCCTCGCTGCCCTCTTCGGCCATGTCGAGCAGCGGGTTCGACTCGAGCGCGGTGTTCAGCTCCAGCTCCAGCTCCATGCGCGACAGCTGCAGCAGCCTGATCGCCTGCTGCAGCTGCGGCGTCAGCGCCAGCGACTGGCCGAGACGGAGTTGGAGAGCGGGTTTCATGCCGAAAACGTGCCAAGTGGCGTTTCGGTCATCCTAGCGCCAAAGACCGGCCGAGGGCAGGGCTTGACGCGGCGCCGCAACCGGCGGAGTCTTTGTCGAATGCTCTAGCCGGCGCGGACGTGACGTCCGTCACGCGCGGCGTACCTCACATGCGGAATTCGCGCCCGAGGTAAACCTCGCGAACCTGCTCGTTGGCGAGGATTTCCGCCGGCGTGCCCTGCGCGAGCACGCTGCCTTCGCTCATGATGTACGCGCGCTCGCAGATGCCGAGCGTCTCACGCACGTTGTGGTCGGTGATGAGGATGCCGATCCCGCGCGACTTGAGCTGGCGCACGATGCGCTGGATGTCGACGACCGAGATCGGGTCGATGCCCGCGAACGGCTCGTCGAGCAGCATGTAGCGCGGTTTCGCCGCGAGCGCGCGCGCGATCTCGACGCGACGGCGTTCGCCGCCGGACAGGCTCACGCCTTTCTGGCCCGCGATATGGCCGATCTGGAGTTCATCGACGAGCGCTTCGAGTTCGGCCTGGCGGCCGGCCGCGTCGAGGTCGTCGCGGAGTTCGAGGATCGCGAGGATGTTGTCGGTCACGCTGAGGCGGCGGAACACCGACGGCTCCTGCGGCAGATAGCCCACGCCGAGCCGCGCGCGCGCGTGCATCGGCGACGCGGTGACGTCGCGATCGTCGATGCGGATCGAACCGGTTTCGGCCGCGACGAGACCGACGATCATGTAGAACGACGTCGTCTTGCCGGCACCGTTGGGACCGAGCAGGCCGACGATCTCGCCCTGGCGCAGGTGGAACGCGAAATCGCGCACGACGGCGCGACCGCGAAAGCTCTTGCGCAGTCCCGATGCGCTCAGCATCAGGGTACCGCGCCCTTGTCGTCGGCGGGTTTCGCTGCGGGCTGCGCGTCCTCGGGTTTCGCCGCCTCCGGCGACTTCGCCTTCGGCTGCAGGATGATGTGCGCGCGGCTGCCGCCGCTCGCATCGCCGCTTTCCATTTCGCCGGTATTCGTGTTATAGGTCATCTTCTCGCCGCGGAATTCGCCGCGGCCAGCCTGCACGACCTTCACGTTGCCCGTGAGCACCGCGACGCTCGTGTCGTTGTTGAAGTCGATCTGGTCGGCATCGGCGGTCATCGTGCCGCCGCCGTCCTGCTGCTGCTCGACGTGCGCCTGCTTGCCCGTCAGCACGACGCGCAGCACGTCGCCGTTGGATTTCTGGTGGATCGTCGCTTCGGCCGCGGTCGCCTTCATCGTGCCCTGCACGACGCGCACGTTGCCGCGCAGGTAGGTCGTGCCCGGCTGCTTGTCCTTGCCCTGGTTGATCTTCGAATAATCGGCCGTGATGTCCATCGGCTTGTCGCGGTCGCTGCCGAGCGCATGCGCCGCCGGCACGGCGAGACAGGCGAGCAGCGCGGCGAAGATGCGCAGCGGGCGGTCAATGCGCGCCGTCGCGCGCGTGCCTCGATTGCAGGGTCGAGCTGACATCGGAGAGGAGCTCCAGGGACTTGTCGTTGAGATCGCCGCGAAGGCCGGTGCCGCGCAGTATAGAGCCCGGTCGGGTGATCGTCGCCGCGGCCGCGGTCTCCATCTTCTTCGCCTTCGGCCAGGTGGTGAGGTCGCGCGTCACGACGTCGACCGGGTCGGAGGCGTCGTCGGCGGTGGCTGCGCGGTGCATCTCGACGTGACCGAGCAGCTTCATGACCGAGCCTTCCTTGTCCACCCAGGCCGAGTCGGACGTACCGCTCCAGGGATGCCCGGTGCCGTCGACGAGCGCGTATTCGGGCGAGTCGACGAAGATCGAGCCGTCGTCGCCGCGCCGCGCTAGGCGCGGCCCGCGGACCTGGAACGTGCGCTTGCCTTCCGAATCCAGCGCGTCGAGCGTGAAGTCGCCGAGCGTGTAGTCGGACCGCGGCGGGCCCGCGAACGTTTCTGCATTGGTGCGCTCGCGCACGAGCCACAGCAGCGCCTCGGTGCCGATGGCGAGCAGGCCGAGCACGAAGACGATCACCCAGTAGCGGCGCTCCATCGGCGGTCAGCGCAGGAACGCGGCCAGCTCGGATTCGCCACGACCCTGCGCGCCGAGGATCAGGTCGCACACCTCGCGCGCTGCGCCGTTGCCGCCGGCGAGGCGCGTGCGCCAATGCGCGCGCTCGCGCACCCATGGATGCGCGTTCGCGACCGCGATGGCGAGGCCGACCTTCTGCATCGCGGCGAGGTCGGGCAGGTCGTCGCCGGTGTACGCGACGTCGTCCGCGCCGAGCTTGAGCGCGTGCAGGAGTTCGTCGAGGCAGGCGCGCTTGTCCTGCTGGTCCTGGTAGACGTGCGCGACGCCGAGCGCGGCCATGCGCTCGGTCACGACATGGCTGATCCGCGCGGTGATCACGGCGACCTCGATGCCGTTCGCGAGCAGGCGCTTGAAGCCGAGTCCGTCGAGTACGTGGAACGTCTTGATCTCGTGGCCGTCCGCGGTGAAGGTAAGCTGGCCGTCGGTGAGTACGCCGTCGACATCGAACACGGCGAGCTTCACGCGCGCAGCGCGTTCGCGGATGTCTTCGGGCAGGTCGGCGAAGTGGGTGAAGGGCATGCAGTCGAGGGCTGGGGGCTGAGGGTTGGCGATGGCCGTGGGCCGGGACGTGACGGGCGAGGAACGCGGCTCGGCGGGGTGCGCCTTTCGGCCCTCGAGCCCTCGGCCTTCGCTGTTCAGACCACCCGCGCGCGCAGCAGATCGTGGATGTTGAGCGCCCCGACGACGCGGTTGTCCGCATCGACGACGAGCAGGGCGTGGATCTTGTGCGCTTCCATGAGCTGCGCCGCCTCGACCGCGAGCTTGTCCGCGGTGATCGTCTTCGGCTGCGCGGTCATGAGCCGCGTGACCGGCGTCGTGCGCAGGTCGATGTCGTCGTCGTCGACCGCGCGGCGCAGGTCGCCGTCGGTGAACACGCCGAGCAGGCGCTGGTCGGCGGGGTCGACGATCGCGGTCATGCCGAGGCCCTTGCGCGTCATTTCGACGAGCGCCTCGGTCAAGGTGACGTCGGGCCCGACGGCCGGAATCTGGCCGTCGCTGTGCATGACGTCGCTGATCTTCAAGAGCAGCTGGCGGCCGAGGCTGCCGGCCGGGTGGGAGCGCGCGAAGTCCTCGTCGGTGAAGCCGCGTGCCTCGAGCAGCGCGATCGCGAGCGCATCGCCCATCACGAGCGCGGCCGTCGTGCTCGACGTGGGCGCGAGGCCGAGGGGGCACGCCTCGGCCGGCACGCTCGTATCGAGGTGCACGTCGGCGAGGCGCGCGAGCGTGGAGCCGTTGTTGCCGCTCATCGCGATGAGCGGTATGCCCTGGCGCTTGATCAGCGGCAGGATCGTCAGCAGCTCGTCGGTCTCGCCCGAATTGCTGAGCGCGAGCACGACGTCCTTCTGCGTGATCATGCCGAGGTCGCCATGGCTCGCTTCGCCCGGATGGACGAAGAACGCGGGCGTCCCGGTCGAGGCGAGGGTCGCGGCGATCTTGCGCGCGATGTGGCCGGACTTGCCCATGCCGGAGACGACCACGCGGCCGCTGCACTCGAACATGAGCTGGCAGGCGCGCAGGAAGTTCGCGTCGATGCGTCCGTGCAGCGCCTCGATCGCCTGCGCCTCGGTCGCGATGACGGCCTGGGCGCTGCGCACGAGCGCGGTCGCGTCGAGCAGCGGATTGCTCAGGGGGCGGGCGGCGGCGAGCATCTGGGCGTTCATCGTGGCGAGGTGGAGGGCCGCATAGGCGTGGAAGACATCGGGTTTTCTGCGCTGCCCAAGGATTTTGAGTACCATGCGCCGCCTCCATTGTAGCCGCTTCCCCGCCGGGATTGGTCCGGCAGGCCGGCTACAGGACGGGTCATGCGGCCTTGGCGTCGCACGCGAAGCCCGCACTCGCCCGCCGATCGCCCCAGGAGGCACCGAATATGGACAGTTCCACCGTGCAGAGTCTGATCCAGCGCGGCATGCCGGACGCGAAAGTCGAGGTACACGGTCCGGACGGCGTGCATTTCGAGGCGCTCGTCGTGAGCCCGGCGTTCGCCGGCAAGTTGCCGCTCGCGCGCCATCGGATGGTCTATGCGACGCTCGGCGAGCTCATGGGCGGCGCGATCCACGCGCTGTCGCTGCGGACCCTGACGCCCGAAGAAGCAGGGCCGGGGGCCGGGGGCTGAGGGCCGGCGCGGCGCGGGATTTTCCCCGCTCCTCGACCCGTCCACGCCTGCTACGGCACGCTCACGGCACCACGGTTACTTTCAGCCCTCCAGACCTCAGCCCTCGCATAGAAGACCCATGGCAAAGATCGTTATCAACGGCGGACAGCCCCTCAACGGCGACGTGTGGATTTCCGGGGCGAAGAACGCCGTGCTGCCGATTCTCGCCTCCACCCTGCTGGCCGACGGTCCGGTCACGATCAGCAACGTGCCGCACTTGCACGACGTGACCACGACGATGGAACTGCTCGGCCAGATGGGCGTCGAACTCGTCATCGACGAGCGCATGAAGATCCACGTCGACCCGCGCCCGGCCAAGCGCTATTTCGCGCCGTACGACCTCGTCAAGACGATGCGCGCGTCGATCCTCGTGCTCGGTCCGCTCGTCGCGCGCTTCGGCGAAGCCGTGGTCTCGCTGCCCGGCGGCTGCGCGATCGGCTCGCGCCCGGTCGACCTGCACCTCAAGGGCCTGCAGGCGCTCGGCGCCGAGGTCAGCGTCGAGGGCGGCTACATCAAGGCGCGTGCGAAGCGCCTGCGCGGCGCCCGCATCAACATGGACCTCGTCACCGTCACCGGGACCGAAAACCTCATGATGGCCGCCGCGCTCGCGCACGGCACGACGATCATCGAGAACGCGGCGCAGGAGCCCGAGGTCGTCGACCTCGCCAACTGCCTCAACTCGATGGGCGCGAGGATCAGCGGGGCCGGCACCGCGACGCTCGTGATCGAGGGCGTCGAGCGCCTGTCGGGCACGACCTACGAGGTGCTCCCGGACCGCATCGAAACCGGTACCTTCCTCGTCGCCGGCGCGATCACCGGTGGCAAGGTCACCGCCAAGCACGCACGACCGAAGACGCTCGACGCGGTGCTGTCCAAGCTCGAGGACGCCGGCGCGCACCTCAACACCGGCGACGACTGGATCGAGCTCGACATGCGCGGCCGCCGGCCGAAGGCGGTCAATGTCACGACCGCGCCGTATCCGGCCTTCCCGACCGACATGCAGGCGCAGTTCACCGCGCTCAACTGCGTCGCCGAAGGCGTCGGCATCATCACCGAGACGGTGTTCGAGAATCGCTTCATGCACGCGCTCGAGTTGCAGCGACTCGGCGCCGACATCCAGCTCGAAGGCAACAGCGCGATCATCAGGGGCGTCGAGAAGATGTCGGGCGCGCCGATGATGGCGACCGACCTGCGCGCATCGGCGTCGCTCGTCCTCGCCGGCCTCGTCGCGAGCGGCGACACGCTGATCGACCGCGTCTACCACATCGACCGCGGCTACGAGAACATCGAGGAGAAGCTCGGCGGCCTCGGCGCGCACATCCGGCGCTTGCCCGCGTAGTCGTTCCCTACTGGATCTCCGCGGACACCAGCCGGCCGCGATCGTCGTACTCGACATTGCCGTAGCCGCGCTCGTCCTCGAGCTTGATGTAGACGTGCGGCCTGCCGCACAGGCCGCTGCGGTAGATCGCCACGTCCTTGACCTGCGCCCGCGGCATCGACGGGATACGCGTCGGCGCCTCGCCGATCAGGTCGGGCAAGCGCGCGAGCGGAAAGTCGGCGGTCGCGAACGGCTTGTTGCAGTCGAACGGGATCGTGTCGTCCTCGCGCCAGAGCCGC
>NZ_DATDMY010000045.1:0-18061 GCF_036518555.1 Dokdonella sp. | reverse complement strand
CCGACCACGCAGCCGTCGCGGTGCAGCGCTTGGATCACGCGCACCTTCTGCGCCGGATCGAGGCGCGCGAACACCTGCGTGTCGCGCGCCGCGACGGTGAGCTCGGCGTCGCTCATCGCCTGCACCTGCGGACCGACGAGGTAGCGGTCCACGCGCAGGCCGACCTGGCGACAGACGTTGCGCGTGACGATGTCGTTGTCGCCGGTCAACACCTTCACCGCGACGCCGTGGGCGGCGAGCGCGCGGATCGCATCCGCGGCGCTGTCCTTCGGCGGGTCGAGGAAGGCGACGAAACCCGTGAGCACGAGGTCGGCCTCGTCCGCGCGCGAGTACGCTGCCTTCGCTTCGACCTCGCGCATGCCGAGCGCGATCACGCGGAAACCGTCGTCGTTCATGTCGCGCGCGACGCGACGCGCTTGCGCGAGGCGCGCGTCGTCGGCCTCTAGCTCGCCGTCGGCTCCGCGCACGCGGCTGCAGATGCCGAGCATCTCCGCCACCGCACCCTTGGCGACGATGAAGTGGCGCCCGGCCCGGTTGCGCACGACCACCGACATGCGCCGGCGGGTGAAGTCGAAGGGCACTTCGTCGACGAGGGCGTATTCCTCCAGCAGGCGACCGCGCTCCCGCGCGTCGACGCGCTCGATCACCGCGACGTCGAGCAGGTTGCGCAGCCCCGTCTGGTACTGGCTGTTGAGGAATGCGAACGCGAGCACGTCCTCGTCGACCTCGCCGCGCACGTCGACATGGCGCTCGAGGATCACCTTGTCCTGCGTCAGGGTGCCGGTCTTGTCCGTGCACAGCACGTCGATCGCGCCGAAGTTCTGGATCGCGTTGAGGCGCTTGACGACGACATCCTTCTTCGCCATCGCCATCGCGCCCTTGGCGAGATTGATCGTGACGATCATCGGCAGCATCTCGGGCGTGAGGCCGACCGACACCGCGACCGCGAACATGAACGCGTCGAGCCATGCGCCCTTCGCGAGTCCGTTGACGAGGAACACGAGCGGCACCATCACCGCCATGAAGCGGATCATGAGCCAGGCGAAGCGCTGCACGCCCTTGTCGAAGCTCGTCTGCACCCGTGCGCCGACCATCGAGCCGGCGAGCGCGCCGTAGGTCGTGCGCGCACCGGTCGCGACGACCACGCCGACGGCGCTGCCGCTGACGACGTTGCTGCCCATGAAGCAGAGGTTGCGGGCTTCGAGCGGTGCCGTGGCCTCGGCGTCCGCGGCCGCGAACTTCTCCAGCGGCATGGATTCGCCGGTCAGCGCCGACTGGTTGACGAACAGGTCCTTCGCCGCCAGCAGGCGAAGATCCGCCGGAATCATGTCGCCTGCGGCGAGCTGCACGACGTCGCCGGGGACGAGGCCCTCGATCGGCACTTCGGTCTTCGCCGACGGCTTGCGCGCGCCGTCGTCACCGATTGCGGGCACGCGTCGAACCGTCGCCGTGTTGCTGACGAGGCTGCGCAGCCGCTCGACCGCGCGGCCGGTGCGCGCCTCCTGGAAGTACGAAAGGAACACCGCCATCAGGACCATCGCGATCATGATCGACGCGCCGATCGCGTCGTCGCCCAGCCATGAAGCGATCGCGAGCACGCTCAGCAGCAGGTTGACGGGATTGGTGAGGTAGCGGTGTGCGATCTCGAGCAGGAACGGCCGGCGACGCTCCGGTGCGACCGCATTGGGGCCGTGCTCGGCGAGCCGCGCCGCGACCTCGTCCGCATCGAGGCCCTCGGCGGTGACGCCGACGCGCGCGAGCACGGCCGCCGGCTCGAGGCGGACGAACTCGATGAGGGGATGCGGTGCCGCGTTCGCGGTGCGGTCTTCGCGCTCGAGGCGCAGGGCCGCCGGCACCGCAGCCGCGATCGCGGCCAGCGGCGACGTACCGAAGGAGATCGGAAGGAACTTGAACATGGGCGACTCCGGATGTCGTGGCGGAACGCTGCCGCCACGAGGAATCGCCGCGATGCCGACGCGCTCGCGTCAGCCGGCCATTCGCTCCGCGGAGGCAGCGTTGCTTCGTCTGGGGCTACTGCAACTGTCCACGGAGGGAACCTCGCGCGAGGGTGGGTGCGCACCGGACCGGCGCACCCGTGCATTGTCGACCCGGGATGCTTTCAGCGTGCTTTCGCGGCGCGCAGGCGTTCGATCACCGCATCGAAGAACGACGCCGGCAACTCCGCGCGCACCGGGACGCACCAGTGGTGCGCCTCGGCGAACGGCACGCACTTGACCGCGTCCTTCTCCGTCATGAGCACGGGCAGCCCGTCGCCGAAGGCGAGGTCGGCGGGCGCGAACGCATGATGATCGGCGAACGCGTGCGGCACGACCTCGATGCCGTGCGTGCGTAGCGCGAGGAAGAACCGCTCGGGATTGCCGATCGCGGCGACCGCGTGCACGCGTCGGCCCGCGAACGCATCGAGCGGCCGCGTCGCCGCCGCACGCTGCACCGGCACCGCGACGTCGCCGACGAGTCGCATCGGAATCTCGCCCGCTTGCGCGGCGCCACCGTTGCAGACGCGGAAGGGAATCGTGTCTAGGCGCGCAAGCGGCTCACGCAGCGGGCCCGCCGGCAGCAGCAGGCCATTGCCGAAACGGCGCTGGCCGTCGACGACGCAGATCTCGATGTCGCGTGCGAGCGCGACATGCTGCAGGCCATCGTCGGCGATGACGACGTTGACGCCGCGCTCGAGCAGCAAGGCAGCCGCGCGCGCGCGGTCGCGGCCGACCGCGACTTCGACGCCGGCGCGGCGCCGGATCACGCACGGTTCGTCGCCGACGCGCCGCGGGTCGGGCACGTCGTCGAGCAGCAACGGCCCCGTCTCGGTGCCGCCGTAACCGCGGCTGACCACGCCGGGACGAAACCCGTGCAGGCGCAGGTTCTCGGCGAGTGCGATCGCGAGCGGCGTCTTGCCGCTACCGCCCGCGGTGAGGTTGCCGACGACGATGACCGGTGCCGCGATGCGCGCGGGGCGCCGCAGGCCGAGCGCATACGGCGCGAGGTGCAGCCGGCGCAAACCGCGATAGGCCGGCACGAGCAACCGCAACCACCATGGCACCGGCTCGCCGTCGTACCAGATGCGCGTGATGCGCTGCGCGAACGTGCTCAACGTTCCGCCCCGGCGCGGCCGGCGTCGCGTACCCCCGGCATCGCTGGCAGGCTCGCAGCCATCGCTCAGGCATCGGCCCGCGCGGGCAGCGCCACCGGCGCGTCCTTGAACTGGAGCCGGTGCAGCGCCGCATAGCTGCCTGCGCGCGCGATCAGCGCTGCGTGCGTGCCGCGTTCCACGACGCGGCCGCGATCGAGCACGACGATCTGGTCGGCATGCTCGACCGTCGACAGCCGGTGCGCGATCACGATGACGGTGCGATCGCGCATGAGCCGCTGCAGGGCGTCCTGGACGAGTCGTTCCGACTCGCTGTCGAGCGCGCTCGTCGCCTCGTCGAGGATGAGGATCGGCGCGTCCTTGAGCAGCGCGCGCGCGATCGCGATGCGTTGGCGCTGGCCGCCCGAGAGCAGGCTGCCGCCCGCCCCGATGCGGCTGTGGATGCCTTGCGGCATCTGTCCGATGAACTCCATCGCGTTGGCGGCCTGGGCCGCGGCGACGATGTCGGCCTCGCTCGCGTCGGCGAGCGCGCCGTAGGCGATGTTGCGCGCGACGCTGTCGTCGAACAGCGCGACGCCCTGCCCGACCCAGGCGATCTGCCGGCGCAGGCTCGCGAGGGTGTAGTCCGCGAGCGGGCGACCGTCGAGCAGGATCTCGCCCGAAGACGGCTCATGGAAGCGCGGGATCAGGCTTGCGAGCGTCGATTTGCCGCTGCCGGAGCGACCGACGAGTGCGGTCACGCTGCCGTGGGCGCACGCGATGTCGATGCCCTCGAGCGCGGCACGCGTCGTGCCGGGGTAGCGCATGCCGACCTCGCGCAGCACGATGTCCCCTCGGCAGCGCGCGAGCTCGACCGTGCCCTCGTCGCGTTCCGGCGGCGTGTCGATCAGGCCGAAGATCTCGTCCGCGGCGGCGATGCCGCGTTGCAGGTTCGCCTGCACCGTGGTGAGGCGCTTGAGCGACGGCAGGATGCCGCCCATCGCGAGGATCAGCGAGGTGAACGCGCCCGGCGACAGTACGTCGAGCATCGACGGCCGCGTCGCGAAGTAGATGATCAGCGCGAGCGACAGCGCCGCGATCAGCTGCACGAGCGCGCTCGACAGCCCGTTCGTCGACGCGACCTTGAGCCCGAGTCGGCGCGCCTGCTCGGAGACTTCGTTGAAGCGCGCGGACTCGTACGCCTGGCCGCCGAACACCTTCACTTCCCGATTCGCGCCGACGACTTCCTCGATCACGCCGCTGACCGTACCCATCGAGCCCTGGATGCGGCGGCTGATGCGCCGGTAGCGGCGGCCGACCCAGACCACGAGCGCGCCGACCAGCGGCACCATCACGAGCAATGCGAGCGTGAGCTGCACGCTCGCGCGCAGCATGACGGCGACGTAGGCGACGACGCTGAGGCCGTCGATGACCGCGATCTTGACCGCCTCGGTGGTCGCCTGCGCGACCTGCTCCGAACTGTAGGTGATGCGCGCGATCTGGTGGCCGGACGACTCCCGGTCGAAGAACGAAGCCGGCAGGCGCAGGTAGTGATCGAAGACCTGCTGGCGCAACTGCTGCACGACGCCGCGTCCGACGTAGGCGGTGCCGAAATCCGTCGTGTAGATCGCGACGCTGCGCAGCGCGAAGATCGCCACGATGACGATCGGGATCCAGAAGATGCTGACCGGGTCGCGCGCGATGAACAGGTTGTCGAGCATCGGCTTGATCGTGCCCGCGAACAGGCCCATGCAGGCCGCGTCGGTGACCATCGCCACGACGACGACCGATGCGACGAACCAGTAGCGGCGCGCATGACCGAGCAGCCGCAGGTAGACCGCCAGGCTCGAACGCGTCGCCGCGTCTGCCTGGTTCACTTGGCGCCCGCCGCCTGTGTCTGTGCGATGGCGATCGACAGGCGCGTGAAGCCGAGCTGGCCGAGCGCGTCCATCGCGGTGACGACCGCCTGGTGCGGCGTCATCGCGTCCGCACGCAGCACGACCGCGCGCGAGCGGTCGTCGCCGGCGAAACGCGAGATCGCTTCCTTGAGCGAATCGAGCCCCGGGTTCAGTACCTCGTTGTTGTCGATGTAGTAGCGCCCATCGCGGTCGATCAGCACGACGAACGCATCGCGCTGCTCGGTCTGCTCGCTCGACTCGGCTTGCGGCAGGCTCACCTGCATGCGCGAGTTCTGCACGAACGTCGTGGTCAGCACGAAGAACATGAGCAGGGTCAGCAGCACGTCGATGAGCGAGATCACGTTGATCTCGAAGTCGTCCTCGCGGCGGGCGGCAGCGATCCTCACGTCGGTGGCCTCAGACTGCCGAGCGCGCGACGCGCACTGCGCCGGCAGGGGCGGCCGCGGGCACCTCGGTGGTCGCGGTGAGTTCGTCGGTGAGCAGGAACACCTGGCGCTCCATCTCGACCACGAGCCCGTCGACACGACTGCGGAAGTAGCGGTGGAATGCGTAAGCCGGAATCGCGACGCACAAGCCCGCCGCGGTGCAGACGAGCGCCTCGCCGATGCCGCCGGCCATCTTGAGCGGGTCGCCGACGCCGCTGACCATCACCGCGAAGAACATGCGGATGAGGCCGAACACGGTGCCGAGCAGGCCGAGCAGCGGCGAAATCAGCGCGATCGTGCCGAGCGTGTTGAGGAAACGCCCCAGACGGTGCACGACGTGGCGGCCGGTGTCCTCGACGCGCTCCTTGATGACTTCGCGCGGGCGGTTGCGCACCGTGAGCGCGGCGGCGAGCAACTCGCCGAGCGGCGAGTTCGTACGCAAGGCGTTGAGATGCTCGGGGTCGAGTTTGCGCGTGCGCGCCCACTCGCGCACCTCGTTGCCGAGCCCCGGCGGGACGACGGTCTTGCGGCGCAAGGTCCAGAAACGCTCGAGGATGATCGCCAGCGCGATCGCGGAACAGACCAGGATCGGCAACATCGCCCAGCTGCCGGCCATCAGGAGTTCGAACACGTGACACCCTTCGGATAACGTCGCTGGCGGCATCATAGCAGCGCCGCCGATGCAGTCTGTGAGGGCGTCGACGCAGGCGCGTCCTGGCGCACGCCAGCTCCCGCATCCCGCACGCCCTCGCGCCAGTAGCGCCATTGCCGCACGCGTTCGCGCGCGACGATGCGAGGCCGCGCATCGGCCGGGAACGCGAGCCGCACCGCTCCGGCGTCGGCGGTGTTGACGAGCTCGGAGCCGATCGCAAGGTAGCGTGCGACGACGTCGGCCGCGGGATGGTGGAATCGGTTGCGCCAGCCGGCCGAAACGACCGCGATCACCGGGCGCAATGCGGCGAGGAACCGCGGACTCGACGAGCTGCGGCTGCCGTGGTGCGGCACGACGACGGCGAGCGGCGGTCCTGCACCGACGACGGCAGCGACGTCGGCTTCGACGCGACGGCTGATGTCGCCCGGCAGCAACAGCCGCCCCGCGCGTCCCTCGACGAGCAGCACGCATGAGCGGTCGTTGCCGCGCGCGGCCGTCGCGACGGTCTCCGCCGACGGACCCAGCATGCGGAAGCGCACGCCGTCCCACTCCCAGGTCTCGCCCGCGTGGCACGGCGCGGCGCCGATCGCGATGCGCTCGGGTTCGCCGCTGGAACGTTCGGCACGCGGGAACGCCTGGGCGACGGCCGCCGCGCCGCCGGCATGGTCGTTGTCGCCGTGGCTGACCACGAGGCGGTCGAGGCGCCCGACGCCGAGCGCGCGCACGCTCGGCAGCACCGCGACCTCCCCGAGATCGAACTCCGACGGGTAGCGCGCACCGGCATCGAACAGCAGCGCATGGTCCCGCGTGCGCACGAGCACCGCGAGCCCCTGGCCGACGTCGATGACGACCGCCTCGAACGCGCCGGGGCCGGGCGCCGCGCGCGGCGGCCAGAGCAACGGCAGGAACAGCAGCGCTCCGAGCAGGCGTCCCGGCACCGCGCGAGGCAGGAACAACCAGAGCGCGCCTGCGAGCGCGAGCCACGTCGCCCACGAGGGCGCTTCGGGTACGTACCAGTGCGCACCCGGCCAGGCCGCCGTCCGTTGCAGGAGCCACCACTGCGCATGGGCGACGTTGGCGGCCATTGCCAGCAGCAGCGCCGCAGGTGCCGGCCAGGTCAACAGCGCGAGTACGCCGAGCAGGCACAGCGGCACGATCACGAAGCTTACGACGGGCACGGCGACCAGGTTGGACAGTGCGCCGACGAGCGACGTCTCGCCGAAGAACCATACCGACAGCGGCAGGAGCGCGATCGTCATGACCAACTGGCCGAAGCCGAGCTCGCGCAGGAAGCGCAGGCGGCCGCGCACGGGCCCGAGCGCGAGCATGAGGAAGGCGACGCCGACGAACGAGAGCCAGAATCCGGCCTCGAGCGTGGCGAGCGGGTCGACGAGCAGGATCGCGAGCAACGCGAGTGCGAGCGTGTGCGCCGCGCCGCCGTCGCGGCGGCCGAAGCGCATCGCGGCGACGACCGCGATCATCGCGAGCGTGCGCATCGTCGGCAGGCTCCCGCCCGCGAGCAACCCGTACAGCGCCGCGGCGAGCAACGCCGCCGGCGCGCGCACGAGCGGATACGGCAGCCACAGGGCGAGGCGCGGGAACACGGCCCACGTCAGCCATGCGAGGGCCACGCCGAACAGACCCGCGACGCCGACATGGAATCCCGAGATCGCGATCAGGTGCGGAATGCCGTTCGCGCGCGCGACCTCCCAATCGCCTTGCTCGAGCCCGCGCGTGTCGCCGATCGCGAACGCCCGCAGCAGCGCGGCATCGTGCGCATCGGCGACGCGGGCCGCGATGCCGTCCGCGACCGACTCGCGCAGGCGATCGATGCACGCGGTGCGCGCGGCGACGCGGCGATCGTCGCCGGCCTCGCGCACGTAACCGACCGCGACGATGCCACGCTCGAGCGCCTGGCGCTCGGCATCGAAGCCACCCGGATTGACGAGTCCGCGCGGTCGCTTGAGGCGCAGCAGCAACTGCCACCGTTCGCAGGCCGCGGGCACACCCGCGGGCGCGTCGTACCACGAAGCGCGTACGCGCCCGCGCAGGGGCAGGTCCGCGCCGTCGAGTCGCGCGTCGTCGACGCGCAGCACGAAGCGGGTCGCATCGTCGCGGCGCAACGGCAGCCCGTCGATCGTGCCAGTGACGAGCACGTCGCGACCTTCGAGCTCGGCCGGCAGGCGCGCATCGAGCGCACCCCCCGCTTGGAACGCGCACCAGCCGAAGCCGAGCAGGAGCCAGCCGACGGGTCGCAGGCGCGGCCACGGCAGCGCGAGCGCGCCGCCGATCGTCAGCGCGACATCGATCCCGCGCGGCGGCAAGCCGGGAAGGCCGTGTACTGCGATCGCGCCGCACAGCATTGCGACAGCCGCACCGACGCCGACGATCGGAATTCGCGCTTCGAGCATCCTGCCCTCGCCTCCTGCGTGCGCCCGACCGCCTTCCGTCGCGGCCCTGTTCGTGCCACGGAACTACGCGGTGCGCGGGTGCAGCGCTCCGGCGGAAAGTTCCAGCACGCGATCCGCGCGCGCCGCGAGCTTCGGGTCGTGCGTGACGAGCACGAGCGCAGTGCCGATCTCGCGGTTGAGCTCCAGCATGAGGTCGTACACGTGCGCCGCGTTGCGCTCGTCGAGGTTGCCGGTCGGCTCGTCGCCGAGCACGCACGCGGGTCGCGTCACGAGCGCGCGCGCGACCGCGCAGCGCTGGCGTTCGCCACCGGACAGCTCGCCCGGCTTGTGCTCGAGCCGCTCGCCGAGTCCGACGCGCCGCAGCAGCGCGACTGCGCGCTCGCGCGCGTCGCCGATCGCGCCACCGCGGATCAGCAGCGGCATGCAGACGTTCTCGATCGCGGTGAATTCCGGCAACAGGTGATGGAACTGGTAGACGAATCCGAGGGCCCGGTTGCGCAGCTCGCCGCGCGCGCGGTCCGACAGGCGCGACATCGCCGTTCCGGTGACGCTGACCTCGCCCGCGCTCGGTGCGTCGAGGCCGCCGAGAATGTGCAGCAGGGTGCTCTTGCCGGTGCCCGACGCACCGACGATCGCGACGGTCTCGCCGCGCCGCACCGACAGGTCGACGCCGCGCAGCACGTCGGTGCGCAGCTTGCCTTCCTGGTACGTCTTGGCGACGCCCGTGGCCGACAGTACGACGTCAGGACCGGGGGCTGAGGGTTGGGAAGCGTGCATCGTCTTGTCCGTTCGTCGTCGTTCCGCTCATCGCACCTTGCTCGTCCTGCGGTGGCTGCCTGCTTCGTGCTCTCCGGCCTTGGGCCCCGGCCGTTGGTCCATGCTATTCATAGCGCAGAGCGGCGGCGGGATCGGTCTTCGCCGCGCGTCGTGCGGGGTACAGCGTCGCGAACGTGCAGAACAGGAACGCGGTGAGCGTGATCCAGACGACGTCGGATCCGTGCAGGTCGCTCGGAAGCTCGCTGATGTAGTAGACGTCCGGCGACAGGAACGTCACGTGGAAGGTCCGCTCGATCCAGTGCACGATCGCGCTCAGGTTGAGCGAGAGCAGCACTCCGAACAGCACGCCGAGCGCGATGCCGAGCGTGCCGACGAGCACACCCTGCACCATGAACGTGCCCATCACCGAGGCCGGGCTCTGGCCGAGCGTGCGCAGGATCGCGATATCGGCCTGCTTGTCCTGCACGAGCATGACGAGGGTCGACACGAGGTTGAATGCGGCGACCGCGACGATCAGCGAGAGGATCAGGAACATCACCTTCTTCTCCATCGCGATCGCCTTGAAGAAGTTGCTGTGCCCCTGCATCCAGTCGGTCACGCGGTAGAACTGGCCGAGCTGCTGCGACAGCTCGCGCCCGACCGGAAATGCCTGGAACATGTCGTCCAGGCGCAGGCGGATGCCGGTCGGCCCGTCGAGGCGATAGAGCGTCTGCGCATCCTGCAGCGCGACCACCGCGAGGCCGGAGTCGTACTCCTGCATGCCCGCCTCGAACACGCCGACCACGGTGAAGCGCTTCATGCGCGGTATCGCGCCGATCGGCGTCGCGCTGAACTCGGGCGCGAACACCGTGACGAGGTCGCCGACGCCGACGCCGAGCGTCATCGCGAGTTCCTTGCCGAGCACGATGCCGAACTTGCCCGGCACGAGATCGTCGAGCCGGCCCTCGACCATGCGCGCGCCGATCTCGGAAACGCCCGGCTCGAGCGCGGGGTCGACCCCGCGGATGATCGCGCCGCTCACGCGCGCGCCCTGCAGCATCGCCTGGCGCTCGACGTACGGCGCGGCGCCGAGCACGTGCCTGTCGGCGCGCGCGACCTTCAGCGCTTCGGGCCAGTCGCGCACGGTCTCGCCGATACCCTCGATGGTCGCGTGCGATACCATGCCGAGGATGCGGTCCTTGAGCTCCTTGTCGAAGCCGTTCATGACCGAGATCACCGTGATCAACGCGGTCACGCCCACCGCGATGCCGAGGATCGACACCAGCGAAATGAACGAGATGAAATGATTGCGCCGCTTCGCGCGCGTGTAGCGCAGGCCGATGAAGACTTCGAGTGGGCGGAACATCGTGCGGGCGGTCCTCGGGTCGTTCGCCGGAGCGACGCTCCGACCGGTGCGCGCGTACGACGTCGCAGCGACGGGGCTCGCCGCGCCATTGCGTTCGACCGCAACGGCGGTGCAGAGTGCCGCAAGGCCGCGAGCGCGGCAAGTCGGTCGGCGAGGGCGACCGGCGTAGGAATTCCCCGACACGACGGAGCCGCATGAACGAAACCGACCCCATCGCGCAACCCCTGCCGGCCGACCTGCGCGACGCGCTCGCGCGCGCCGTGCGCCAGGTCAACACGGTCGTGCTCGGCAAGAAGCACGAAGTGCGCCTCGCGTTCGTCTGCCTGCTCGCCGGGGGCCACCTGCTCATCGAGGACCTTCCGGGCGTCGGCAAGACCACGCTCGCGCACGCCCTCGCCGCAACGCTCGGACTGGGCTTCCAGCGCGTGCAGTTCACCTCCGACCTGTTGCCGTCGGACATCATCGGCGTCGGCATCTACGAACGCGAGGCGGGCGTATTCAAGTTCCATCCCGGGCCCCTCTTCACCCAGCTCCTGCTCGCCGACGAGATCAACCGCGCGATGCCGAAGACGCAGAGTGCGCTGCTCGAGGCGATGGCCGAGGGCCAGGTCACCGTCGACGGCACCACGCATCGCCTCGCGCCGCCGTTCTTCGTCGTCGCGACTCAGAACCCGCTCGACCTCGCCGGCACCTGGCCGCTGCCCGATTCCCAGCTCGACCGCTTCATGCTGCGCATGAGCCTCGGCTATCCCGATCGCGATGCCGAACGCGCGATGCTCGGCGCGACCGATCGACGCGACGTGATCGCGGCGCTCACGCCGTGCCTGGGGCCGGACCAGATCCTCGCGCTGCGCCACGCCTGTGCAGGCGTGCTCGCGAGCCCCGCCCTGATCGAGTACGTGCAAGCGCTGCTCGCGGCGAGCCGCGACCATCCCGAGATCCGCGTCGGCCTGTCGCCGCGAGCGGGGCTCGCATTGCTCTCCGCCGCGCGCGCGCATGCGCTGCTCGCGGGTCGCCCGCATGGCGTCCCGGAGGACGTGCAGGCAGTGTTCCCGTTCGTCGCGGGCCATCGCCTCGGCCTCGGCGCCAACGCGCGCGTCGAACGGACGAAGGTGGTCGCCCAGTTGCTCGAGTCGACCCCGCTGCGCTGACCGATGCCGAGCACGTTCGCGTCCTGGCGCCTGCGCGCGCTCGCCCTGGCCGAGCGGCGCTTGCCTGCGCTGACCCGCCTGCGGCGCCCGGAGGCCCTGCCCGTGCGACTCGATCGCCGGCGCATCTACGTGCTGCCGACACCGTTCGGGCTCGTGTTCGCCGCGCTGCTGTTCGTCATGCTGGTCGGCGCGCTGAATTACGGCAACAATCCGGCCGTGCTGTTCACGTGCCTGCTCGGCAGCGTCGCGGCCGCCAGCCTGTTCGCCGGCTTCCGCGTCGCGAGCGGCCTCGTGCTCGCGCGCGTGCATGCGGCGGAAGCCTACGCCGGCGAGCCGTTCGTCGTGAACCTGCGCTTCGATCCGGCCGCGCGCGACCGCGCCTCGCTGCGCCTGCGCCACGGCGCGTTCGAGACCGCGTTCGCGCTGCACGCGAACCAGCCATCGGACGTGTCCGTGGTCGTCGAGACCCCGCACCGCGGCTGGTACCGACCGGGGCGCATCCGGGTCTGGACCGACTATCCGCTGGGGCTGTTCCAGGTCTGGAGCTGGGTCAATCCCGACGTGGATATCCTCGTCTACCCGTCACCGGAACGGGCGGCGCCGCCGTTGCCGGTTTCCGGCGACACGCGCATCGGCGAACAGGCGCATGCCGGAGCGAGCGAAGAACATGCCGGTCTGCGTGACTATCGGCCGAGCGATCCGCCGCGACTCATTGCATGGAAAGCATCGGTACGCCACGACAGCCTGCTCGTCCGCGACGTCGAGCATCGGTCGGGCGAAGCATTGGCGCTCGATCATGCGAGCCTGCGCGGACTCGACGAGGAGGCGCGCATCCGTCGGCTCGCGGCATGGGCGATGGCTGCGGAGCGCCTGCAGCGCGCCTATTCCCTGCGCCTGCCGCACGAGACACTCGGCCCCGCCCTGGGCGCCGACCATCTTCGCGCCTGCCTGCGAGCGCTCGCACTCATGCCAGGTCGCGCAGCGGTCGACCGCGATGACTGACCTGCTCGACCGCCAGCAGTTCGAGCGCGTCGCGCTCGCCGTCGCGGCGACGGTCGCCTTGCACGTCGACCATCTTCCCGCGGGCCTGTCATTCGCACTCGCGGCCACGATCGCACCGCGCGTGATCACGCGCCGGCGCGCGGCGGGCGCGGTCAGCTGGTGGGTACGCGTGCCGCTGACCGTCTTTCTGCTCATGTTCGTCTCCCTGCAGTACGGCAACATCTTCGGGCGCGTGCCCGGCACGGCGCTCGCGTGCGGCATGCTCGCGCTCAAGCTGCTCGAAGCAGAGCGCACACGCGACGCGCGCGTCGCGCTCGGCTTCGCGTCGTTCGTGTTGATGTCGTCCCTGCTCTTCACCCAGACGTTGCTGTTCAGCCTCGCCGTGTGCGGCGTGCTCGGACTCGTGATCGCGGGTCTTCTCTCCCTGCAACCGGCCCCGCTCGCCGAACCGCGCCGGCTGCAGCCGGACCTGTGGCGCGCAAGCGTGCTCCTCGGAATCGCGGTGCCGCTCGCGCTCGCGGCGTTCGTGCTGCTGCCACGCCTGAACGCTCCGCTCTGGGGAACGCGTGGTGACGACACGCTGACGAGCACCGGCCTCAGCGACAGCATGGCTCCGGGCCAGTTCGTCCGCCTCATGCTCGACGAATCGCCGGCGTTCCGGGCGGAATTCAAGGGGCCACGGCCGCGCACGCAGTCGCTCTATTTCCGCACGATCGTGCTCAGCGATTTCGACGGCACCACGTGGACGCGCCGCTTCAGCGATGCGCGGCCCAGCGACGCGATGCCGCAAGTGCCGGCGCGCAGTCCCATCTACGACTATACGGTCACCCTCGAAGGCAGCGGCGACCGCCGCTGGTTGCCCGCACTGGACCTGCCGATCGTCGCTCCCGAGGGTTCGCGGCTGAGCCGTGAGCAGATCCTCGTGGCCCGGCCGGGGCCGGTGGTCGTCGGCACCTACGATCTGCAGTCGTCACCCGATGCGAAGCTCGATACGTCCCTGCCCGGTGCCGACCGCGCGCGCCTGCTGGCGCTGCCTCCCGGGTACGGGAAGCAAGCGCGCGAGCTTGCTCGACGCTGGCGCGATCAGCTCCGGTCGGATGATCGAATCGTCGAGGCCGCGCTCAAGCTGTTCCATTCGAGCTTCGATTACACGCTCGAGCCGCCGCCGCTCGCGCGCGATACCGTCGATGATTTCCTGTTCGGCACGAAGGCCGGCTTCTGCGAACACTATGCTTCGGCGTTCGTGTTCCTCATGCGCGCAGCGGGCATTCCCGCGCGCGTCGTGACCGGCTATCAGGGCGGCTGGTGGAGCAGCGAGTACCTGCTCGTGCGGCAGTCCGACGCGCACGCCTGGGCGGAGGTATGGTCCGACGGCGAAGGCTGGAAGCGTGTCGACCCGACCGCAGCGGTGAGCCCTGACCGAATCGAACTCGGCGCCGCGCAGTCGGACCCCAACGCGGGATGGATGCGCTCGGGCTGGTTGCGCGAACTCCGCAACCAGCTCGATATCGCCAACAGCCTCTGGACTCGCTCGGTGATCTCGTTCGATTCGCTTCGCCAGCATGCGCTGCTGACCGAGTTCGGCGCTTCCGAGCTGAGCCACGGCGACCTGCTGCTCGCGCTCTCGATCGTGCTCGCATTGACGATGGCGCTCGCGGCCGGATGGGCGATGTGGGACCGGCGCGTGCACCACGGCGACCCGCTCGATCGGGCCTGGCAGCGCTTCCGCGCCGCGCTCGCCCGCGGCGGCATCGACGAGCGGACGGCGGAGGGCCCGCTCGACTTGCGCGCGCGCGTGCATGCGGCCGCACCTGCGTCGGCGCCCGCGATCGATCCGCTCGTCGACGAGTACGTCGCGCTGCGCTACGGCTCGCCCGCGCCCGAGCCGCTGCGTGTCGCCAGGCTCGTCCGGCGCTTGCGCGCGTTCCGCCTGCGGCGCCGGTGACCGCCTGCGACGAACCGTCGTTCAGGCCCGTCGGTTACCATGTCAGGGTGCGGCACTGCAGACGGAGTCCCGAACCGTCGCCGACCGAAGGTTCGCCATGCGTCACATCGTCACGATCGCCGTTCTCGCAGCCGGGCTTGCCTCGTGCGCGACCGTACCTGCACCGCTGCAAGGCCAGTTCGCCGCGACGACGCCGCGCGACGCGCGCGTCGAAGGGCAATCGGTGCGCTGGGGCGGCGAGATCATCAAGGTCGAACCGATGCAGGATTCCACCTGCTTCGAGATTCTCGCGCGGGAGCTCGACGCGAGCGCGCGGCCGACGCGCCGCGACGCGAGCCAGGGCCGGTTCATGGCCTGCCACGCCGGCTTCTACGACCCGGAAGAGTTCGATCGCGGCCGCGAGATCACCGTCGTCGGCCAGCTGACCGGGACCGACCACGGCAAGGTCGGCCAGTTCGACTACGCCTACCCGCACGTGAGCGCGAGCGCGGTCTACCTGTGGCCGAAGCGGCCGCTTTACGTGCGGACGCCGTACTACTACGACCCGTGGTTGTACGGCTATGGTCCGGGCTGGGGTTATTTCGGTCCGGGCTGGGGCTACTGGGGTCCGCCCGTGATCGTCCGCGACCGCCGACCCGATCCGCAGCCGACGCCGAGGCCGGGCGACAAGTAGCCGCTCAGCGCGCAACCAAGCGCACACGGCGGTGACGTAGGATGGCCGGGTCGCCCGGAGGAGCCGTCACCGTGACCCCCATGCATGCACTGGCCTGCGCGGTCGTCGCCGTCTTCGCTGCCGCGCCGGCGAGCGGCGCGGGCGACGCAGCGGCCTCGAAGGTGTTCTCGTCGCCCGCGGCCGCGGTAGAAGGCGACCATGTCGGCGCGACGGTGCTCTGGGGCGGCCGCATCTTCGAACGCGAATCGGGTGACGACGGCCAGTGCGTCGGCGTGCTCGCGTTCCCGCTCGCGCGTCGCGATGGCCGGCCCGACACGCGCCTCGAGCCGGGCCAGGTCTTCTACGCCTGCAGCGGCGCCGCCCTCTCCGCGGACGATTACGCGGTCGGCCGCCAGGTCGCGGTCACAGGCACGATCGCATCGGTGCGCGAACGCGTCATCAGTGCTACGTGTCGCACGCTGCCCCCGAACACGGCGTTCGTCACCTGGAAAGCGACCGCCGTGACCCAGGCGCCCGCGGGATGCCTGGCACGCCTGCCGCTCGTGCGGATCGGCGACAGCCGCACCTGGCCGGATCCGCCGCGAGCGCACCCGCCGCAGTTCATGTGACGCCGCTCAGCCGGGCGGCCAATGCATGGGGCGTCCGGCGAGCAGGTGCAGATGGATGTGGAACACGGTCTGCCCGCCGTCGCGATTGCAGTTCATGACCACGCGGTAGCCGTCTTCGGCGAATCCCTGCGCCTTCGCCCAGCGCGCGGCTGCGACGACGAGCCGGCCGACGAGCGTCGCATCGTCGTCGCCGACGTCGTTGAGCGTCGCGAACGGCCGCTTCGGGATGAACAGCACATGCACGGGTGCCTGCGGGTTGATGTCGCGGAACGCGAGCACCTCGTCGTCCTCGTAGACGATGTCGGCGGGAATCTCGCGCCGAATGATTCGTGCGAACAGGGTGTCGGTCATGGGCGGCCGGGCATCGGACTCGGGAATTCAGGCTCTCAGGTCGGATACGCGCATGCAAGCCCGGCGACGGCAGCGCCCGGAGGCCTAGCAGCCGTGCGGCCCACGATCACGGATCACCCAGCGCCGCGTCACAACGCCAGTCGGCCGCCGAACGCATGCGCGAGCGTGCCGCGATCGATGAACTCGAGTTCGCCGCCGAGCGGCACGCCGTGGGCCAACCGGCTTGCGCGCACGCCGGCCGCGCGCGCGAGCTGGGCGAGCATGTGTGCGGTCGCCTCGCCCTCCACGGTCGGGTTCGTCGCGACGATGAGTTCCTGCACTTCGCCCTCGGCGAGGCGGTGAGCGAGCACGTCGAGGCCGAGTTCCTTCGGCCCGAGGCCGTCGAGCGGCGAGATGCGCCCGAGCAGTACGAAATACTGGCCGCGATAGCCCGTTGCCTGTTCGATCGCGAGCTGGTCGACCGGCGTCTCCACGACGCAGAGCAGGCTGCGCTCGCGCGCGGCGCTCGCGCAGAGCTGGCATACCGGCTCCTCGCTGAACGTGCGACAGCGCGAGCAGTTGCCGATGCGCTCGACCGCGGCCGCGAGCCGCTCGGCGAGGCGGCGCGCACCGGCCCGATCGCGTTCGAGCACGTGGAACGCCATGCGCTGTGCCGTCTTGGCGCCGACGCCGGGGAGGCATCGCAGCGCTTCGACGAGGTCGGCGAGGAGTGGAGAGGACGACATGCTCGTGGACGGCTGAGGGTTGGGGGCTGACGGTTGGGGTCGAGGGCGCTGCTGGATCGTCGCCGCATGCGCAGCCCTCGGCCCGGCTCCCTCAGAACGGCAACTTGAACCCGGGCGGCAGGTTCATGCCCGAGGCGAGGTGTCCGAGCTTCTGCTGGCTCAGGGCGGCGACCTTGTTGACTGCGTCGTTGAACGCGGCGGCGACGAGGTCTTCGGCCATTTCCGGATCGTCGGCGAACAGCTTGCGGTCGATCGCGACCGCACGGACTTCGTGGCGACCGCTCATGCGCACGCTGACGAGGCCGCCGCCGGCCTGGCCGGTGACTTCCATCTGCGCGATTTCCTCCTGCGCGCGCTTCATCTCTTCCTGCATGCGCTGCGCTTGCTGCATCAATCCGGCGAGGGGACCTTTCATCGGGGGTTCGTCCTTTGCGATCCGTCCGGAATCGCTGTGATCTGGGTGGGTTGCGCGTGTGGATACGCCATGGTCTTCGTCCGGTCCAACCGCGGCCATCCACGTCCGCACGTCTGGGTGGCGCATCCGGGTACGGTGGGTACCCACGCCCGCGATTTCAAATGGCACTCAACCGTCGCTGGGGCGGATGCTGCCGGGAATCACGCGCGCGCCGAAGGTGTCGATCATCGACTGCACGAACGGGTCGCCGTGCACGGCCTCCTCGGCCGCGGAACGGCGCGCATGCTCGGCGCGCGTGCGCTGCTCCGCCGGCGTCTGCGTCCCGGTCGAAACGCGCTCGAAGCGTACCTTCACGTCGCGGCCAAGCGCGCCGCCGAGACGCTGCTCGAGCAGGCCGACCAGCGGTCCGTCGGCGAGGTGCTCGTACGACGGATCCATCGCGAGGCGCACGACATTGCCGTCGATCGCGACGAGGCTCGCGTTCTGCGCGAGCTGGCCGACCGGCCCACGCAGGCCCGCGCGCTCGATCAGCCCCGCCCAGTCCGGCGGCGGGCGCGCAGCGGCGTCGGCCGCG
>NZ_DATDMY010000044.1:0-9690 GCF_036518555.1 Dokdonella sp. | reverse complement strand
GCACTACAAGCCGAGCGCGGAACTCGTCGCGCCGGGCATCTCGGCCGCGTTCGCCTCGGTCGAGTACATCATGCGCGACGTCAGCTGGGGCTGGCTGATCCGCTACATGCATTCGACCGGCGCCTCGCTGTTCTTCGTCGTGGTCTACCTGCACATGTTCCGCGGCCTCATGTACGGCTCGTACAAGAAGCCGCGCGAACTCGTCTGGATCCTCGGCATGCTGATCTTCCTCGCGCTCATGGCCGAAGCGTTCATGGGCTACGTGCTGCCGTGGGGCAACATGTCGTTCTGGGGCGCGAAGGTGATCATCTCGCTGTTCGGCACGATCCCCGTGATCGGCGATTCGCTGGTCGAATGGATCATGGGTGACTACCTGCCCGCCGACGCGACGCTCAACCGCTTCTTCGCGCTGCACGTGATCGCGCTGCCGCTCGTGCTGCTGCTGCTCGTCGTGCTGCACCTCGGCGCGTTGCACGAGGTCGGTTCGAACAACCCTGACGGCGTCGAGATCAAGGCGAAGAAGAAGCCGGACGGCACCCCGCTCGACGGCATCGCGTTCCATCCGTACTACACGGTCAAGGACATCTTCGGCACGGGTTTCTTCCTGCTCATCGCCGCGTTCATCATCTTCTACGCGCCGACCTTCGGCGGCTGGTTCCTCGAGCACGACAACTTCCTGCCGGCGAACAACCTCGCCACGCCGACGCACATCAAGCCGGTGTGGTACTTCACGCCGTTCTACGCGATCCTGCGCATGGTCCCGTCGTTCTTCGGCACGGCGGTGTGGGGCGTGATCGCGATGTTCGGCGCGATCGTGCTGCTGTTCCTGCTGCCGTGGCTCGACAAGGGCATGGTCAAGTCGGTGCGTTATCGCGGCATCGGCTACCGGATCGCGCTCGGCCTGTTCGCGCTGTCGTTCATCATGCTCGCCGCGGTCGGCGCCGGCGTGACTGCGGAGAAGATCCCCGAATGGTTCGGCGAGAAGGCGGACGCGACCTTCATCGAGAACCTGTTCGGCCGGTTCTGGACCTTCGTCTACTTCGGCTATTTCGCCTTCATCTGGGTCTACACGAAGTTCGGCTTCGAAAAGACCAGGCCGGTACCGGAACGGGTGACGACGCATGACTAAGGCCACGACCAACACTCCGAGGACCGCGATGTTCCGCAAGATTGCAGCCCTGCTCGTGGCCGGCCTGATCAGCGTCGGTGTCGCCCACGCATCCGAGGGCGGCCTCGAGCCGGCGAACATCCGGCTCGACGACGTCGCCTCCATGCAGCGCGGCGCGCGCCTGTTCTTCAACTACTGCGCGGGCTGCCATTCGCTGCGCTTCATGCGCTATTCGCGCATCGCCGAGGACCTCCAGCTCGATCCCAAGGACGTGGAGCGGAACTTCATGTTCGGCGGCGGCAAGATCGGCGACCCGGTGATCGGCCACATGCCGCCCGACGACGGCACCCGGTGGTTCGGCAAGGCGCCGCCGGACCTGTCGCTGGAGGCCCGTTCGAAAGGTTCCGACTGGATCTACAACTACCTCAAGTCGTTCTACCTCGATCCGAGCCGCCCGCTCGGCTGGAACAACACGGTGTTCCCGAACGCGTCGATGCCGAACGTGCTGTGGGAGCTTCAGGGCATGCAGTCCGCGGTCACGAAGCCGGCAGCGGAAGGCCAGGACGCCGTGATCGAGAGGCTCGAACTGCGCACGCCGGGGCGGCAGGACGCCGAGGAGTTCGACCGCACCGCGCGCGACATCGCGACGTTCCTGCAGTACGTCGGCGAGCCGGCCGCGCTGCAGCGCGAGTCGATGGGCGTATGGGTGCTGCTCTACCTCGCGCTGTTCACGCTGCTCGCGTACTTCCTCAAGCACGAGTTCTGGAAGGACGTGCACTGACGATGCCGGGGCGGCGCCTGCCGCCGCCCCGCTTCCGCCCCTCGTCAGCCCCTTCCCGGGCCAGCTCCGCACGCGTGCTCTCGGCCCGGCGGCGCCTACGGGCAAGGGTTTCCCCATCCTAGTCGGGCGCCGCCGCCGCGTAGTACATTGCCGGCGAAGGGCTCGCTTCGAAGGGAGTAGGGGATCCAGCATGGCCTTGAACCAGCGTTCGCGTACCGTCTTGACCCTGTATTCGGCCCACAACTGCGTGCACTGCCACCGGGTACGCATGACGCTTGCGGCCAAGGGCGTGACCTACGACCACGTGCTGGTCGACCTGAACGACCCGCCCGAAGACCTGATCGACCTCAATCCGTACAATTCCGTCCCGACCCTGGTCGACCGCGACCTCGTGCTTTACGACACGTCGGTCATCTGCGAATACCTCGACGAGCGCTATCCGCATCCGCCGCTGATGCCGGTCGATCCGCTCTCCCGTGCGCGGTTGCGCCTCGCGATCGTGCGCATCGAGAACGACTGGCTGACGCTCGTCGACGAGATCGAGGCGGGCGGTCGGGCGGCCGACACCGCGCGGCGCGCGTTGCGCGACGACCTCGTCAAGAACGCGAGCGCGTTCAAGGCATCGCGCTTCTTCCTCAGTCCGGAAATAAGCCTCGCCGACTGCGCACTCGCGCCGCTGATCTGGCGGCTCGACTCGCTCGGCGTGCAGTTGCCGCGCGAGGCGCAGGCGATCGTCGACTACGGCGAGCGCATCTTCCGCAGCCAGGGGTTCACGCGCAGCCTGACGGCGGAAGAGAAGGGCTTGCGTCCGTGACCGATCGGATCGTGCGTAGCCGCGGAGCACCGACGTGAACGCGCCCTCGATGACGTCGAATCGCCCATACCTGCTGCGCGCATTCCACGAGTGGATCAGCGACAACGGCCTTACGCCGTACCTGCTCGTCGATGCCGCCGCGGAAGGGGTGCGCGTGCCGCCCGGGGCGGCGAAGGACGGTCGCATCGTGCTCAACGTCGCCGCGCGCGCGGTCGGCCAGTTCGAGATCGCCAACGACCGCGTGCAGTTCCTCGCCCGCTTCGGCGGCATCAGCCAATCGGTATACGTGCCGATGAACGCCGTGCTTGCGATCTACGCGCAGGAGAACGGCCAGGGCATGATGTTCCAGGCCGACGGCACGCCGGCCGAGCCGCCGCCGACGGCGCCGACACCGGACGAAACGCCGAAACGCCCGCACCTTCGCGTGATCAAGTAGGCGAGTTGCGGCGCTCCCGCCGCCACCCGGGCTATTGGACGAGGCGCAGCGGCACCGGGTGCACCACGCGCGAGCGCGCGTCCTCGCCGAGCGGCAGGCTCCATGCCTCGAGACGCCGGCCCGCGAGATCGAGGTGGCAGCGATGGCGGTCGCTGCCGTCGAGGCTGACCTCGAAACCATAGCGTCGCACGACCGTGGGCAAACCCTGGCGCTGCGCGATGGCCAACCGCTTCAGCGACACCGTCTGGTCGAGCAGTTGCACGCCCGCCTCGCGGCACAGCGTGCGGCTGTGCGCGACCGCGAGTTCGCGCGCGCGCAGGATGTCCATCCAGGCCCAGACCGCGACCACGATGGCAAGAAGGAACGACCAGGTGCCGAGCATCGACACAGTGTGGGGACATCGCGGCGGCCGGACAAGGCCCCGCGCGCGCGACCGATCGGCGCGGGCGAAGCGGCCGCAGGCGACAACGGCCCGCGCGCAGGTACAATCCCGCCGACGCTCGGCTGCCTTTTGGGGGAGAGGATGAAACTGGTGTTTCCTGGCGGTGAACACGCTCCGGTGGAACTCGCGGAAGGCGCGCGCAGGATCGGCAGCGGCAGCGACTGCAGCATCGTGCTCAAGGGCGAGGGTGTCGCCGCGCACCACTGCGATATCGTGGTCGCCGCGGGCAATGCGAGCATCAGGCCGCTCGACCCGCAAGCGCCGACCGTCCTCAACGGCCGCCAGGTGACGGCGCAGGCGCCGATCAAGGACGGCGACCTGCTCGTGCTCGGCCGCGTCGGCGTCTCCATCGTCGGCGAGCGCAAGGCCGCGGCCGCGCAGCCACCGAAGAGCGAACCCGTCGACGACCGCACGCGCGTGCGCACGGCGCTGCCGCGCTACCTGCTGCGCGGCGTCTCGGGCGCCACGCTCGGGAAGACGTTCGCGGTCACCGACAACGCGGTGATCGGGCGCCAGCCCGACTGCGACATCCCGATCCCCGCCGAGGAAGTGTCGCGCCATCACGCGCGCCTCAAGGTCACGCCGGACGGCGTGGTCGTCGAGGACATGGGTTCGGCGAACGGCACCTACATCAACGACAAGCGCACCCAGAGCGGCCTGCTCAAGCCCGGCGAGGAACTGCGCCTGGATACGGTACGCTTCCTGCTCATCACGCCCGGAATGGATGCGCGGCAGCAGTCCGCCGGTCCACGTTCCGAACCGGAGGCCAAGGCGGCGAAGGGCGGTTCGAACGGCGCCGCGATCGCGATCGGCGTCGTCGTTGCGGTGGCCGCGCTCGCGGCGGTGCTGCACTTCGCCGGCGTGTTCTGAGCCGTCGCGCCGCGCGCGCCGCAGCGCCTCAGCGGGCGGCGTCGACGAGTTCCACGCGCATCGACAGGTCGATCGCGCGGATGTGCTTGGTCAGCGCGCCGACGGAGATGAAGTCGACGCCCGTCTCCGCGATCGCGCGCACGCGCTCGAGCGACACCGACCCCGACACTTCGAGCGGCACGCGGCCGCCGACTTCGGCGACCGCCTGCGATAGTTCGTGCAGCTCGAACTCGTCGAGCATGATGCGATCGACGCCGGCCGCGAGCGCTTCGCGCAGCTCGGCGAAGTTCTCGACCTCGGTTTCGACGAGCACGCCCGGGTGCAGCGTGCGGGCGCGCGCGACCGCGGCGTGGATCGAGCCCGCGGCAGCGATGTGGTTCTCCTTGATGAGCACGGCGTCGTACAGTCCGATGCGGTGGTTGCGGCCGCCACCGACGCGCACCGCGTACTTCTGCGCGAGGCGCAGGCCCGGCAAGGTCTTTCGCGTATCGAGGATCGCCGTGCGCGTGCCGCGCGTGGCCTCGACGTAGGTGGACGTCGCGGTCGCGGTCGCCGACAGCGTCTGCAGGAAATTCAGCGCCGAGCGCTCGGCCGTGACCAGCGCGCGAGCGCGCCCTTCGATCCGGCACAGCAATGCACCCGCGGCGACGCGTTCGCCGTCGGCGAATTGCCACTCGAATCGCGCCGCGGGATCGATCTGGCGGAAGCACTCTTCGAACCAGTCCCGGCCGCAGAGGATCGCCGCTTCGCGCGTGATCACGCGCGCGCGGCCGTGCGCGTCGCCGGGCAGGAGGTCCGCGGTGACGTCGCCGCTGCCGATGTCTTCCTCGAGCGCGCGCTGGACGTCGCGCACGACCGCATCGCGCGGTGGAACCTGGACCGGAGTCGTCACGTGCGATTGCCTTCAGCGAGGGTCGGACGCGGAGGATAGCAAGAGCGACGGCGGATCGAAGCGTCAATCCGCCACGGCTGCAGGGGGCGTCGCAGGCGTCGCCGCAGCCTCGTCGCCGGCATGGCGCAGGCGCGCGACGATCGCATCGAGCGCGCGATCGAACAGCGGCACTTCCTCGAGCACGACCGCGCTGCCGCGACGCAGTTCCGCGGCGAGGCCGGGCACGGTCTTGTCGCACACCTTGAGGCCGCGCCGGTTCACGAACAGGTACTTCGAACTGATCGGGCTGATCCACGACAGCTTCGCGCGTTCGCGTTGGTCGTTCTCGTCGACGAACTCGATCCAGGTGCCGACCTTGATCGCGCGCACGGTCCTGACGAACTCGTCGTCTTCCTGGGCATCGGCTGCTTCCGGCTCGATCGTCGCATCGATCGCGTCGGTCGAGCCGAGCACGATTTCCTCGACCGGGCTCTGCGTCGCCGCAGGCACCGAAATCGCCGGCACCTCGGCGGCTTCGCCGGTGCCAGCCGCCGGCGCGGCCTGCTCGGCGATCACTTCCTTGACGGTCTTCGTCTCGATCTTCTGGCCGTCGAGCAGGCGCTTGTAGAACAGCGAGAGCTCGCCCATCAGCTGCTTCACGTCGCTGTCGTGGTAGGCGACGGTTGCAAGGCCGTGGCGGAGTGCCTTCTCGAGTTGCGGCAGCAGCGCGCGCAAGCGCGTCACTTCGCTGTCGGTCGTCTTCGGCTGGGCGCTCCAGACGAACTCGTCGGCGAAGCGCAGTGCGTTCTTCCATTCGTCCGACTCTTCGCCCTGCCGCAGCACGGTCAGCACGAGGTAGTTGGCCCACGGGCGCGACAGCACGCTGTGCACGACCGGCGGAAGGTTGCGGTCCTCGATGCGCTTGAGGATCTCGCGCGCAGCGGTGCGCCGCGCCGCCTGCAGCTTCTCGCGGCCGCGCGTGGCGTCGGCCGCGCGCTGCTCGGCGAGCTCCGCGCGCTTCTTGTGCTGGTCGATGAAATCGCCGAACGAGGCGAGCTCCCGCTCGAACACCCCGACGTCGTCGTCGAAATCGCGCAGCACGGTCTCGACGCACGCCTTGATGCGCTCGTACAGGCGATGGTCGCGATCGCCTTCCTCCGACCAGCTCTTGCCGGCGTCGGCGAGCAGGTCGAGCAGGCGCCGCGCGGGGTGGGACTTCTGCGCGAACAGGTGCTTGTCGAGGATCGCGACCTTGAGATAGGGGATCTGCAGGCGACCGAACAACGCCTGCATCTGCGCGGGAAGGTTGCGATCCTGCAGGATGTACTCGAACAGCATGCCGACGAGGTCGATCGTGTCCTCGTCCGCGCTCGACACGCGCTTGTCCTTCGCGTCCCCGGACAGCTTGTTGACCTGGTCGAGCAGCTCGCGCTTGATCTGCTGCACGGCCTGCGCCGCGTCGGCGACGCTTTCCGCGCGCGCCTGCGCCACCGCGGACTGGCTCTGCAGGATCGTCAGCGCGCTGAGCAGGTCGGTCGGGCTGAGGCCGATGCCGCCGACCGCGCCCTCGCCGACATAGGCATCCGCACCGTGCCGGTTCGCGAGCAGCGAACGCAGGGTGTGGTAGATCTCGGCCTGCAACTGGTCCGCGCCCGGATCGTAATAGGCGGTCGCGACGCCCGCCACGCCTTCCTTCGCGTTCGGGGCCGAAGGCAGCGGCACGCGCGCACCCGCGGGCGGACGCGTGCCGGCCGGCAGCACGTGCCGGACCTGCGGCAGCACGCCGGCGCGGATGAGCTCGACGTTGACCTCGTCGTAGATCGGCTCGAGGCCGGTCATGACGTATCGGTCGAACAGCTTGTAGATGATGAGCTTGACCTGGACGTTGACCTCGAACTCGCGGATCGCGTTGCGGAACGCGTTGCCGAGCACGGCCGGGCCGATCGGGTTGTTGTTGTCCTCGACCTTGCCGCCACCGATGATGACCGAGAGTCGCTGGTTGACCTGGTAGAGCGCGCGCTGCAGGCGATTCTCCGCCTTCGCGACCATGCTCGTCACGGCCAGGGACTCCTCGAGCTCGAGGTCATCGACGAGGGACAGCCCGCTCGCCGCGGCCTGCGGCGCGCCTTCCGGCTTCACCGCCTTGAGCTTGCCGTCCGCGAAGTCGGTGAATGCCTTGCTCGCATGATCCTGGAACAGGCGTTCGACGAGCTGGCGCTTCTTGCGCACCTCGCGCATGCCGTCGAAGTACTCCGTCTGCACGGCATTGCTGCCCGCGCGCTCGGCGAGATCGAACAGCGCATCGTCGACGTTCTCGAACAGGGTGCCGACCAGCGCGTTGATGCGCTTGAGCGACACGCCGCGCACGAGCTTGAGCAGGTCGCCGAGGCGATCGGCGGCCGCCGTGCCCGGCTGGCGCTGTTGCAGGTCGACGACGTTCGGATTGTCTTTGGGGGCGGTCATTACAGGGCGTTCCAAGGGGTGCCGGCGGCTCGCCGCGCGCGCGCGCCGACCTGGAGCTAGCTTAAGGCGGCGCCGTTCACGGAATGTGAATTGGGTCACATCCGGCGGGCCGAATGGCGTCAGCGGTCCGGAAAATCCTCCAGCTGGGCGGTCGCGACCGCTTCATCCGCGAGCATTACCGGAATGTCGTCGTCGATCCGGTAGATGGTGTGGCGATCGCGCGTGATCAAGCCGGCCGAGAACGCGCCCGCGACCGTCGCGCCCGCGCCGTTGCGGACGGGGCCGGACGCGATCGCGCGGTTGAGCGCGGCCAGTTCCGCCTCGGTGAGCAGCCGCACCGGCACGTGCGTGGTCGGGCAGCAGAGGATGTCGAGCAGGTGTTTGTCCATTGCCCACAAAGCGAGCGGCCCCGTGCGGCCGGATGTGCGTACAATAACGATTTGGGCTGACGACGGCCATGACAGAAAGCGCGAGCGGAAGGCCCCGCATCGGCGTCGTGATGGGCTCCCGGTCGGACTGGGACACGATGCGGCACGCGGTCGAAACCCTGGAGCGGCTCGACATCGGACACGAAGTGCGCGTGGTGTCGGCACACCGCACGCCGGATCTGCTGTTCGACTATGCGGGCGGCGCGGCCGAGCGCGGCCTCTCCGCGATCATCGCCGGCGCGGGCGGCGCCGCCCATCTTCCCGGAATGCTCGCGGCGAAGACGCGCTTGCCCGTGCTCGGCGTGCCCGTGCAGTCGCACGCGTTGAACGGCATGGACTCGTTGCTGTCGATCGTGCAAATGCCGGCCGGGATTCCCGTGGCGACGTTCGCGATCGGTCGCGCCGGCGCGGTCAACGCGGCGCTCTGCGCGGCCGCGATGCTGGCGATCGGCGATGCGTCGCTCGCGCGTCGCCTCGACGCATTCCGCGAGGAGCAGACGGCGGGCGTGCTTGCTCATCCCGACCCGCGTACTCCGGCATGAGACGTCGTAGGGTTACCCCTCACCGCATACCTTTCCCGCAGGTGGGAGAGGGCGCGTCGGTGTCGCGCGGGGTTTCCCGCACGGCCGTCGCGATGGATTTCGAGTCGTCCCGCACATGCAAACGATAGGTATCCTGGGTGGCGGACAGCTCGCGCGCATGCTCGCACTCGCGGGCGCGCCGTTGGGCCTGCGCTTCCTCGTCGTCGACAGCGCGGAGGACGCGTGCGCCGCGCAGGTCGCGCCGATGTTGCGTGCGGACTGGCGCGACTTCGACGCGCTCGCCGATTTCGCGCGCCGCATCGACGTCGCGACCTTCGATTTCGAGAACGTGCCCGCCGACACCGCGCAGTGGCTGACCGAGCACACGAAGGTATTCCCGAATCCGCGCGCCCTCGCGACGTCGCAGGACCGCCTCGCCGAGAAGACCCTGTTCCGCGAGATCGGCCTCGACACGCCCGCATTCGCGACGGTGGACTCGCGCGACGACCTCGCCCGCGCGGTCGAGCGGATCGGCACGCCGTCGATCCTCAAGACGCGCCGGCTCGGCTACGACGGCAAGGGCCAGTTCCGCCTGAAGTCGCCCGACGACGTCGACGCCGCGTGGCAGGCCCTCGGCGGCGCGCCGTCGATCCTCGAAGCGTTCGTACCGTTCGAGCGCGAGCTGTCGGTGATCGCGGTGCGCGCGCGCGACGGCGAGTTCCGCACCTGGCCGCTGACGCAGAACTGGCACGCCGACGGGATCCTGTCGGCTAGCCTCGCGCCGGCGCCGCACGCCGAAGCGCTCGCACCGGTCGCGTTCGCGCACGCGCGTCGCATCGCCGAGGAGCTCGATTACGTCGGCACGTTCGCACTCGAACTGTTCGTGCGCGACGGACGGCTGCTCGGCAACGAGATGGCGCCGCGCGTGCACAATTCGGGGCACTGGACGATCGAGG
>NZ_DATDMY010000043.1:0-13389 GCF_036518555.1 Dokdonella sp. | reverse complement strand
GCGAGCGCGGTGTCCTTCGGCAGCGACGTGAGGCGCGCGTGCGTGTCCGGCGTGAACGCCTCGGCGCCCGCGAACGGGGCGATCGCGCGATCGTGGTCCGGGCGCACGTCGACGACCATGATGTCGCCCGCCTGCATGCGCCGTTTCAGCTGCTGCACGTCGAGCGAGCGGATCGCCTGCGGTGCCTGCGGCAGATGGATCGCGAGGCCCTCGCCGTGCGGCGTGCGCGTCCAGTCGATGCTGGCGCCGCGCGCGCGCTGCGCGCTCGCCGCATCGAAGCGCACCTCGAGGCCGTTCGCGACGGCAACGATGTCGTGATCGCCCGGCTCGCGCAGCTGGAACTGCGGCTGGAAGCGGCCGTCGACGACGAGGAACAGCTTCGCGTCGCCGGCGTCGGCGAGCGCGGCGCGCACCTTCTCGGCCGCGGCGTCGGAGATCGTCAGCCGCGGCGGCGTGCGATCCGGCGCGGCCACGCCGAGCACGCGATGCAGTTCGCCCGAGTCGAACATCGACTGCACGATGTCGGCGCCGCCGACGAGCTCGCCGCCGATGTACAGCTGCGGGATCGTGGGCCACTGGCCGAACTCCTTGATGCCCGCGCGGATCTCCTCGTCGGCGAGCACGTCGACGCTGTGGTAGTCGTCGAGCAGGGCGTTGAGGCGGTCGGCCGCAGCGGCCGAAAAGCCGCACTGCGGCGCGAGGCGCGTGCCCTTCATGAACAGCACGACGTGATGGTCGGCGAGCAGCGACTCGATGCGCGCGCGCGTGGCGGGGGAGAGCGACATGGCGGTATCCGTGGGGCGGGTCGGCAATGATACGCCGGGAGGGCGATTCCGGCGGGTTGGGAAGCCCTCGATTTATAGGCGATAATCGCCGAAGCAAGGCGCCGCGCTGGAAGCGCGGCGGGCCAGGGTAGGGGCTGGGCCGCGAGGCCCATCGAATGCAGCACAGGCTCGGGATCGTCCGCCGCGAGGCGGACTCCGGCGATGCGCCGGGGATTCCGCATGGATCGGCACAAGCTCGGGAGGGGTGTCATGGTTCGTCGCAAGTCGCTCGCGGTCGCGATCGGGGCCGCGTTGTCCACGGCCGCGTTGTCTTCCACCTTCGTCGGCGGGCCCGCGCGCGCGCAACCGGCTCCGCCGGCCGAGGGCGTCGTGCCGATCACCTATGTCGGCGCCAATGCGCGCGTCTCGCTCGGCATCGACGACGACGGCGACGTGCTCGGCGAGATCCTCGGCATCCTCGGCAAGACGGATGACCATGCCTGGCTCGCCCAGTTGTGGCTCGGCCAGGGCGGCGCCGGCGGTGTCCAGCTCGACTACCATTGGCTGCGTGGCGATGCGAGCGCAACGGAAGGCGACGCAAGCGTGCTCAAGGCGTTCGGCGCGTTCGACCAGAATGCGTGGAAGGACCGCAAGGCGACGCTCGGCTTCGGTTGGGAGAAGAACGACCTCTCGCTCGACGCCTATGTCACCCATGCGACGTCGGGCGCGCGCTTTGCCGGTTCGACGCTCGTCACCGACGTGACCCAGCTCGGCGGTACGGACGAGCATGGCGACTACACGCAGACGCAGACGATCCAGACGCTGACCGAGGCGTTCGAACATCCGTACGACAATGGCGTCGGCGTGCGCTTCGGGCGGTACTTCGACGATCCGCTGCTGCGCGTGCGCGGCGGCCTCGACTACGAGCGCGGCAAGTACGACTCCGACCAGTGGACGCTCTCGCTCGGCCTCGACAAGTACTTCGCGAACACCGGCTTCAGCGTGTCGCTGCTCGGCGAGAGCCTGCACAAGGGCGGCGAGTTCGAACGCGACAGGAACGACACCCGCGGCTGGCTGCTGCTGCGCTACGACATCGGCCAGAACTACCGCGCACGCGACCCGTATCGCATGGTGCAGGTCGAGCGACCGGCGCCCGCAGCGGCCACGCCCGCGCCGCAGGTGATGCGCAACGAGGTCAGGCTCGACGGCGACGCGTTCTTCGACTTCGACCATTCCGACCTTCGCCCCGATGCGCGCGCCGCGCTCGACGAACTCGTCGCGAAGCTCGCCTCGGCCAATCGCGTCAGCCGCGTCGCGGTCGTCGGGCACACCGATTCGGTCGGCAGCGTCGCCTACAACCAGGCACTGTCCGAGCGCCGCGCGGCGAGCGCGAAGCGTTACCTCGTCGCGCGCGGCATCGACGCCGACCAGATCGACACGCGCGGCGAGGGCGAGCTTCGTCCGTCGTATCCGAACGACACGTCCGCGAACCGGCAGAAGAACCGCCGCGTCGATGTCGAGTTCCTCACCATCGAGGAGACGGCGCAGCCCGCACCGCCACCGCCCTCGCCCGCCGTCGAGTGGGTCAGGGAGCCCGTCGCCGCGCCGCCGGCGTGGATCGAGCGCGCGTTGCGCAACCCGGCCGAGCACAAGCGCACGGTCGACGTGTACCGCTTCGAGAAGACGACGAGGACGACGACGCTCGGGCCGCGCGAATACACCAACCATCCGCCCGTCGCGCAGGACGACGCGATCGCGATCGAACAGGATGCGGCCGCGACGCCGGTCGCGGTGCTCGCCAACGACAGCGATCCCGACGGCGACACGCTCGTCGTCACCGCGGTCGGCACGGCCGCGCACGGCACCGCGGTCGCGACCGCCGCCGGCGTCGACTACACGCCGGCGACGGGCTACCTCGGCGACGACGCTTTCACCTACACGATCAGTGATGGCCGCGGTGGCAGCGCGACCGCGACCGTGCACGTGAGCGTCACGACGCCGAACCATCCGCCGGTCGCGGGCCCGCTCTCGGTGCGCGTGCTCAAGGGCGCATCGATCGACATCCCGGTGCTGCAGGCCGCGTCCGATCCCGACGGCGACCCGCTCACCGTGGTCTCGGTGAACCACACCGGGCCGCTTCCGGACAATACGGTCACCATCAATCCGGACTTCACCGTGCACTACACGTCGTTCCACGGCTGGTTCGGCCAGGACTACTTCGAGTACACCGTGTCCGACGGCAAGGGCGGCACCGCGACCGGCACGATCGCCGTGTACGTGTACGAGCCGCCCCCGTTCTAGTTCAACTGCGAATGACCGGGACTCCTGCCCGGCATTCGCTCGCCGCGTCCGGTACACCGGAAACGCGGGTTCGCGCTGGCGGGTTCGCGCAGCCGTCGCGTGCGGAGGTTTCCCACGCAAATGGCCGCCGCAACCACCGGGTGCGATCCGTCCATGGATCGCACCCGGTGCCAAGCGATGCGGCTATGCCGCGGCGCGCAGCGGCAGCGTCGCGGCCGCGTCGCTGCGCGCGAGGCTGAGGCGACGCTCGGTCCAGTGCAGCAGCTCGAACGAGCCGTCGTGATGCTCGACGAGACCGGTGCAGTGTTCGACCCAGTCGCCGTCGTTGAGGTACAGCGAGCCCGCGTGCTCGTGCATGTTCGCATAGTGGATATGGCCGCAGATGTGGCCGTCGAAACCGTCCGCGCCCGCCTGCGCGGCGACGCGACGCTCGAAGTCGCCGATGAAGCGCCGCGCGGTACCGATGCGTCTCTTGAGCAGGATCGACAGCGGGCGATAGGGCACGCCGAGCAGGCGCAGCAGCGCGTTCGCGCGCCGGTTCATTGCGCAGACGAATCCCTGGAGCGCGTCGCCGAGTTCGAGCAACCAGCGCGGCGCATCGCCGTGGCCGTCGTACTCGTCGCCGTGGCTGACCCGATAGCGGCGACCGTCGGGGCCGGTGTGCACCGCCTCGAGCGCGATCTCGATGCCGGCGACGCGCGCGCCCGCGAAACGGCGCAGAGCCGCGTCGTGGTTGCCCGGTATGTAGACGACGCGCGTGCCCTGCGCGGCGATGGAGAGCAGCTCGCCGATCACCTCGGCGTGGCTCGCATGCCAGTACGGCCGCTTCGCCATGTTCTCGAAATCGACGATATCGCCGACCAGGTAGAGCCGTTCGCAACGCAGCGAACGCAGGAAGTCGAGCAGGTAGGCCGCCTTGCAGCCGGCATAGCCGAGATGCACGTCCGAGATGAACACGCTGCGGAACGAGAGTCGCGACATCGTGCCTCCTCGCGGGGAACACGGCGCAGTGTCGCCGGCCAGCGTCTCGCGCCCGTTGCGCCGCGATTGCACCGCAATGACACCGGCGTCGCCCGACGAGCCGCGCCGCAACACATGCATGTCACATCGTCCGCGTAGCGTCGTGCGCAGCCACCGCTGCCGCGAACGCCGATGTCGATCCCGAACCTGCGCGACAAGCTCGACCAGAAGATCTTCGACGCGATCTATTCGCGCAGCCTCGTCTACAACACGTGCTGGGAGGACCCCGCGATCGACCGCCGTGCGCTCGCGCTCGGTGCGGACGACGACGTGCTCGTGATCACGAGCGCGGGCTGCAATGCGCTCGACTACGCGCTGCTCGGACCGCGCAGCATCCACGCGGTCGACGCGAACCCGCGCCAGAACGCGCTGCTCGAGCTCAAGATCGCCGGCATCCGCACGCTCGGATTCGACGACTACTTCGCGATTTTCGGCGAAGGCCGCCACGCCCGCTTCGACGCGATCTACCGCGACGCGTTGCGCGCACAGCTTTCGGACTTCGCCCGCGCGTGGTGGGACGGCCGCACCGACTGGTTCACGAGCCGCCGCGGCAGCTTCTACTTCCATGGCCTGTCCGGCTGCGTCGCGCGCGGCGTGCGCGCCTACTTCGCGACGCGCCCGCGGCTGCGCCGCGCGATGGACGACCTGTTCCTCGCGCGCGACCTCGACGAGCAGCGCGCGATCTACGACGGCCGCGTCGCGCCGCAGTTGTGGAACACGCCGGTCAACTGGGTCATCTCGCGCCAGTTCGTCATGAGCCTGCTCGGCGTACCGTTCCCGCAGCGGCGCCTGGTCGAGGCGCAGCACGAACACGGCGTGTCCGGCTTCATCCGCAGCGCGGTGCAGTACGTGTTCCGCCAGCTGCCGCTCGCCGACAACTACTTCTGGCACGTGTACATGACGGGCCACTACCGTCGCGACTGCTGCCCCGAGTATCTCAAGCGGCACAACTTCGACCGCCTCAAGAGCGGTCTCGTCGACCGCGTCGTGCCGCACACCACCACCGTGACCGAGTTCCTTCGCGCGCACGAAGGGCCGATCACGCGCTTCGTCCTGCTCGACCACATGGACTGGATGAGCTCGTACCATCCTGCCGCGCTGGTCGACGAGTGGGAGGCGATCCGCGAGCGCGCCGCGCCGCGCGCGCGCATCCTGTTGCGCAGCGCGCATGCGCGACCGGGTTATCTCGACGACATCCGCATCGGCCCCGCGCGCGAACGCCTGCGCGACGCGTTCCGCTTCATGGACGCCGAAGCCGCGGCGCTACAGCCGCACGACCGCGTGCACACCTACGCCGGCTTCGTGATCGCCGATGCCCCGGCTTGAGGCCCTGCGCGGCGAGTTCGCCGTGCTCGCGCGCCTCGTGCGCGGCATGCCGCGCGCCGGATCGCATGCGCAGGCCCTCGGTGCGTTCTACGGCGCGCAGTCGGCGCATTACGACCGCTTCCGCGAACGCCTGCTGCAGGGGCGCGCCGAACTCGTCGCCGGCGTCGAACTGCGCGAACGCGCGCACGTCGCCGAACTCGGCGGCGGTACCGGCCGCAACATCGAATTCTTCGGCGAACGTGCCGCGCGCATCGCGCGCTACGATGTCGTGGACCTGTGCGCGCCGCTGCTCGCACGCGCACGCGAACGCGGTCGTGCGTTCCCGCAGTTGCACGCGATCGAAGCGGACGCGACGACGTGGCAGCCATCGGCGCCGGTCGATGCGGTGATCCTGTCGTATGCGCTGACCATGATCCCCGACTGGCGCGCGGCGGTCGCCAATGCGGTGTCGATGCTCGCCCCCGGCGGCGTGCTCGCGGTCGTCGACTTCCACGTGTCGCCCGCGCGAGCGGCGCCGGGCGCCGCGCAGCACGACGCGTTCACGCGGCGCTTCTGGCCGCTCTGGTTCCGCCACGACGGCGTGCGCCTCGACCCCGCGCACCTGCCCGCGCTGCGCGACGCATTGCCGTCGCACGCGGTCGTGGAGGCCCGCGCCGCGGTACCGTACCTGCCGTTCGTGCGCGTGCCGCATTACCGCTTCGTCGGCCGGAAAACTTGAGCGCGGCCAGCTGGATGTCGAGCAGCGGGCCGAACTCGCGCAGCACGCCGGCCGACGGGCGCAGAAATTCGGGCGTCGGCACGGATATGGCCCTCGGGTCGCTGCGACGCGTGCGCTCAGGCGCCGAGGTCGAGGCGCTGCATGTCCTCGTCCGACAGGCGCAGGTGCACCGCGCCCGCGAGTTCGGCGACCTGGGCGGGCGTCGTCGCGCTCGCGATCGGCGCGCTGATGCCCGGGCGTGCGATGAGCCACGCGAGCGCGACCTGGGCCGGCGTCGCGTCGTGGCGACGCGCGACGTCGTCGAGCGCGGCGAGCACGCGCAGGCCGTGGCCGTTGAGGTACTTGCCGACGGCGCGACCGCGCGCGGCGCTCTTGCCGAGGTCGGCCTCGCTGCGGTACTTGCCGGTGAGGAAGCCGCTCGCGAGCGCGTAGTAGCAGACCACGCCGACGCCGCTCTCGCGCACGAGCGGGGCGAGCTGCTCCTCGTAGTCCTTGCGCGCGACGAGGTTGTACTCGGGCTGCAGCACTTCGTAGCGAGGCAGGCCGAGCCGTTCGCTCGTCGCGAGCGCTTCGGCGAAGCGCTCGGCGCTGTAGTTCGAGGCACCGATCGCGCGCACCTTGCCGCGCTCGATGAGTCGTGCGAACGCGCCGAGCGTGTCGGCGAGCGGCACGTCCGGATCGTCTTCGTGCGCGAAGTAGAGGTCGATCGTGTCGACGCCGAGCCGCCGCAGGGAGTCGTCGGCGGCGGCCTCGATGTTGGCAGGCGACAGGCCGCGATGGCGCGCCCATTTCGCGACCTTGGTCGCGACGACGACGCGATCGCGCTTGCCGCTGCGCGCGAGCCAATGGCCGATCATCGTCTCCGACTCGCCGCCGTCGTTGCCGGGCACCCATGCCGGATACGCATCGGCGGTGTCGACGAGGTCGAGGCCCGCATCGACGAACGCATCGAGCACCGCGAACGCGCCCGGCTCGTCGACGCTCCAGCCGAACACGTTGGTGCCGAGCGCGAGCGGCGCGACGGCGAGACCGGAGCGACCGAGGGGACGTCGGGTCATCGGGACTCCATCGTGGGCGCTGCGGAGCCGCGCGCGATCGCGAGGCCCTGCGTCGGCGTCAGGAAAGGACGTCGGGGCGCTTGGCGCCCGCGTAGCGGCGCGTCCAGTAGCTCTCGTCGAGGCGGCTGATGCTGACGGACTTGCCGGTCGACGGCGAATGGATGAAGCGGCCGTCGCCGAGGTAGATGCCGACGTGCGAGACGCGCTTGCCGCGGATCTTGAAGAACACGAGGTCGCCGACCTTGAGGTCGGCGCGCGCGACGTTGATGCCGGCGCGGTACTGGCTCGCCGAATCCACCGGCAGGTCGACGCCCGCGCTATGGCGGAACACGTAGCGCACGAAACCGCTGCAGTCGAACCCGGTCCTGGGGTCGCGTCCGCCGCGGCGGTAGCGGATGTTCTGCAGCGTCATCGAGAATTCGGCGAGCAGTTTGCGCAGCCCGCCGACCGGGGCAGTCGCTTCGGGCCCGGCCGCGGCCGGCTCCGGCGCTGCGGCCGCGGGGTCGACGAGCAACGTGCCCGAGGCCGGCCAGGCCGTCGAGGCGATTGCGGAAGCGGATTCGAGCTGCCACGGGCGCAGGTCGATCGCCGACGGCGCGGCGACCGCAGTGTTGCCGTGCGTCGCGGCGAGCGCGAGCAGGAACAGGGCTGTCATTCGCTGGAAGGGCATCGAGGTGCTCCCGGATACGGACAGGGAGGCGACACCGCTTGCGCAGTCCGGCCCACCCCCGTGGAGCGGCGAAAGTAGCAAAGCCCATTTTCGGAGTTGTTTGGCCCGCGTTAAGCGAGCGGCGATTTCGATGGAATTCTGTGACGCCGTTCCGCTGCCGGCTGCGAACGGGGCCGCGGAAATCAGCCGCGAGGGGGCGATTGGGCGGGATGGCCGAGCACTGCGCGCGCCACCGGTACGATCTCTTCGGCCCACAGCGCATATTGCGCCGCCGAGGGGTGCAGCCCGTCGGCGACCAGCATTGCGTCGCCATCGCCGGCCTCGCGCGAGATCGAGGTGACGTCGACGAACGGGACGCTGGCGCCGCTGGCGATGGTGCGGGCGGCCGCATTGAACGCATCGATCTCGCCGGCGACGCGCGCCGCATCGCGACCTTGCGCGCGCGCGAAGCGCGTGACGCCCCAGTCGGGGATCGACACGACGAATACGCGCGCCGGCGAGCCCGCGAGGGCGCGTGCGCGCGCGAGCAACGCCGCGAACTCGTCGCGGTACTCGGCGAGCGCGCGCCCGCGATACTGGTTGTTGACGCCGATGAGCAGGCTCACGAGCGCGTACGGCGGCGCCAACGTCGCGGCATCCATCGCGGCGGAGAGCTCGTCGGTGGTCCAGCCCGTGGCGGCGACGATCTGCGGGTCGGCGAGTTCGACGCCGAGCGCGCGCAGGCGCCGCGCGAGCTGGGCCGGCCAGCTCTCGCCTGCGGCGACGCCTTCGCCGATCGTGTAGGAGTCGCCGAGGGCGAGGTAGGTCGCGGTGTTCATCGGGCACCTTGCAAGGGCAACAGCGACGGTAAAGATTGTTTCAGGCTTCAGCGCGCAGGGCAGGTCGAAGCGCGAGTCCCGGCGGCGCGCTTCGCGCGTGCCGTGCTAAGCGACGCGTCGTGCCGCGTTGCGTGCCGCGCGCGCGAGCTCGCGCTCGATGCGCGCGAGCGCGTCGGCGAGCACGGCGGGCTCGGGCAGCAGGGTCAGGCGGAAGTGGTTGCGCGCGGCGATGTTGAAGCTCGAACCGGGCACGAGGATGATCTGTTCGTGCTCGAGCAGGTCGAGCGCGAACGCGGCGTCGTCGAAGCCGGGCAGGCGTTCGGGATCGACGCCGGGGAACGCGTACAGCGCGCCGTGCGGCCTGACCATGCGCAGGAACTCGCTGCGTTCGACCGCGTCGATGACCGCCGCGCGCGCCGCGTGCAGGCGGCCGCCCGCGCGCGTGAGCGCGCGGATTTCGTCCGGTCCCTCGAGCGCGGGCTTGATCGCCCACTGCGCGGTCACGTTGCTGCACAGGCGCAAACTCGCGAGCAGGTCGAGCGCACGCACGAGGTCGTGCACGCGGCGCTCGGTGCCGGTGACCGACAGCCAGCCGACGCGGTAGCCGCAGGCGAGATGGACCTTCGACAGCCCGCCGTAGCTGATGCACGGCGTGTCGCCCGCGAGCGGGGCGAGCGGCGTGAACGTGGCGTCGTCGTAGAGCACGCTGTCGTAGATTTCGTCGCAGAGCAGGACGAGGCCGTGCCGCCGGGCGAGGTCGACGAGCGCGACGAGCAGGTCGCGCGGATACACCGCGCCGGTCGGGTTGTTCGGGTTGATGATCACGAGCGCGCGCGTGCGTGCCGTGATCAGCGCTTCGATCTGCGCAGGGTCGGGCAGGTGCGAACGCTCGGGGGGACACGGGTAGTGCAGCGGCACGCCGCCGTTGAGACGCGTCGCAGCCGTCCACAGCGGATAGTCGGGTGCGGGTACGAGCACTTCGTCGCCCGCATCGAGCAGCGCGCGCAGGCTGAGGTCGATGAGCTCGCTGACGCCGTTGCCGATGAACACGTGTTCGGGTCGCGCGTCCGCGCCGTTGCGCCGATGCTGCGCGGCGACCGCCTCGCGCGCTTCGAGCACGCCCTGCTGGTGGCTGTACGCCTCGCTCTTCGGCAGCGCGTGCGCGATCGCGTCGCGCAGATGCTGCGGCACGCGGAATCCGAACAGCCCCGGGTTGCCGATGTTCAGGCGCAGGATCGGCTTGCCCTCGGCCTCGAGCTCGTGCGCGCGCCGGCTCAGGGGCCCGCGGATGTCGTAGCGCACGTCTTCGAGGCGACGGCTCGTCGCGACCGTTGGATGCTGCATGTCCCCTTCCTGCAATCGAACGTCGGCCGATCCTAGCAGCGCGATTGCTGCGCCGCACGCGAACCCTGCGCGGCATCCGCGCCTGCGCGCGGCCGCGAAGCGCGCGTGGGGGAGCGCCGGGGCCGCCGCGAGGGCAGGGGCGCCACCTTGCTAGAATCCCCGCGAATGCCGACGATCACCGATCCCCAACAGCGCCTGGCCCGCATCGGCTGGCGTGCGCAGGTGCTTCCCGAGGGAGCCGATCCCGCCGCGATCGCGCGCGTCGTCGCGCAGCACCGCGCGGGCTACCAGCTGCACGACGGCAGCGACATGTTCAACGCCCAGCCGGCCGCGCGCTTCCTCAAGCGCGACCTCGACCCGACCGAACGCCCCGCGGTCGGCGACTTCGTGCTCGTCGCCGCGGGCACGCCGCCGACGATCGAACGCATACTGCCGCGCCGCACCGAGCTCAAGCGCGGCGCGGCGGGCGAGAGCCACCAGCGCCAGCTCATCGCGGCCAACGTCGACGCGGTGTTCGTGCTGAGCGGGCTCGACCACGACTTCAATCCCGCACGCATCGAGCGCTACCTGCTGCTGATCCAGGGCAGCGGCGCGACGCCCGTGCTCGTGCTGACGAAGGCCGACCGCGCCGATGCGATCGACGCGGTCGTCGCCGACCTGCGCCGTCGCGTGCCCGGCGTCGACGTGCACGCGATCAATGCGAAATCCGCCGACAGCGTCGCGCCGCTGCTCGCGTACCTCGGCCCCGGCCACACCGCGGTGCTCGTCGGGTCGTCGGGCGCGGGCAAGTCGACCCTCACCAACACGCTGCTCGGCGAGTCGCGCCAGGCGACCGGTGCCGTGCGCGAGCACGACAGCCGCGGTCGCCACACCACGACGCATCGCGCGCTGATCCTGCTGCCGAGCGGGGGCTGCCTCATCGACACGCCGGGCATGCGCGAGCTCAAGCTGACCGGCGAGGAACAGATCGACCAGGGCCAGTTCGCCGACATCGACGAGCTCGCGCAGACGTGCCGCTTCGGCGACTGCGCGCACGCGAGCGAACCCGGTTGCGCGGTGCAGGCCGCGCTCGCCGACGGCCGCCTCGACCCGGACCGCTGGCGCAACTACCTCAAGCTCCGCGACGAACTCGCCGCGACCGCCGACACGCTCGAGGCACAGATGCGCCGCCGCAGCGAGGCGAAGGTGCTGACCAAGGCGCTCGGCAAGCGCCTCGGCGAGAAATACGGCCGGCACTGAGGCGCCGGATCGCGGCTTGCGCCGCTCCCGTGAAAGGGGCACGGGTTGGAATCCGTGCCCCGTGGGGGCGCCGGCGGGCGCGCCGCTCCGATCGAATTACGGCACGGTCGTACCGTGCGCGCGCACCATGAACGCGCCCGGCAGCACGACGTACTGCGGATCGTCGTTGCGCGTGCCGAACGGCGCCGCGGCGAGATTGTCGATCGTCGCGGCGATGTCGGGCGCGTAGAAGAACCACGAATCGTGCCCGGATGCGCCGGTATCGACGCGCGCCGGGCGATCCGCGCCGCCCTCGAGTTTCGCGCTCGCGCCGACGAAGAAGCCGCCGTGCACGTAGGTCGGCGGCAGGTCGACCACGAAGAACGTGTCGTTGGACACGTTCGGCGTCGCCTCCACGCTCGCGACCGCGTGCGCGTTGCGCGGATCGCCGTCGCCATCGTCGTCCTCGAGCAACCAGAACGTGACCGGTCCGTTCGCGAGCGAAGGAAAGGTCGGGCCGAACGCGACCGACACCCGCGTGACCCATTCGCCGCCGATCGCGGCGACGAAGTAGTTGCCCCAGAGCATGTCCGGATCGAACGTCGACGGTGGGCCCTGGTTGGTGTCGCCGTTGCCGTCGTCGTACACATGATCGACGACGGCCGGAATGATCGGTCCGTCGAAGCCGTCCTCGAAGAGCGTGTCGGCGGGTGGCTGCTGCGCCTCGAACGCGCCGATGTCGGCGGCCGGGCCGGACACGCGCGCGAACAGCGCGCCGCGCTGGTCCGATTCGAGCGCCGCCTCGTTGTTGCCGGCATCGAGCGCGGGGCTGTCCGCTCCGAGCGCGCGCGTGCGGGTCGGACCGCCGTTCCATGCGAGCGGGAACAGCAGCGGATCGTCGGCGATCGTGTCGCTCGGCAGCGAGACGTTCGCTTCGACGGCCTGGACGAGGTTGTTCGATCCCGCGACGCCCAGTGGCGCCTCGATGTCGGTCGTCGCGATGTCGGTCGGCACGGGCGGCATGCAGGTCTCGCAGGCGGTGTTCGCCGCGAAGATCGAACTCCGGATCGTCAACGGGAGCGTGGCGTCCGCGAACAGCAATCCCGCCCCGTTCGCCACGCGGCTGAAATTGCTCGTGACCGTGCTGTTGGAGATCGAGGCCGGGCGTTCGGAGTAGATGCCCGCGCCGCCATCGCCCGTGTTGCCGTCGATCGTGCTGTTGGTGATCACGAGCATCGTGTCCTGCGGCGGTGGCGGATCGCCGTACACGCTGAACGGCGCCTTGTGCAGTCCGCCGCCCCGGCCGTCGGCGGCGTTGCCGTCGATGGTCGATCCGATCACGCTCGCATTGCCGCGCACGTACACGCCGCCGCCGTTGGCGTCCTGTCCGTCGACCGTCGCGGCGATCGTGTTGCCCGAGATCGTGCTGTCGACGAGCGACAGCACGCCACGCGAGTACAGCCCGCCGCCGACCGACGCGTAGCCGCCGTAGGACGCGTACGGTGCCGTGACCGAGTTGCCGGAAATCGTGCTGCGCACGAGCGTCGCGCCGTCGCTCGCATACGCGCCGCCGCCCGCGCCGGTGCCGTGCGCGCCGGTCGCGGCGAGGCTCGAGCCGGTGATGCTGCTGTCGGTCATCACGAGCGTGGTCACGTCGACCGCGCCGCCGAACACGAGCTGGTACGTGCCGCTCGCATGGCAGTTGGTGACGCTGACGCGATTGAGCGCGAGCGTACCGCCGAATCCCTCGATGCAGGCGGCAAGGCTGCCCGCATAACTGCCGTTCGCGATCGTGAGGTCGTTCGCCGTGAACGTGCCCTGGTCGCTCGAGAAGCCGCCGATCACGAGCACCTGTGACTGGCCGCCCGCCTCGATCGTGAGGGCATCCCGGCCGGGGCCCTGCAGGGTCACGTCGTAGAGGTGGTGGTCCCCGAGCACGCTCGTGTCGAGCGGACCCTGCGTCAACGTGATCGTGCTGCAGGTGAGCGCGGAGAGATCGACGACGTCGCCCTCCGCGGCGCCGGCGAGCACGCTGCGCAGGCTGCCTGCGCTGCCGTCGTCGAGGCAGTTCGTCACCGGGAGCGTCGCGCCGCGCGGCGCGGCGGGCGAGCGGACGGCCGCGTGCGCGTGCGCGGGGCGCCGGCGAGCTTCC
>NZ_DATDMY010000042.1:0-7870 GCF_036518555.1 Dokdonella sp. | reverse complement strand
GCGCTTTAGGTGTGAACAGGCCCACACTTTTTCCCCTTCCCACGCGCTCTTACGAGCGAAAGATGCGCCGTTACATTAAATACGATGATTAACGGTTTTTCAACAGCTGTCCAGCCCTGTGGCAAACTTGAGGCGAGACAGAGGCTTATCCGGGATTTCCCCACGAGTGCCGGCTTCGACGCCTGTCCGGCACTACAGCATACGCTCTATACTCTGACACTTACCGCACATACTTTGACTGGCATCACAAGTCCCGCCGCATGACGATCTTTCTCCGCCTGCTGCGCTACGCGCTGGTCCTCGCGCTGGCCGGGGTCCTCCTCGGCGGCCTCGCGCTCGGGACCGCCTACTGGCTGATTGCGCCGCGCCTTCCGTCGGTCGACACGCTCAAGGACGTGCGACTGCAGGTGCCTCTGCGCATCGACACGGCCGACGGCAAGCTGATCGCGACGTTCGGTGAGACGAAGCGCACGCCGGTTCGGATCGAGAACGTGCCCACGCGCCTCAAGCAGGCGTTCCTCGCGGCCGAGGACGCCGACTTCTACAGCCACCGCGGCATCGACCTCGGCGGTATCGCCCGTGCGGTCTGGCTGACGATCACGACGGGCAGCAAGCACGTCGCCGGCGGCAGCACGATCACGCAGCAGGTCGCGCGCATGTTCTTCCTGAGCCCGGAAGTCAGCTATACGCGCAAGCTGTCCGAGATCTTCCTCGCCTTCCGCATCGAGAATGCGTTGAGCAAGGACGAGATCCTCGAGCTTTACCTCAACAAGAGCTTCTTCGGCCATCGCTCCTACGGTGTCGCCGCCGCAGCGGAGTTCTACTACGGCAAGACGCTCGACCAGCTCAGCCTCGCCGAATGCGCGATGCTCGCGTCGATCCCCAAATTCCCGTCGACCGGCAATCCGCTGAGCCGTCCGCAGCGCGCGCACGAGCGGCGCGGTTACGTGCTCGGTCGCATGCTGGAGAACGGCTTCATCGACCAGGCCGCCTACGATGCGGCGATGAGCGAGTCCGATGCGGCGCAGCCGCACGAGGCCCCGGTCGAGGTCGATGCCCCCTACTTCGCCGAGCTCGTGCGCCTGGAGGCGATCGAACGCCTCGGCAACAACGCGCTGACCGACGGCTACCGCGTGAGGACGACGCTCGATTCGACCTTGCAGGAAGCCGCCAACAGCGCGCTGCGCAACGGCCTCGTCACGTACGACGAACGCCACGGCTGGCGTGGCGCCGAAGGCCACAAGGACCTCGCCGCGGATGCGAACCGCGACGCATGGAACGAGGCGCTCGACGACTACCATCCGATCGGCGGGCTCGTGCCCGCACTCGTGACCGCGGTCGATCGCGAAGAGGCCACCCTCTTTCTCGCCGACGGCCAGAGCATCTCGCTCGCCCTGCCTGCGGTCGCCTGGGCGCGTCCGCGCATCGACGAGGACCGTCGCGGCGCCGCACCGAAGTCGGTCGCCGACGTGCTCAAACGCGGCGATGTCGTGCGCGTCGCGCGCGATGCCGAAGGCGCATGGCGCCTGTCGCAGATCCCCGGCGCGGAAGCCGCGCTGGTCGCCATCGACCCGCAGGACGGTGCCGTCCGCAGCCTGGTCGGCGGGTTCAGCTTCCAGCGGAGCAAGTTCAACCGCGCGACGCAGAGCGCGCGCCAACCCGGCTCGGGCTTCAAGCCGTTCCTCTATTCGGCCGCCTTCGATCATGGCTTCACGCCGGCTTCGGTGCTCAACGACGCGCCGGTGCAGTTCCCGGATCCGTCGAAGCCGGACGGCGTGTGGATGCCGAAGAACGACGACGACACGTTCCAGGGCCCGATTCGCCTGCGCGAGGCCCTCGTCAAGTCCGTGAACCTCGTCTCGGTGCGCCTGCTCGACGCGATCGGCGTGCGCTACGCGCGCGAGTACATCACGCGCTTCGGCCTCGCTCCCGAGCAGATCCCGGAGAATCTTTCGATGGCGCTCGGCACCGCGTCGGTCGCGCCGATCGCGATGGCGCGCGGCTACGCGGTGTTCGCGAACGGCGGCTACCTCGTCGATCCGCACTACGTGAGCGAGATCCTCGACCGCGACGGCAAGGTCGTCTATCACGCCGATCCGGCCGTCGTCTGCACCACCTGCCCCGAACACGCGCTCGCCGACACGCCGTCCACGCCGGTCGCGGACGGTACCAGCACGAGCGCACTGAATCCGCTCGGCGCCGCACACGCGGCCCCACCGTCGCCTGTGGACGGCGGCGCCGGCAACGCGCACACCGCGCCGCGCGCGATCGATGCGCGCAACGCCTACCTCGTGACCTCGCTCATGCGCGACGTGGTCCGGCGCGGCACGGGCTCGGCCGCCATGTCGCTCAAGCGCAACGACCTCGCGGGCAAGACCGGCACGACGAACGACCATCGCGATGCGTGGTTCTCGGGCTTCAATGCACGCCTCGTCGCGAGCTGCTGGGTCGGCTTCGACGACTTCGGGTCGCTGGGTCGCGGCGAGTTCGGCGCCAAGGCGGCGCTGCCGATCTGGATCGACTTCATGCGCGTCGCGCTCAAGGACGTGCCCGAGCAGCCGTTCGACATGCCGCCCGGGATCGCGCGCGTGCGCATCGACGCCGCGACCGGACTGCTGGCGGCCGCGGGCGATCCCGGTGCGATCCTCGAAGTCATGAAGACCGAGGACGCCACGCGCCTCGCGTCGCAGCCGCCGGCGACCGACGAGACGAACGAGCAGCACGAAGCCTACGACGTGTTCTAGGGGCGCACATGATCGCTCCGCACCCCGTCGAGTGCCTGGTCGCCGGCCTGCGTACGCGATCACCGCGCCGCGCGCCGGCGTCCACGCCCCCGCAGTGTACGCACGGCGCCGAAGCCGCCGGCACGGCGCGTCGGCGCTTCGACTGAGTCCGCGCCGATGCCGGGTCGGGCCGCCATGCGCATCCAGGAGACACGGCGGCGCGTCGCGCTCGAAGCTGCGCGACTGATCAGCGAAACCGGGCTGCGCGACTACCGCCAGGCGAAGGAGAAGGCCGCGGCGCGACTCGGCATCTTCGACGAGGCGTGCCTGCCGAAGAACAGCGAGATCGAGGCCGCGTTGCGCGAACACCAGCGCCTGTTCCGCGCGGACGACCAGCCGCGCACGCTGCGCGAACGGCGCGAGGCCGCGCGCGAGGCGATGCAATTCTTCGCGCGTTTCGAACCGCGCCTCGTCGGTGCCGTACTCGAGGGAACCGCCGACGAGCATTCGGCGGTGTGCCTGCATCTGTACACGGACCAGCCGAATGCAGTGATCGACCTGCTGCAGGAGCGGCGCATCGCCTACGACGAGCGGTCGCGGCGCATTCGCCTCGACCGCGACACCGCGCGCGAGTACCCGGCGTTGACCTTCAACGCGGGCGACGCGTCGATCGACCTGACGGTGCTACCGTACGACCTGCTGCGGCAGGCGCCCCTCGATCGCGTCAGCGAGAAGCCGATGCGACGCGCCACGCTCGCGATGGTCGAGGCCTTGCTCGACGAGCAATGAGGGCGAACCTCACGTCGAGTGCGTTCGTCCGCGGCGCGGACGAAACAGGGGCGGCGGATGCGGCGCATGCTCGCAAGGCGTCATGGCCTTGCGCCCTGCGGGCAGGCCGCCACCGAACGCCTCAGCGCTTCCCGATCGCGACGTAGTCCCGCTGCGCGGAGCCCGTGTAGATCTGACGCGGACGACCGATCTTGGTTTCCGGATCGTTGTGCTGCTCGAGCCAGTGCGCGACCCAACCGGCCGTGCGCGCGATCGCGAACATCACGGTGAACATCTCGGTCGGGATCTTGAGCGCCTTGTAGATGATCCCGGAATAGAAGTCGACGTTCGGATACAGCTTCCGCTCGACGAAGTAGGAATCCTTGAGCGCCGCCTGCTCGAGCTCCATCGCGACGTCGAGCAGCGGATCGCTGACATGGAGGTCCTTGAGCACCTTGTGGCACATTTCGCGGATGATCGTGGCGCGCGGATCGAAGTTCTTGTAGACGCGATGGCCGAAGCCCATCAGGCGGAACCCGGAATTCTTGTCCTTCGCCTTCTCGACCGCCTTGCCGACGTTCTTCGCGTCGCCGATCTCGGCGAGCATCTTGAGCACCGCCTCGTTCGCGCCGCCGTGCGCGGGACCCCACAGCGCGGCGATGCCGGCGGCGACGCACGCATACGGGTTCGCCCCGGTCGATCCGACCAGCCGTACGGTCGACGTCGACGCATTCTGCTCGTGGTCGGCATGCAGGATGAACAGCAGGTCGAGCGCCTTCGCCGCGACCGGATTGAGGTCGAGCGGTTCGCTCGGCACCTCGAACATCATGTGCAGGAACCGCGTGACGTAGTCGAGGTTGTTGCGCGGATAGCGGATCGGCCAGCCGATCGAGTAGCGATATGCGGCCGCGGCGATCGTGGGCATCTTGGCGATCAGGCGGATCGCCGCAAGGCGGCGCTGCTCGGGATCGTTCATGTCGAGCGTGTCGTGGTAGAACGCCGACAGCGACGCGATCGAGGCGCACAGCATCGCCATCGGATGCGCGTCGTAGTGGAAACCGTGCAGGAAGTTCTTCAGCGCCTCGTGCATCATCGTGTGATGCGTGATCTCGTGCTCGAACGCCGCGAACTGCTTCGCATCCGGCAGTTCGCCGTTGATGAGCAGGTGCGCGACCTCGAGGAAGCTCGACTGCTTGGCGAGCTGGTCGATCGGGTAGCCGCGATAGAGCAGCACGCCCGCATCGCCGTCGATGAACGTGACCGCGCTGCGCGTCGCCGCGGTCGACATGAAACCGGGGTCGAAGGTGAAGTAGCCGGTTTCCTTGTTGAGCTTTCCGATGTCGAACGCGGGATCGCCGAGCGTGCCGGTGACGACCGGGAGGTCGGTGATCTTGCTCGTCGCGGGATCGGTGAGCTGGACGGTTTTGCGGTCTGACACGGGGAGCTCCTTCTGGCGCTGCAGTCGCGGCCGGCCCATGCGGCGCCACGTCCTGCACGATGGATGCATGCGGCGATCGCGATGATGGACCGCGATCAACACACAATTATTGCATGGAGCACCGCCGAAGGTACGCTCGCGCACGGTCCGCGCGGCATCGACGATCGTCGTGCCATGCCGCGGGGCGACAGCGCGACGCACGAACGCGAACGCCGGCACGGGGCCGGCGTTCGAGCATCGCAATCACGATGTACCGATCGGAGCGGCGCGCATGCGCCGTCCGGTACGGGGCAGGCCGACCCTACTTCGCGTAGCGGCGGCGGAACTTGTCCACGCGACCGGCGGTGTCGACGATCTTCTGCTTGCCCGTGAAGAACGGATGCGAGTGGCTGGAGATTTCCACCTTGATCAGCGGATATTCCTGGCCGTCCTCCCACTTGATCGTTTCCTTGCTCGTCATCGTCGACTTCGTGAGGAACGAGAAGTCGCTCGAAACGTCCTGGAACACGACCGGCTTGTAGTTCGGATGGATGTCGGCTTTCATGGGCTGGCTCCGCGGCTCGGCCGCGATAAAAGAGCGGTAGTTTAGCCCGCCCCGGGGCACCCGCGCAAGGCGTCGCGTCAACCGCGGCCCGCGGCGCCGAGGCCGGCGGCGACCAGCGCCTCGAAGCGCCCCTGGTCGACGTCGAGCACGATGTTCGCATTGGCGCGGCCACCGAGGCGGTCGTGCCAGTCGACGACGGTCGCTCCGCGCCCGAGCCCGGCCGCCAGTTCGATCGCGACGTGGTGCCGCTCGGCACGCGTGACGATCGAAGGTTCGAGTGCGACCGCCATCGCGAGCGCGTCGGCGGCGATCATGCCGCGGCCACGCGCGCGGTTGAACGCGCGCGCCTTGCGCGAGATCGCCGCGTAGAAGGCCGCGCGCGCATCGCCGGCCGCGAGCAGGCGCTCGAAGGCATCGAACGCCATCGCGTGGCGCAGGCACGCTTCCCAGTCGACGAGGTCGAACTGCGGCCACTCGGAGAACACGATGTGCGCGGCTTCCGGATCGAAGCCGATGTTGAACTCGACCGGCGCGAGATGGATGTTGCCGCGCCCCGTCACCGCGCCGCCCATGACCACGAGTCGGGCGAACCGCGACGGCAGCTCGGGATCGAGGCGCAGCGCGAGCGCGAGGTTGGTCAGCGGGGCGAGCGCGACGAGCGTGAGCTCCCCCGCGCGCTCCCGAGCGAGGCGCACGATCGCCGCGGCGGCGTGTTCGCCGTCGGCGCGGCGCGCCGCCGGCAGGTACGCGGTATCGCCGAAGCCGTCCTCGCCGTGCACGAAGCCGGCGCCGGGTGCCGGCAGCACCAGCGGCGCCGGGCAGCCTGCGAATACCGGTGTCTCCGCGCCGATCGTTTCGACGAGCTTGAGCGCATTGCCGACCGTGTGCGCGAGGCCGACGTTGCCCGCAGCGATGCACAGGCCCTCCACGCTCGCGTGCGCGTGCGCCATGAGGATCGCGAGCGCATCGTCGACGCCCGGGTCGGTATCGATCAGCAGTGTCGTCATCGACGCATTATCCGTGCGCACGCGACGGGCGCGCCAGTAGGCCGTCGCGCGACGGCGTGCATCGACGCGTCGCGACGCGAACGACGCCGTCCGCGACGGGAGACGGCCGAGCTCGATTCGGGCACGCGGCGGTCCCTAGGCCCCGGCGTAGCGGGCGGCGCCGCCGATCCAGCGCGCGACCAGGCGCTCGGCCGCATCGGCGTGGTCGCGCAGCATCGCTTCGCCGACGCGCTGCACCGCGGGCAACAGGTGCGCGTCGCGGGCGAGGTCGGCGACGCGGAACATGAGCTGGCCGGTCTGGCGCGTGCCGAGCACTTCGCCCGGCCCGCGCAGCTCGAGGTCCTTTTCCGCGATGCGGAAACCGTCGCTCGTCTCGCGCATGACCTCGAGGCGCGCACGCGCGGTCGCCGACAGCGGCGCGCGGTACAACAACACGCAGCTCGACACCGTGCAGCCGCGGCCGACGCGCCCGCGCAACTGATGCAGCTGCGCGAGGCCGAGGCGCTCGGCGTTCTCGATCACCATGAGGCTCGCGTTGGGTACGTCGACACCGACCTCGATCACCGTGGTCGCCACCAGCAGGCGCGTGTCGCCGCGCTTGAACGCGTCCATCGTCGCCTGCTTCTCCTTCGCCTTGAGGCGACCGTGCACGAGGCCGATGCGCAGGTCGGGCAATGCCGCGACGAGTTCGGCGAATGCGACTTCGGCAGCCTGCGCCTCGAGCTGCTCGGATTCCTCGATCAGCGTGCAGACCCAGTAGGCCTGGCGTCCTTCGGCGCAGGCGGCGCGGATCCGCTCGATCACCTCGGCGCGCCGGGACGAGGCGATCGCAACCGTCTGCACCGGCGTGCGCCCGGGCGGGAGCTCGTCGATCACCGACACGTCGAGGTCGGCGTAGGCGGCCATCGCGAGCGTGCGCGGGATCGGCGTCGCGGTGAGCACGAGCTGGTGCGGCACGCGGTCGCCTGCGCGGCCCTTGTCGCGCAGCGCGAGGCGCTGGTGCACGCCGAAGCGGTGTTGCTCGTCGACGATCGCGAGCCCGAGGTCGGCGAACTCGACGCCTTCCTGCAGCAGCGCATGCGTGCCGATCACGAGCGGCGCGCCCTGTGCGACCGCCGCGAGCGCCGCGACCCGCGCACGGCCGAGCACCTTGCCCGCAAGCCATACCGGTTCGACGCCGAGCGGTTGCAGCCAGGCGCGGAAGGTAGTGCAGTGCTGCTCGGCGAGCAGCTCGGTCGGCGCGACGAGGGCGGCCTGTACGCCGGACTCCATCGCCGCGAGTGCGGCGAGCGCGGCGACCACCGTCTTGCCCGAACCGACGTCGCCTTGCACGAGGCGCAGCATCGGCGTCGTGCGCGCGAGGTCGCGCTCGATCTCGGCGACGACGCGC
>NZ_DATDMY010000041.1:0-4183 GCF_036518555.1 Dokdonella sp. | reverse complement strand
GACGCGCGAACATCGCGTTGACGCGCAGGTATCCGGCGAAGTCGCCGCGACGGTAGTCGAGCAGCGAGGGGCGGAAGTGCAGCAGCGGCCACAGGGTCCGGTTGGCGAACCCGAGGTAGTACTCGTCGTGGTCCGCGCGCGTGAGGTCGACGAGCGCGTAGTCGATGCGACCGACGCGTTCGACCTGTGGCGCCCCGGGCTCGTCGTCGACGATGCGCCCGCTCCAGCCGAACCAGAGGCCTCCGCATTGCTCGAGCGCGGCCTGCATCGCCGAGGCGAGGCCGCCCGCGCGGGCTTCGCGCGGCTGCGCGACGCGGTTGGAGACGACGACCAGCCGGCTCACAGCAGGCTCTCCCAGCTGCGCGACAGGCGCGAGGCCGCATTGATGAGTCCGACCAGCGAATACGTCTGCGGAAAATTGCCCCACAGTTCGCCGGTTTCCGGGTGCACGTCCTCCGACAGCAGGCCGAGCGGGTTGCGTCGCGCGAGCAGTTGCTCGAACAGCGCGCGCGCCTCGTCGGCACGGCCGATCGCGGCGAGCGCCTCGACGTACCAGAAGCTGCAGATCGTGAAGCTCGTCTCCGGCATGCCGAAGTCGTCCGCGGTGGCGTAGCGATACACGTAGTCGCCGCGACGCAGCTCGCGCCCGATCGCCTCGACGGTCGCGACATAGCGCGGATCGCGTGCGTCGACGAAGCGCAGGTCGGCGAGCAGCAGCAGGCTCGCGTCGAGGCGCTCGCTGTCGAACGCGTCGACGAAACAGCCGTGGCGCGGGTGCACCGCGCGGGCGAGCACGAGGTCGCGCACGCGCTGCGCGCGCTCGGCCCAGAAGGCCGCGCGCGCACCGGCGCCCAGATGCGCGGCGATGTGCGCGAGGCGGTCGCAGGCGGCCCACGACATCACGGCGGAGTAGGTGTGCACGTGCGCGCGCCCGCGGAATTCCCACAGGCCCGCGTCAGGCTGGTCGTGCAGCCGCCAGGCGGCCTCGCCGGCCGCCTCCAGGCGCGTGAAGGCGGCGGCATCGCCGGGCGACTCGAGGCGGCGATCGAAGAACAACTGCACGGCCGCGAGGACGACGCTGCCCGGCACGTCGTTCTGCGCCTGTCGCCACGCGTCGTTGCCGATGCGCACGGGCCCCATGCCGCGGTACCCGGCGAGATGGTCCGCCTCGCGCTCGAGCAGCTCGCGTTCGAAGTGGATGCCGTAGACGGGACCGAGGTCGCCGTCCGCGCCCGCGGCGAGGTTGTACAGGTAGCGCAGGTACTCCTCCATGCTGCGCGTCGCGCCGAGGCGGTTGAGCGCCCGCACGACGAAGGCGGCGTCGCGGAGCCAGCAGTAGCGATAGTCCCAGTTGCGCACCGTGTGCGGCGCCTCGGGTATCGACGTCGTCATCGCAGCGACGATCGCGCCCGTGCCTTCGTACTGGCACAACTTGAGCGTGATCGCGGCGCGGATGACCGCTTCCTGCCATTCCGCCGGGATCGAGAGGTAGCGCACCCATTCGCGCCAGTAGCCGAGGGTCGCTTCGAGCGCGGCGCGCGCGTGCGTGGACGGGGACTCGGTCAGCGTTTCGTCGGGGCCGATGAGCACGTGCACTTCGCGATCGAGCAGGAACGGCAGTTCGTCCCGCAGCATCGGCAGCGGCGCGTCGGTGGTCGCGCGCAGCACCGTGCCGTCGTCGAGCACGAACCGGACGTGGTTGGATCCGGACGTCCGATCCGGCCGTCGCGCGCCGTAGCCCGTGAGCGGGCGCAGGCGCAGCGTGACGCGCGGCGTCCCCGCGATCGGGCGCAGCGTGCGGACGATCGCCATCGGATGGAACACGCGCCCGTACTGCTTGTAGCGCGGCGCGAAATCGGTGATCTCCAGCGCGCTGCCATCCTCGGCGTCGAGTCGCGTGACGAGGACCGCTGTGTTCTCCACGTAGCGCTGGTTCGATCGCCGCTCGCCCTCGAGTGCGACGTCGAACCACCCGGCATCCTCGACGCGCGGCGACAGCAGCGAGCAGAACGCGGGGTCGCCGTCGAATGCGGGCAGGCAGCACCAGACGAAGCGGCCGCGCGCGTCGACGAGCGCGCCGATGCTGCCGTTGCCGATCACGCCGAGGTCGAGGCTCGACGGCCTGCTGTCGCTCATGCGGAAGCCTCCTGCACCTGCGTGGCGAGCGCGGCGAGCCAGCGATGGACGGCCGCGGGATCGGGGAGGGCGTAGCGCGCGCGCGTCGGACGACGTGCGCCGACGACGACGCCGCAGCCGCCGAAGCGTTCCGCGGCGACGAATGCGTGCTCGTCGGTGAGGTCGTCGCCGACCATCCACGGCGTACGCCCCGCGAACGGCGCCTGCTGCATGAGCGCGCGCAAGGCGTCGCCCTTGTCGGCGCCGACGCCGCGCAGCTCGACCACGCAATCGCCGTGTTGCAGGCGGTAGCCGCTGCCGCCCGCGCGCACGAGCCGCTGCGCCGCGTCATCGACGACGGCCGCCATCGTCGGAGCCGCGCGCCAGTGCAGCGCGATCGCATCCGGTTTGTGTTCGACGACGACGCCGGCGTGGTCGGCGAGCAGGGCGGTCGCATAGGCGCGCAATGCACTCATGCCGTCCGAGTCGCGCACCGTGCGCACGACCGCGCCGCCGCTGCGGCGCAGCTCGGCGCCGTGCGAGCCGGCGGCAGCGAGGTTCGGCAGGCCGAGCAGCTCGTCGATGCGTTGCAGCGAACGGCCGCTGAGCACGGCGAGCGCGCCGCCGAGCGCAGCTTCGAGGCGATCGACGAGGGCGGGCAATGCGGCATCGACGACGACACCGTCGGGATCGGGTGCGAATTCGAGCAGTGTCCCGTCGACGTCGAGGAACAGCGCGATGGAGGAAGGCGCCGCGGGCGGCGGCGGCAGCGGTGCAGGTGGGGTATCGGTCGCGAGCGTCATCGTCCCGAACGCCCCGTCGCATCGGGGCAGGCGTCTCTCCGTGGCCAGTATGCGATTCTTGTGGGCCGCAGATGTATCGCAGCTGACGCGCATCGGCGTCGCTTGCGGGGTGCGCTCGCTCAATCCTCGCGCGGCAACAGGCCGCGCTGCTCGAGCCACGCGCGCGCGTCGTCCGCGTCGCGTTCGAACCACGCCTGCGCGCTGCCGAGGCGGAAGCTGTAGCCCCACGCATCCATGTCCGCCATCAGGCGTGCGCGGCCGACGCCCGCGAGCGCATCGGCGAGCACGATCTGCAGGTAGCAGGCGGCGTCTTCCTCGGCCTGCGAATCGGACGCATCGGTGTGGATCGCGGCGCGCCGCTCCGCCGGTGCGACGATCAGGTGGCAGGCCTCGTGCAGCAGCGAATGCACGGGAGTGTCCGCGCGCGCGAACACCGCGTGCGCGATGACGCCGGCTTCGCGCTCGCCCCAGTAGCTGCCGGGAATGGGTGCGCCCGCGGCGACCTCGACGAGTTCGAGGGCATGCCGCGCCAGCAGCGCGCGCGCAGGGGCGAAGCCGACGTCGGCGAGCACGAGCACGTCCTCTGTGCCGTCGTGCGGCGCAATGGCGGACGCCGCGTGCATCCGGGCCGCGCGCGTCAGGTTTCGCCGGTCGCCGGTGCGGCCGGCGCGGCGTGCTTCTCCGGCAGCGCGACCGACAGCTCGAGTACTTCGCCTTCGCCTTCGTGCGTGACGTGGATGTCGATCGCGTCCGGGTCGACGTTGACGTACTTGCGGATCACCTCGAGCAGTTCGCGCCGCAGCATCGGCAGGTAATCCGGGCGGCCGTTCGCGGCACGCTCCTGCATGACGATGATGCGCAATCGCTCGGCCGCGACCGACGCGGTGTTCTTCGGGCGCGAGCGGAATAGATCGAACAGTCCCATGGCTCAGCTCCCGAAGATGCGCGCGAGGAAACCCTTCTTCGTCGCGTCGATGAAGCGCATCGGCCGCACTTCCCCGGCCAGGCGCGCGACCGCGTCGGCATAGGCCTGCCCGGCATCCGAGGTGTCGTCGAGGATGACCGGCACGCCCGCATTCGATGCGGTGAGTACGCCGGGCGATTCCGGGATGACGCCGAGCACTTCGATGCCGAGGATGTCCTTGACGTCGGCGATGCCCATCATGTCGCCGTTGGCGACGCGGTCGGGGTTGTACCGCGTGAGCAGCAGGTGTTGCTCGACGCCGCTGCCGCCCTGTTCGGCGCGGCGCGTCTTGCTCGCGAGC
>NZ_DATDMY010000040.1:0-2087 GCF_036518555.1 Dokdonella sp. | reverse complement strand
ACATCGGCTTCGTGCCGCGCGCGAAGCTCATCGCGCGCGCCGAGCGCATCCTCGTCTCGGCCGATATCCTCGACCATTGGCAGCCGCGCTTCGCGCGTTTCGGCACGCCATTGCATTGACGCGGGCGGCGGCGGACCATATGCGGCCCCGCATCGGAGTCGCGATGAATACCCCGCAGGACATCACCGAAGACCAGTTCTTCGAACTGGTAGACCGCTTCGTCGCGCAGGCGAACGAGTTCGGCCAGCGCTTTCCGCAATCGCGCGTGAGCGCGGCGATCCTGTTCGCGGCGGCGCGCTTCAACGCGTTCCAGTGGGTCAACCGCAGCCAGTTGCTGCAGCAGACCCCCGACGAAGCGACGATCGCGTTCCGCGCCGAGTACGAGGCGATGTTCCGCGAGAACCTGCGCAGCTTCGGCGCGCTCGCGTCGGGGGCGTGACGCGACGGCGCCGTCGCGGCGCCGCGTCCGCGCCTACTTCGAGCGCGGCGGCGCGAGCGGGAACGGCATGATCTTGTCGCCGCTCGCGGCGTCGCGGATCGCGGCGACGCCGCGACGCGCGACTTCCTCGATGCGGACGATCGCATGCATCGGCACGTGCAGCATCGTCGTGTCCTGGAACTCCTCGCGCAGGCGCTCTTCGGTCGGATCGACGACGAGGCCTTCGCCGGTCGTCGCGAACACGAGGTCGCCGATCTCCGTGAATCCCCACAGGTGGCTCGAACTCACGTGGCGCGCGTAGAGCTCGATGCTCTTGCCCTGCGACAGGAAGCAGACCTTGTAGAGTTTCGTCGTGCGCATGCGGCGATTGTAGCGCCGCGATCGCGTCGATCAGGCATCGTGGCCGCCATCGAGCCCGCGCCGGCCCGACGGATCGCGCCGTTGGGCACGGCCTCGACGATCGGCCGGAGCATCGGCTAGTTCCTCAATCGGCGCGCGATCGCCGGGCGCGAAAGCAGCGCGAGCAGGATCCCGATGACGAAGCCGGCGATGTGCGTCCACCAGGCGACCGCGCCGAACGCGGGACCGACGTAGGTGAACAGCAGCTGCAGCGCGGCCCAGAAGCCGATCAGCAGCGGCGCCGGGATGCGCACGAACTCGAGGAACACGCCGAGCGGCAGCACGAGGCCGAGCCGCGCGCGCGGAAACAGGGCGAGATAGGCGCCGACGACCGCCGATACGGCGCCGCTCGAACCGACGATCGGCGCGCTCGTGCCGGCGAGCGTGAGCGCGCCTACGAGGTTGGCGAGCGCGCCGCCGGTGACGAACATCGCGAGGAAGCGCGGCGAACCGAGCGCACGCTCCGCCGACACGCCGAACACGATCAGGAACAGCAGGTTGCCGGTCAGGTGCAGCCAGTCCGCGTGGATGAAGATCGCGGTCACGAGCCGCGCCGCGCGCAACTCGAGCAGCTGCTGCCACCACGGCGCGAGCGGATCGAGCAAGGTCGACGGCACCGTGCCCCAGCGCGTGAGCATCGCCAGGCGTTCCGCCGGCGGCAGCGTCACCAGCCAGAGGAACGTCGCCACGCACGCCGCGACGATGAGCAAGGTGGCCCAGGGAGGCCCGGCGCGACGCGAACTCGGCAGGTGCACGAACATGCCGGCCGTCGCCCGCGTCAGCGCCCGTCGCGCGGATAGAGGAAACGTTGGCCCTTGAAGTCGAGCACCATGCCGTCGGCCCTGATCTCGCGCAGCACGACGCCGTTGCCGAGATCGTCGCCTTCGACGTGCCGTTCGCCTTCGACGACGATGAAACGTTCGGCCGGCGCATCCGAGAACACGTGCATCGTGAGCTTGAGATCCGGCAGTTCCTTGCGCGTGCCGTAGGGCAGTTCCCAGACGGTCGGCAGTGCGGGTTGCCTCGGCTGCGCCGGAGCGGCCTTCGGCGCGCTCGCATTCGCACCGGCCTTCGCATCCGGCGTCGCGGGCGCAGCGTTCGGCGCGACCGGCTTGGGTGCCTCTGCCGGCTTCGCGTCCGGCGTCGCGGGCGCTTTCGCATCGCGGGTCGGTTGCGCGGGCGCCGGAGGTTTCGGTCGCGCCGGTACCGGTGCGGAGGGCTGCGTCGCGGACTTCGGCGCGGCGGGCGA
>NZ_DATDMY010000039.1:0-22328 GCF_036518555.1 Dokdonella sp. | reverse complement strand
TCGAGCGCGTCGACGCGCTGTTCGACGTGGATCCCCACGACGACGCCGAGCGCGCTGCCGGCGACGCGCTGCGACGACGCATCGCCGACCTCGCGCGGCAGTCGCGCGACGCCGGTTCCGGGACGCCTCAACCATGGCCGGTCGTGCACGAAGCGCTGCTCGGCATGCTCGCGGAACTTCCGGACCGGCAGCCGTTCCTGCTCGGTGGGGTCACGTTCTGCGGGCTCGTGCCGCAGCGGTCGATCCCGTTCAAGGTCGTCTGCGTGCTCGGCATGAATGAAGGCGAGTTTCCGCGCAGCGCGAGTGACGCCGGCCTCAATCGCATGGCGGCGCTCCCCCGACGCGGCGACCGCGACACGCGCAGCGAAGACCGCTATCTGTTCCTGGAAGCGTTGATGTCCGCGCGCGAGTGCCTGCACTTCAGCTACATAGGTACCGGCGTCCACGACGGAAAGCCGCGCAACGCGGCATCGCCGCTCGCGGAGCTGCTGCAGTTCCTCGATGAGCAGCATGCGATCCCCGCGGCTTCGTCGATCGCGCGCCCCTGGGTGGTCGCGCACCCGTTGCAGCCGTTCGATCCCCGCTACTACGAGCGGGATGCACGCGGCGCGCCTGCGCACGACGAATGCCTGTACTCGTACGACGCGACCTGGCTCGTGCCTGCGCGGGATGATGCGCATGTTTCGCGTGCGCCGTTCATCGAGCCGGTGCCGCCGACGGCGATCTCGCTGAGCGCGCGCGAGGTGTCGTTGCAGCGGTTGCGGCAGTTCTGGAGGGATCCCGCGCGCGGCACGCTCGACGCGGCCGGCGTCGGGCTCGAAGCGCTCGACGAGCAGAGCTGGCCGGATCGCGAACCGCTCGAGTCGCGCGTCGCCCCGCTCGAGCGGTTCGACCGCCGCTTGCTGTTCGACGCGCTCGCCGCGTGCGCAAGCGAATTGCCGGAAACGCCGCCGCCGTGGCTCGCCCGTTCCGGACGGCTGCCGGCCGGTGCGATCGGCGTCGAGACCTACGCGAACGTGCGCGACGCCACCTCGGCCATGCTCGCCGCCGCGCGAACGTGGCTCGATGGTGCCGTGCGCGCCGAAGCGCGGGAGGTGGACGTCGACCTCGGCGACGGCGTTCGCCTGGGAGGCCGCATCGAGCGCCTGTTCCGCCGTTCCGATGGTCGACTGCTGTTGTTCGATGCGAAGCCTTCGGGAGAATCCGGTTTGCGCGAGTGGCTCGCGTTCCACATCGACTGGGCTGCGCTCCGGCTCTGCTGCGACGATGCGGACGCAGCGTTCTTCGACTACGAGAAAGAACAATGCCGTGCGTCGCGTCCGCGATGGCTCGGGCCCTTGCTGGCCCAGGATGTACATCGCTTGCGTGCCGGACTTCGTCGGCTGGTCGAGTTGTGGATCGCGAGCGAACGGCGGCCGTTGCTGTTCTTTCCTCGCACCGCGTGGGCGTTCGCGACGACGGCGCGAGCCGATCGACGCATCGAAGCGGCTCGCAAGGCGTGGCTCGGGGACGAGCGCGATCACAAGGGCGAACGCGACTACGCGCCGGGGCACGCGCGCCTTCTCGCGCGCGACCTCGACCTCTTCGACGAAGCATCGCCCGCGCATGCGGCATTCGCCGCAGCCGTTGCCGTCGTCGCGGACGTCCTCGATCCCACGCGCGACGTGCTGTTCGCGACGTCGCCGAAGGGCGCCGCATGAACCCGTCCCCGCGTACGACGCTGCAGCCGCTCGACTGGCGCACGATGGCGCTGGATCGTCGCGTGCTCATCGAGGCGAGCGCGGGGACCGGAAAGACCTGGAGCATCGGGCTCGTCTATCTGCGGCTGCTGCTCGAATGCGACATCGGGGTGGAGCAGATCCTCGTCACGACGTTCACGGTCGCCGCGGCGCAGGAGCTGCGCGAGCGCCTGCGTCAGCGCATCGTCGAAGCGGAGCAGTGGCTGCAGCGCCACGTCGAGGGCGCGCACGGAGCGTCGTCCTCGGACGCCTCGCCGCTCGATGGGTATCTCGCCGAACGCTGCCGCGAGCCTGGCTGGGCCGAGCGCTCGCTGCGCCGCATGCGCATCGCGCGTGCGGACATCGATCGCGCGCCGATCTCGACGATCCATGCGCTGTGCCAGCGCATCCAGCGCGATTTCCCGCTCGAGAGCGGCGCGGCGTTCGGGGAGGAGCGCCTCGTCGCCGACGAGGACCTGCGCCGCGAATGCGTCGAGGATTTCTGGCGGCTCCGCTACCTCGACGGCGCGGTCGACGCCGAGGAACGTCGCGTCGTGTTCCGCGAGGGGCCCGAGGGACTGTTGCGCGACCTCGGCACGATCGCCGCATCGGGCGACGACTGGATCGAGCCCGACGGCTACGACGCCATCGTCGAAAGGGCGGCGCGACTCGCGAACCCGTCCGACATCGCGGAGCTGCGCCGCCTCGCGAATGACGCCGGCCTTTACGACGGCCGCAAGCGTGCGCTGGCCAAGCGCCTGGACCAGGTGGCAGCAATCCTCGAGCATTCCCCGCCATCGATCGACGACCTGGCGCTCGCGCTCGACGACTATTTCAGTGACGCGATGATCGAACAGCAACAGGCGACCTCCGCATCGGTGCGGCTGCGAGAGCACCCGCTCGTGCGCGAGTTGCAGCGCCTCCGCGAATCGATCGCCGCGCGCGCGGTGCTGGTCCGGGGACGCGTGCTCGCCGCGGCCGCGCAGGCATGCCGTAGCGGCATTCCCGAACGCGCGCAGCGTCGCGGAGTGGCGACGTTCGCGATGCTGATCGACCGCATCCACGCGCGCCTCGCGGACCCGGAGCACGGGCCGGTGCTCGCGGACCGCCTGTTCACCGCGTTTCCGGCGGCACTGATCGACGAATTCCAGGATACCGACACGCGCCAGTACGCGATCTTCGACCGCATCTATCGCGATGTGCGCGGCGGCGAGCGCGGAAGCCTCGTGATGATCGGGGACCCGAAGCAGGCAATCTACGCGTTCCGCGGCGGCGACATCGGTGCCTACATGGCGGCAAGCCGACAGGCCGGCGCGCGCCACTCGCTCGCGACGAACCAGCGGTCCGCTCGCCGCCTCGTCGATGCGCTCAATGCACTGTATGGCGATGCGGGGGGGTTCGGCACGTCCGGCATCGACTACCAGCCCGTGAGCGCGGCCGGTCGCGCGGACGCGAAGCCGTATCGGGTCGACGGCGTGCCGCTCGAGCGACCGTTGCTCCTGCATCTGTTCGCCGAAGACCGCGCCGGCAAGCAGCCGGTCTCGCGTCTGCACGAACTCGCGCTCGACGATTGCGCAAACGACATCGTCGCGCGCCTCGGCGACGGCTCGCACACGATCGACGGCCGGCCGCTCGCGCCGGGCGACTTCGCGGTGCTCGTACCGACCAACATCGACGTGATCGCGATGCGCCGGCGCCTGCGCCAGCGCGGCGTTCCGTGCGCGGGCGGCGGTCGCGGCAGCGTGTTCGAATCCGAGGCCGCTGCCGAACTCGAATTGCTGCTGCACGCGGTGCTCAACGCCGAGGACGAACGCGCCGTGCGCGCGGCGCTCGCGACGCGCCTGCTCGGCGCCGACCTCGCCGTCCTCGAGCAGTGGACGCAGTCGCCGGCCGCGTTCGAGCGCGAGATCGAGCGCTTCGCGCAATGGCGCGAACTTGCGCGGCAGCGAGGCGTGCTCGCGCTGCTGCGCGCCGTGCTCGAACGCCGCGCGGGCGCCTTGCTCGCCGGAACCGACGGTGAGCGCATGCTGACCGACCTGCGCCACCTCGGCGAATTGCTCGCCGCCGAAGAGGCGCGCCGCCACGGACTCGAGGGGCTGCTCGCGTGGTTCGCGACGATCCGCCGCGAGAAGGGCGACGACGACACCGCGGCGAACGACGCGCGGCAGCTGCGCATCGAAAGCGACGCGGCGCGGGTACAGATCATGACGATCCATTCGAGCAAGGGCCTCGAGTTCCCGATCGTCTACCTGCCGCTCGCCTGGCGCGTGCAGGACCTGCACGGCGTACGTGCGCCGCGGGTGCTGCGCTTTCGCGACGAGGCGGGGCACTTGCGCATCGACGTCGGCTCGAGGGATTTCCTCGCGAATCGCGCGCGCCATCATCGCGACGCCCTCGACGAGCGGCTGCGCCTGCTGTACGTGGGCTTGACGCGGGCGGTGCACGCGTTGCACGTGTATTGGACGGATCGCGGGAGTGTGCCGGGCGACGGCGGCATCGACGCCGCAACGGCCTGGCATGTCGCTGCCCTCGACGTGCTCGTCGAGGCCGCACTGCGGCGCGGCGGCGCAGCGCGGGGGGAGGCCGGGTTGCGCGAGTTCGCCCGCGCGGTACCCGGCATCGATGTCGTCGGCGCGCATGCGGGCACGCCGGCGCCGTTCGAAGCGGATGGGAACCTCCAGTTGCCGCGCGCGGTGCAGGCGCCGGCTCCCGGCCTGCGCCGCTTCGAATGGCAACACAGTTTCAGCTCGCTCGTTCGTGGCATCGCCGCGCACGTGGCGGAGGAGGCAGGGGCGTCCGACGAGGCGCTCGCCGAGGCAGAGGTCGAGATCGAATCCTCGCCGGCCGAGGACCCGCGCCTCGCGGTGCTGCAGGCGTGGCGCGGCCCGCGTTTCGGCGACGCCGTCCATGCTCTTTTCGAACATGCGGGCGCGCAGGCGCTATGGCCGGCGCAACGCGAGCGCATCGAGCACGAACTCCTTGCACGCGGCTTGCGCGCCGCCGCCGGCGACGCCGGCGCGGTCGAGCACGTCGGCCGCATGGTCGATCGCTGCCGGATGGCCGACCTCGGCGGCGGACTCAAGCTCGCTGCCGTCGGCGACGACCAGCGCATATGCGAGTTCGAGTTCCAGTTGCCCGTCGACGACGTTTCGGTGGCGCACCTGCGCCAGCTGTGCGAGCGACACGGCGTGACCGATGTCGTCCCCGCCGCGCTCGACCGGCACGTGATGAACGGCATGCTCGGTGGCTTCGTCGACCTCGTGTTCGCCTGGGACGGTCGCTACCACGTGCTCGACTACAAGACCAACTGGCTCGGTGCGTCGCTCGTCGACTACGGAGCCGACGCGCTCGATGCCGCGATGCAGGCGCACCATTATCCGCTGCAGGCGCTTCTCTACAGCGTCGCGTTGCATCGTTACCTCGGGCGCCGGATGCGCGGCTACGCGGCGGAGCGCGACCTCGGTGCGAGCTGGTACCTGTTCGTGCGCGCCGTGGGGTTCGGCACCGGACTCGGCGTCTGGCATCGACGCTGGCCGGTGGCCCTGATCGAGGCGATCGACGCCGAGCTCGCAGGCGGTGCGAAGGAGGCGGCATGAACGTCCCCGCGGAGCGTGCGCTCGACCTCGGGCTCGCCCAGTGGATTCGCGACCGGACCGGCTCGGACGTACTGGCCCGTGCCGCGCAGCTCGCGAGCGCGGCGGAAGGGGATGGACACGCCTGCGGCCGGCTCGCCGCGTTCGATGCCGCCGAGATCGAGGCGTTGCGCCGGCATGCGTGGGTCGGAACCGGAGACGTCTTCCGGCCCTTCGTGCTCGACGGCGAGCGCCGCTTCTGGCTCTGGCGCAACTGGCGCCACGAGCAGCGCCTCGCCGACGCGCTGCTCGCCCGTTGCGCCGCGCGCACGCGACCGCTCGCGGATGCGGTGCTCGCACGCGATGCCGCCACGTTGTTCGAAGACGGCGATACCGAACGCACGGCCGACCAGCGCGCCGCGCTTGCGGCGGTTCCCGGTGCGCGCCTGTTCGTGCTGACCGGTGGTCCGGGCACGGGCAAGACGACCACGGTCGTGCGCATGTTGCTGATGCTGCTGCGGCACGCGGGCGCGTGCGGCCTGCCGGAGCGGCCGCGGATCGCGCTCGCCGCGCCGACCGGCAAGGCGGCGCAACGGCTCGCGCAGGCAATCGCGCGCGGCAAGGACGACATCGCGCGGCACATCGCCGGCAGCGCCTTCGACGGTTTGCTCGATGCGATCCCGCACGCGCAGGCGCAAACGCTCCACCGGCTGCTCGGCTACCAGCCGTCGCGCAACCGCTTCGCCTACGGCGCCGAGGATCGCCTTCCGACCGACGTGGTCGTCGTCGACGAGGCGTCGATGGTCGACCTGGCGACGATGCGTCAACTCGTCGAGGCGCTGCCGGCGTCGTCGCTGCTGATCCTGCTCGGCGATCCCGAGCAGCTCGCGTCGGTCGATGCGGGCTCGGTGCTCGCAGACGTCGTCGCGAGCGCAACCGAACCGGCGTCGCCGCTGCGCGGGCACGTCGCCGTGCTGAGACGCGTATGGCGCGCGGGAAGCGACCTGCAGCGAGCGATCGAGGCCTTGCGCGATGGCGCGGCGGGATGGACGGCGCGACCGGGCGCGGCCGAAGGCGCGATGCTGCGCGCATGCGCGGACGGGGCTGCCTTGCGCGCGTGCATCGACGCCTGGCTGGAACGGCACGCCGCCGAACACGCGCGGCTGTTCTCCGTCGGGATCGACCCCGCCGCCGCGCTTGCGCTGCTGCGCGGCAGCCAGGTGTTGTGCGCATTGCGCGAGGGTCGCTTCGGCGCCGCCGGCGTCAACGCGCGCGTGAGCGAGCGGCTCGGCGCGCGCCACGGGTTCGACGCCAGCCGGACCTGGTACCACGGCCGGCCCGTCATCGTCACGCGCAACGACTATGCCCGCGGCCTCTTCAACGGCGACGTCGGCATCACGGTCGAGGACGAGCTCGGCCTGCGCGTCTGGTTCGAGACGACCGGCGAGGAGGGCGATGCCGCCTTGCGCAGCTTCTCTCCGCGCGTATTGCCCCCGTGCGAGACCGCGTGGGCGATCACGATCCATCGCAGCCAGGGCTCCGAGTACGACGACGTCGCGGTCGTCCTGCCGCCCGACCCGGAACACCGCCTGCTCAGCCGCGAACTCGTCTACACGGCGATCTCGCGTGCTCGCCGGCGCGCCGAACTGTGGACCACGCCGTCGTCGCTCGAGGCTGCCGTCGCACGGCGTGTCGAACGCCTCGGTGGCCTGCGCGCACGCCTCGGCGGGCCCATTCGGCCGCGGCAGGGCCGCCTGTTCTGAGCCGGCGCGCATCTGGAGAGTCGGACGCCGCGCTGTTAACCTCGCGCCTCACCCGCCGATCCGACGGGCGGCGCGACCGCGCCGTCGCAGCCGCATGAATCCATCCGCCACGCGTTCCCACGACACGATCCGCGCCGTGCTTTGGCAGGGCGACCACCTGCGCCTGCTCGACCAGCGCCATTTGCCGCGCGAAGAGGCGTATGTCGACTGCCGCACGGCGGACGACGTCGCACAGGCGATCCGCGATCTCGTCGTGCGCGGTGCGCCCGCGATCGGCATCGCCGCGGCCTGGGGCGTCGTGCTCGCGGCACTGCACGACCGCGCGGACCTGCCACAGGCGCTCGCGCGCCTGCGCGCGGCACGCCCGACCGCGGTGAACCTCATGTGGGCGCTCGATCGCATGCAGCGCGCGATCGCGCGCGGAGCCGAAGCGGACGCGCTTGCCGCTGAAGCACGCGCGATCCAGGACGAGGACCTCGCGGCGAACCGGCGCATGGGCGAGTTCGGTGCGGCGCTGATCGAGCCGGGCAGTGGCGTGCTGACCCACTGCAACACGGGGTCCCTCGCCACGGCGGGGTTCGGCACCGCGCTCGGCGTGATCCGCGCCGGCGTCTCGTCCGGCCGCATCGCGCAGGTGTTCGCCGGCGAGACTCGACCGTGGCTGCAGGGCGCGCGCCTCACGATCTGGGAGCTGCTGCGCGACGGCATCCCGGCGACGCTCGTCGCCGACTCGGCGGCGGCTCACCTGATGAGCACGGGGCAGGTGGGATGGGTCGTCGTCGGCGCCGATCGCATCGCCGCGAACGGCGACACGGCGAACAAGATCGGTACCTACCAGCTGGCGATTTCCGCGCGCCATCACGGCGTGAAGTTCATGGTCGTCGCCCCTTCGTCGACGATCGACATGGCGACGCCGCGTGGCGCCGACATCGAGATCGAACTGCGTTCGCCGGACGAGCTGTTCGGTTACGCCGGCCAGCGCACCGTCATCGAAGGCGCGCGCGCGTGGAATCCGGTGTTCGATGTCACCCCGGGCGCGCTCATCGACGCGATCGTGACCGAGCGCGGCGTGGTCGAACATCCGGACGCGTCGCGCATGGCGGCCGTGTTCGGCGCCGGCTGAGCGGTCGTCGAAGGCCGCCTCGGATGGCACTGCGCCGACAGATCCTGCTGTTCGCGATCAGCGGCGTGCTCGGTTTCGTCGTCGATGCGGGCATCGTCCAGTTCCTCGTGCGCGAACTCGGCGCCAATCCCTACGGTGCGCGCATCGTTTCCTTCCTCGCCGCTGCGACGACGACCTGGGGTTTCAATCGCACCTACACGTTCGCCGGCCACGGCGGCGGCAGCCGACGCCGGCAGCTCGTGCGCTACCTCGTCGCGATGGCGTTCGGCTTCGCGTTCAACTACGGCGCCTACGTCGCCTGCGTACTGCTCTGGCCGCTGGTGCGGCATTGGCCGGCGATCGGCGTCGCGGCCGGCTCCGTTGCCGGCGCTGCGGTGAATTTCCTGAGCTCGAAATACTGGATATTCCGGCCTGCGCGACCGAGCCCTGGCGGGGACGCCGCGGGCGGCGCTAAGTGCCGTTGAAATCAGGGAAAAACGCTGCTCCGTGCGCCGTCGTGTGATATGATCGCGCGTTGATTTTGCGCTCGCGGCGCGGCTTCGCCCGAAGCCTCCCCGCCGTCGCGGCGGATGCGGCTTCCGACTGCCGGAATGCCTCACGCCGCGCGTGTTGCGCACCTCCCGAAATCGGACTTTTCTGAGGTTCCCGGATGGCTGAGCTGGCCAAAGAAATCATTCGCGTCAACATCGAGGACGAGGTCAGGAAGAGCTATCTCGACTACGCGATGAGCGTGATCGTCGGACGCGCGCTGCCCGACGTACGCGATGGCCTCAAGCCCGTGCACCGCCGAACGCTGTACGCGATGCACGAGTCCAACACCTCGTGGAACCGCCCGTACGTGAAGTGCGCGCGCGTGGTCGGCGACGTGATGGGCAAATACCATCCGCACGGCGACTCGTCGATCTACGACGCCCTCGTGCGCATGGCGCAGGATTTCTCGATGCGCTACACGCTCATCGACGGCCAGGGCAACTTCGGCTCCGTCGATGGCGACGAAGCGGCGGCGATGCGCTACACGGAGTGCCGCCTCGAGCGCCTCAGTTCGGAGCTGCTCGCCGACATCGACAAGGAAACGATCGATTACCAGCCGAACTACGACGAGAAGGAACTCGAGCCGACCGTCCTGCCGACGCGCATCCCGAATTTGCTCGTCAACGGCTCCGCGGGCATCGCGGTCGGCATGGCGACGAATGTCCCGCCGCACAACCTCGCCGAGGTGCTGTCGGCGTGCATCGCGCTCATCGACGATCCGGAACTCGGCTTCGACGATTTGCTGCGCATCGTGCCGGGTCCCGATTTTCCGACCGCAGGCATCATCAACGGCTCGGCCGGCATCGTCGAGGCGTACAAGACGGGCCGCGGCCGCATCCTCGTGCGCGCGAAATGCGAGATCGAGAGCGACGACAACGGCCGCGAGACGATCGTCGTCACCGAGATCCCGTTCCAGGTCAACAAGGCGCGGCTGATCGAGAAGATCGCCGAGCTGGTCAAGGAAAAGCGCATCGAGGGCATTTCCGAACTGCGCGACGAGTCGGACAAGGACGGCCTGCGCGTCGTCATCGAGGTTCGCCGAGACACCTCGGCCGACGTGCTCTTGAACAACCTGTTCCAGCAGACCCAGCTGCAGGTCACGTTCGGCATCAACATGGTCGCGCTCGTCGACGGCCAGCCGCGCACGCTGTCGTTGCGCGAGATCCTCGATGCGTTCATCCGCCACCGCCGCGAGGTGGTCACGCGCCGCACGATCTTCGACCTGCGCAAGGCGCGCGCGCGCGCACACATCGTCGAAGGCCTGACCGTCGCGCTCGCGAACATCGACGCGATGGTCGAACTCATCAAGACCTCGCCGTCGCCGGAGGAGGCGAAGCAGCGCATGCTCGCGCGCCGCTGGGAGCCGGGCATGGTGCGCGCCCTGCTCGCCGCCGCAGGTGCGGATGCGTCGCGTCCGGAAGGCATCGATCCGGCGGCGGGCCTCACGGCCGACGGCTACCAGCTGTCGGAGACCCAGGCGAAGGAAATCCTCGAGATGCGCCTGTCGCGGCTGACCGGCCTCGAGCAGGAGAAGCTCAGCGACGAGTACAAGGACCTGCTGCAGACGATCGCGCGGCTGATCGAAATCCTCGAGAACCCGGATGTCCTGCTGCGCATCATCCGCGGGGAGTTCGTCGAGTTGAAGGAGCAGTACGGGGACGCGCGTCGCACCGTGATCCAGGCGAGCCAGGAAGACCTCGACATCCTCGACCTCATCGAGCCGGAAGACGTCGTCGTCACGCTCTCGCACGCGGGTTACGCCAAGCGCCAGCCGGTGAGCCTCTACCGCGCGCAGCGCCGCGGGGGCAGGGGGCGCTCGGCGACGAACATGAAGGAAGAGGACTTCATCGAGCGCCTGTGGATCGCCAATACGCACGATACGCTGCTCGTCTTCACGAGCGCGGGTCGCGTGTTCTGGCTCAAGGTGTACAAGCTGCCCGATGCCGGCCCGAATGCGCGCGGCAAGCCGATCGTCAACCTGCTGCCGCTCGAGGCCGACGAGAAGGTGCAGGCGGTGCAGGCGGTGCACGACTACGCCGAAGGGCGCTACGTGTTCTTCGCGACGCGCAACGGTACGGTCAAGAAGACGCCGCTGCCGGAGTTCGAGTTCCAATTGCAGCGCGGCAAGATCGCGATCAACCTCGACGAGGGCGACGCGCTCGTCGACGTGCAGCTGACCGATGGCGCGCAGGACATCATGCTGTTCGCGTCGAACGGACGCACCGTGCGCTTCGCCGAAGACGAGGTGCGCCCGATGGGCCGCACCGCGGGCGGCGTGCGCGGCATCCGCCTTGCCGACGGTGCCCAGGTCGTGTCGCTGCTCGTGGTCGAGCACGCGGCGGAACAGGTCGAGGACGACGACGACGCGGCCGAACCGATCGAGGGCGAAGCGCTCGCGGAGGAGGCCGATGCGTCGCAGGCCTGCGTACTCACCGCGACCGAGCGCGGTTACGGCAAGCGCACGCCGCTGTCGAAGTATCCGCGCAAGGGGCGTGGCATCCGCGGTGTCATAGGCATCCAGTGCTCCGAACGCAACGGCAACCTCGTCGGTGCCGCGCTGCTCGACGATTCCCACGAGGTCATGCTGATCTCGAACCAGGGCACGCTCGTGCGCACGCGCGCGGCGGAAATCGCGCGCGTCGGCCGCAATACGCAGGGCGTCACGCTGATCCGCCTGCCGGCCGACGAGTCGCTCGTCGGCGTCGTCAAGGTCGACTCGTTCGGCGACGACGAGGACGACACCGCTTCGGCCATCGACGCGACGTCAGGGGAAGCCTGACGCCGCGAACGGTCCGCGGGAGCTACGGATGCCGCGATCTTGCGGGCGGACGGCCAGACCGTGGTTCTGCCGCGAGCCGATATCGCTCAGGCGATCGCGGCCAGCACCGCGTCCGCACTCGATGCCTTGAACTCGCCCGGCGCTTCGACGGCGAGGTGGCGCACGACGCCGTCTTCGGCATACAGCGCATAGCGCTTGCCGCGCATGCCCATGCCGAAGGGAGTCGCGTCCATCTCGAGGCCGATCGCGCGCGTGAAGTCGCCGTTGCCGTCGGCGAGCATGAGCATGCCCTCGGGAACGTGCTGCGCCTTCGCCCAGGCATCCATCACGAACGCATCGTTGACCGCGATGCAGGCGACATCGATGCCGCGGGCGCGGAAATCGGCGTAGCGTTCGACGAAGCCGGGTAGATGGCGCTCGGAGCAGGTGGGCGTGAAGGCGCCGGGGACGCAGAACAGGACGACCTTGCGGCCGCCGAAGATCTCCGCGGTGGTGATCGGCTGGATGCCGTCCGCGAGGGTGTTCAGCGTGACCGCGGGAATCGAATCGCCGACCTTGATCGTCATGGCTGGGTGCTCGTGCAGTCGCGGCGGATCGCCGCATCGCCGGGATCATACGTGGTCGGCGGGCGCATCGGCAGCTCTTGAAACGCTCGGGCCGGAACCTATCTTTTCGCCATCGCGGCGCAGCCAGCCGCTCCCAACGTGCGGAGAGAGAGTCATGATCGTCACCCATTACAACCCCTGGTTCGTGCGCGGCAACCTGCACGCCAAGCAGGCGCTCGAGCGCTTCTTCAACGCCGAGCCGGCCGCGTCGAACGCAGCATCGGCTGAGGCGCACTGGACGCCGCGCGTCGACGTGCGCGAGGAAGCCCATCGCTTCGTGATCCTCGCCGACCTGCCGGGCGTAGACCCGGCCACGATCGAAGTGCAGATGGACAAGAACGTGCTGTCGCTCAAGGGCGAGCGGACGGCCGAAACCCTGGCCGATGGCGCCAAGGCGACGCGCGTGGAGCGCGCTCACGGCCGCTTCGATCGCCGCTTCGTGCTTCCCGACAGTGCCGATGCCGACGGCATCAGCGCGAGCGGCAAGCATGGCGTGCTCGAGATCACGATCCCGAAGAAGGCGCAGTCGGCGCCGCGTCGCATCGCGATCAACGGCTGAATGCGACGGGGCGCGAGGGCGCCCCGAACGCGCGGCTTTGCTACGCTGGACCGCGCGCGGCGACGCCCGTGGTCATCGATCGGCCCGCGGACGCGTTCGCGGGCCGTTCGTTTTTGCGTAGCCTGCACGGAAAGACAGGGCTCGGCGCGCCCGGCACGCTGCCGTCGTCGTCGTCGCGACGACGCGCGGGCTGCCGCCGGGTGCACGTTCACAGGTGGGGGACCGGATGGAGTTCAAGGACTACTACGACATACTCGGCGTCAAGCCCGACGCAAGCGAGACCGAGATCAAATCGGCCTACCGCAAGCTCGCGCGCAAGTACCACCCCGACGTGAGCAAGGAAGGCGGCGCCGAGGAGAAATTCAAGGCGGTCAACGAAGCGTACGAGGCGCTCAAGGATCCGCAGCGCCGACGCGCCTACGACCAGCTGCGCGCGGGCGGCTATCGCAATGGCGACGAGTTCCGCGGTCCTCCGCCCAACTGGCAGCACGGCCCGGCGTTCGAGGAGGAAGGCGCCGACTTCAGCGACTTCTTCGAGTCCGTGTTCGGCGGGCGCGGCGCCGGCGGTCGGACCGCCCCGCGCCGCGGGCGCGACGTGCACGCGCAGGTCGCCGTCGACCTGCGTACCGCCTACCACGGCGGCCGCGAGCGGATCGCGCTGCGCGATGGCCGGCGTGAACGCACGCTCGAAGTGAAGATCCCGGCCGGGATCCTGCCCGGCCAGCAGATTCGCCTCGCGGGTCAGGGTTCGCCGGGCGTGCACGGCGGACCGCCGGGCGATCTCATTCTCGAAGTGGGCCTGCGCGAGGACGATGCGTACGTGCTCGACGGCAACAACGTGCTGAGCACACTCGCGATATCGCCATGGGAGGCTGCTCTCGGTGCGACGGTCACGGTGCCGACGCTTGGCGGCGACGTCGAGCTGCGCGTGCCTGCGGGTTCCGACAGTGGACGGAAGATGCGCCTGCGGGGTCGGGGCTGGCCCGGCAAGGTCGCCGGCGACCAGATCGTCACGCTCGTCGTGCATGCGCCGAAAGCGGAGACGCCCGAACAGCGCGAGCTGTACGAACAGCTCGCGCTCGGTTACCCCGGCTACGATCCGCGCGCCTGAATCGGGCGTGGCGGCGGCGGTGGCGCGCCGCGACCCGGCGCGCACATGGCTCAGCCGGCCGGAAGGTATTCCTTGATCACGCGCGTGAGTTCGGCGTCGTCGATCGGCTTGGTCACGTAGGCCTTCGCGCCCTGGCGCATGCCCCAGACGCGATCGGTGTCCTGGTCCTTGGTCGTGACGAGGACGATCGGGATGTGGCTCGTCTTCGGATCCTTCGAGATCGTGCGCGTGGCCTGGAACCCGTTGAGGTTCGGCATGACGACATCCATCAGGATGAGATCGGGCAGTTCGCGCTTGGCGACTTCGACGCCGGCGGCACCGTCTTCGGCGGTGATCACCTGATGGCCGAGCTTCTCGACCGTGCGTTTCATACCAACGAGCTGCGACGGCGAATCGTCGACGATCAATACTCTGGACATGCTGCAGTTTCCCCTGTTGAAGGGTTCATTCTAGACGCCGGCGGGTTGCCGGCAAAGACCATTCAGGCGATCCTCACGACCGTCCGGCCGAGCGATCCGCCGGCGAGCATCGTATCGAAAACCGGGGGTAGCTCCGAGAGGGCGACCTCGCGATTCGCGATGGCGTCAAGATGCGCCGGTTTCCAGTCGCTCGCAAGGTGGTCCCAGACCCGGTCGCGGATCGCGCGTGCCGTACCGGCCGACGCAACGCCGAGCAGGCTCACCCCGCGAATGATGAACGGCATGACGGTGGTCGCGAGTTCGGCCGAGGCGGCGAGGCCGCAGCTCGCGATATTGCCGTACGGGCGTATCACGCGGGTCAGGCCGGCCAGCATGTCGCCGCCGACGTTGTCGATCGCGCCGGCCCAGCGCGCGGTCTCGAGCGGGCGCTGGCCCCAGTAAAGCCCCGTGCGCGCGATGCACTGCCTGGCGCCGAGGCCGATCAGCCAGTCGAACTGATCGACCTTGCCGGTGATCGCGTGGGCCTCGAATCCCGCCTGGGTGAGGATGTCGATCGCGAGCGAGCCGACGCCCCCCGTCGCGCCGGTGACGACGACCGGCCCCATGTCCGGCGTCTGCCCGTTGCGCACGAGCTGGAACAGCGACAACGCCGCGGTGAATCCGGCGGTGCCGAGTGCCATCGACTCGCGCAACGTCAGTCCGGCGGGCAGCGGAATCGTCCACTGCGATTCGAGTCGGGCGTATTCAGCGTAGCCGCCGTCGCGCGTCTCGGACAGGCCGCAGCCGGTGCAGAGTACGGCATCGCCTTCCTTGAACGCGGGGTCGGTCGATGCGGCGACGTAGCCCGCGACGTCGATCCCGCCGTTGAGCGGAAAGCGGCGCAGGATCTTGCCCTTGCCGGTGCCCGCAAGGGCGTCCTTGTAGTTCACCGACGAGTACGCGACCTTGACCAGCACCTCACCGGGCGAGAGCTCGTCCGCGCGCATCGTTTCGATGCCGGCACGGTACCCGGACGCGTCGTCGTGGATGCGGAAGGCGGAAAACGGGGCTTGCAAAGTCATCGATCGACCCTCGTCGCTACGCGCCGGACGGCCCACGGCCGCCGTTGCCGGATGTCGCGGGCGCCAGCGCTGGATCACGCGCTCGCCACCCCGGCGCCGGACGGCGGGGTGGGGCTCGTCGTCTGCTCAGTTCGCCTTGTGGATCGCCCGCTTGTCGACCGACATCGCGGCTTCATGCACGGCTTCGGACAAGGTCGGGTGCGCGTGCACGATGCGCGCGAGGTCCTCGGCGGACCCCTTGAACTCCATCGCCACGACGCATTCGGCGATGAGTTCGGACGCGTTCGCGCCGACGATGTGGCAACCGAGGATGCGATCCGTCTCGGCGTGCGCAATGATCTTGGCGAAGCCGGCCGGCTCGTTCATCGCGACCGCGCGACCGACCGCTGCGAACGGGAAGCTGCCGGTCTTGTACGGGATGTTCTCGGCCTTGCACTGCGCTTCGGTCTTGCCGACCCACGCAATCTCCGGCTCGGTGTAGATGACCCATGGGATCGTGTCGAGGTTGACGTGGCCGGCCTTGCCCGCGATGAGCTCGGCGACCGCGATGCCTTCCTCGAAGCCCTTGTGCGCGAGCATCGGGCCGCGCACGCAGTCACCGACCGCCCACACGCCGTCGACGCCGGTCCAGCAGTGCTCGTCGACGACGACGCGACCGCGTTCGTCCACCCGCACGCCGGTGCCGTCGCCGAGCACGCCGTCCGTGTACGCACGGCGGCCGACCGCGACGAGCAGCTTGTCGACGACGAGCTGCTTCTCGCCGTCCTTCGCGGCATAGGTGAGATGGACTTCGTCACCCTTGACCTCGGCCTTCGACAGCTTCGCGCCGAGCTCGATCTTGAGGCCCTGCTTGCCGAACTCGCGCGCGGCGGTCTTGGCGACGTCGGCGTCGGCGACGGCGAGGAAGCCCGGCAACGCCTCGAGCACGGTGACGTCGCTGCCGAGGCGCATCCACACGCTGCCGAGCTCGAGGCCGATCACGCCCGCGCCGATCACGCCGAGGCGCTTGGGGACGGCGTCGAACGCGAGCGCACCCGCATTGTCGACGATCGACGTGCCGTCGAACTTGGCGAACGGCAGCTCGATCGGCACCGAGCCGGTCGCGATGATCACGTTCGTGCCGGCGACGACCTGTTTGCCGCCGTCCGGTGCGGTGATCTCGACCTGGCGATCCTTGAGCAGCTTGCCCTTGCCGAGGAACGAGGTGATCTTGTTCTGCTTGAACAACAGCGCGACGCCGCCGGTGAACTGCTTCACGATCTTGTCCTTGCGGCCGATCATCGTCTTGACGTCGATCGCGGCGTCCTTGGTCGTGATGCCGTGCACGTCGAAGTGCCGGGTCAGGTTCCAGAACTGCTTGGACGAATCGAGCACCGCCTTCGACGGGATGCAGCCGACGTTGAGGCAGGTGCCGCCGAGCGCAGCCTTGCCGTCGGCGCCCGTCCAGTCGTCGATGCAGGCGGTCTTGAGGCCGAGCTGCGCGGCGCGGATCGCGGCGTGGTAGCCGGCGGGGCCCCCGCCGATGACGATGACGTCGAATTGGTCCATGACGGGATCCCTCGAATTGAAAGGTTTTCCGAGCAAGCCGAGGGCCGAGGACTGAACAGCGAGGGCGCGTGCCCGCTCTTCGGCCCTCGGCCCCCGACCCTCGCTTCGATCACATGCCCAACAGCATGCGCTGCGGATTTTCGAGCTGGTTCTTGATGTCGACGAGGAACAGCACCGCGTCCTTGCCGTCGATGATGCGGTGGTCGTAGCTGATCGCGACGTACATCATCGGCGCGGCGACGACCTGGCCGTTCTCGACGATCGCGCGTTCCTTGATCGTGTGCATGCCGAGGATCGCGCTTTGCGGCGGGTTGACGATCGGCGTCGAGAACAGCGAGCCGAACGTGCCGCCGTTGGTGATCGTGAACGTGCCGCCCTGCAGGTCGTCGAGCGTGAGCCCGCCTTCGCGCGCCTTCTTCGCGTAGGTCGCGATCGCCTTCTCGATCTCGGCGAAGCTCATGTTCTGCGCGTCGCGCAGCACCGGCGTGACGAGGCCCTTGTCGGTCGCCACCGCGACCGAGATGTCCTGGTAGCCGTGGTAGATGATGTCGTTGCCGTCGACCGAACTGTTGACGATCGGGTGGCGCTTCAGCGCCTCGCACGCGGCCTTCACGAAAAAGCTCATGAAGCCGAGCTTGATGCCGTTCGTCTTCTCGAACTGTTCGCCGAGCTCCTTGCGCATCGCGCTGACCTTGGCGAGGTTGATCTCGTTGAACGAGGTCAACATCGCGATCGAGTTCTTCGACTGCATCAGGCGCTCGGCGATCTTCGCGCGCATGCGCGTCATCGCCACGCGTTCCTCCGGTCGCGAACCCGGCGTCGGCCTGGCCGCCGCGGCCGGTGCGGTCGTCGCCGCCGGCGAACCCGAACGCATGAAATTGACGAGGTCTTCCTTCGTCACGCGGCCGTCGCGACCGGTGCCCGCAACCTGCGAAGGATCGAGCTTGTTCTCGGTCGCGACACGCTGCCCGGCCGGCGAGAGGTCGGCCGACTTGGCCGGGCCCGGAGCCGCGGCCGCAGGCGCGGACGCCTTCGGTGCATCCGCCTTGGCCGGCTCGGCAACCTTCGCGGCCGGCGTCGCGGCGGCCACCGCGCCTTCCTCGAGGATCGCGAGCACCTGCTGGCTGGTCACCGTCGCGCCGCTGTCGAACTTGACCTCCTTCAGCACGCCGTCCGCCGGAGCCGGCACTTCGAGCACGACCTTGTCGGTCTCGAGGTCGACGAGGTTCTCGTCGCGCTTGACCGCGTCGCCCGGCTTCTTGTGCCAGGTCGCGATCGTCGCGTCGGAGACGGACTCGGGCAGGACGGGGACTTTGACTTCGATGGCCATGATGGATTGTCCTTGGAAAATTCTTCTCGAGCCTCTCCACCCGACGGGGGAGGGGTTGGCATGAAATCACTCGCGGGGCGCGGACTCTCATCCTGCCCTTCGGGCCACCTGCTCCCGGTGGGCGAAGGGGCAAGCAGCGAGTCTACTCCGCGACGCTGTCGGTTCCCGCCGGCGCGACCAGTGCCTGCTCGAGCAATGCCGCCTGTTCGACGACGTGCGTCGACAGATGACCTGCGGCAGGCGCGGGCGAGCGCGCGCGACCCGCATACAGCAGGTTCTGCTTCGGCCCGACGACCTTCAGCAGGTGGTGCTGGATCTGGTACCACGCACCCTGGTTCATCGGCTCTTCCTGGCACCAGACCACGTCCTGCGCGGCCGGGTACTTCGCGAGTTCCGCGGCGACCTCGGTGCGCGGGAACGGATACAGCTGCTCGACGCGCACGATCGCGACGTCGTCGATCTTGCGCTTGCCCGCGTCTTCGACGAGGTCGTAGTAGACCTTGCCCGAGCAGAGCACGACACGGCGTACCTTGGCGCCCTTCTTCGCGGTCGTGTCGCCGATCGCGAGCTGGAAGGCGCCGTTGGCGAGCTCGTCGAGCGAGGACACCGCGAGCTTGTGGCGCAGCAGCGATTTCGGCGTCATCACGACCAGCGGCTTGCGGCAGTCGCGCAGCATCTGGCGGCGCAGCAGGTGGAACATCTGCGCCGGCGTGGTCGGCACGCAGACCTGCATGTTGTCGAGCGCGCACAGCTGCAGGTAGCGCTCCAGGCGCGCGGACGAATGTTCCGGGCCCTGCCCCTCGTAGCCGTGCGGCAGCAGCAGCACGAGACCCGAGAGGCGGTCCCACTTCGCTTCGCCGGACGAGATGAACTGGTCGATGACGACCTGGGCGCCATTGGCGAAGTCGCCGAATTGCGCTTCCCACAGCACCAGCGTATTCGGCTGCGCCGTCGAGTACCCGTACTCGTACGCCATCACCGCCTCCTCGCTGAGGAGCGAGTCGATGATCGTGACGTCGGCGTCGTCGCGCACGCGCGAGAGCGGCACGTACTCGCCGCCGCTGTTCTGGTCGTGCAGCACCGCGTGGCGATGGAAGAACGTGCCCCGTCCGGAATCCTGGCCGACCAGGCGCAGGTCGCGGCCGTCGGCGACGAGCGTGGCGTAGGCGAGATTCTCGGCGAAGCCCCAGTCCATCGGCTGCTCGCCCGCGGCCATCTTCACGCGATCCTCGTAGATCTTCGCGACGCGCGGCTGCAGCGTGAGGCCTTGCGGCAGCGTGAGGATCGTGCGGCTGAGTTCCGCGAGCTTGTCGCGGGCGACGCCGGTACCGACCGGCTGCGCGAGCTTCGCGCCGACGTGCGGGCGCCAGTCGACGGCGAACTCGTCCTTGAACGCGGGGTCGAGCTCGGCGATCGGCGTGCCGGCCTCGAGCCGCGCGCGATAGGCGTCGACGAGCTGCTGCGCGTCGCCTTCGGCGATCAGGCCTTCCGCGACGAGTTTCTGCGCGTACAGCTCGCGCGCGGTCTTGCGCGCGCGGATGATCTGGTACATGAGCGGCTGCGTCGCGGCCGGTTCGTCCGCCTCGTTGTGGCCGTGGCGGCGATAGCAGACGAGGTCGATCACGACGTCGCGCTTGAACTTCTGCCGGTAGTCGAATGCGAGGCGCGCGACGAACAGCACGGCTTCCGGATCGTCGCCGTTGACGTGGAACACCGGCGCGTTGACCATCTTCGCGACGTCGGTGCAATACAGCGTCGAGCGCGCGTCGTGCGGGTTGGAGATCGTGAAGCCGACCTGGTTGTTCACGACGACGTGGATCGAGCCGCCGACGGCGAAACCGCGCGCCTGCGACATGTTGAGCAGCTCCATGTTGACGCCCTGGCCCGCGAACGCGGCGTCACCGTGGATGAGCACCGGCACGACGTGCTCGCGCGCCGCGTCGCGGCGGTGTGTCTGGCGCGCGCGCACCGAACCGCACACGACCGGATTGACGATCTCCAGGTGCGAAGGATTGAACGCGAGCGCGAGGTGAACGGTTCGGCCGGGCGTCTTCACGTCGGCGCTGAAGCCCATGTGGTACTTCACGTCGCCGGAGTGGGCCGGGTCGTCCGGGTGGTCGAACTTGCCGTCGAATTCGGCGAACAGCTTCTGCGGCGACTTGCCGAGCACGTTGACGAGCACGTTCAGGCGGCCACGGTGGGCCATGCCGACGACCATGTCCTTCATGCCGTCGGCGCCGCCGCGGCGGATCAGCTCGTCGAGCAGCGGGATCAGGCTGTCGCCGCCTTCGAGCGAGAAGCGCTTCTGCCCGACGTACTTGGTGTGCAGGTAGCGCTCGAGGCCGTCCGCCTGGACGAGCTTCTCGAGCACGCGCTTCTTGTCGTCGGCGGAGAGGCCATAGTCGCCCGACGCGCGTTCGAGCTGTTCGTGCACCCACTGGCGCTGCTCGACGTCGGAAATGTGCATGAACTCGGCGCCGATGCTGCCGGCGTAGGTCGCCTTCAGGCGCGCGACGAGGTCGCGCAGCTTGAGTCGCTGCGGGCCGGCGAGCGAGCCAGTGCTGAACTCGCTGTCGAGGTCGGCGGGACCGAGGCCGTGGAATGCCGGGTCGAGATCGGGCGCGGCCGGGCGCGGCAGCAGCCCGATGGCCTCGAGGTCGGCATCGGGGAACGCGTGTTCCATGTCTAGCGGGTCGAGGCGCGCGGCGAGATGGCCGCGCGAACGGTAGGCGGTGACGAGCTTGAGCACCCCAGCCTGCTTCTGCGACGGTGCGTCGCCGCCCGGCACCGGCGCCAGTGGCGCCGACGCACGCGGGCCGAGCTTCTGCGCTGCCTCGATGCGTGCGATCGCGGCCGAGTGGGGCACGTCGCCGGCCTCGCGGCCCTTGAGCGAAGCGAAGTAGGCCTGCCAGGTCGCGCCGACGGTCGCGGGATCGACCAGCCACGCTTCGTACAGGTCTTCGACGAACGCGGCATTGCCGCCGGAAATCGGCGAAGTCGCCTGGAATTGCTGGAGTAGGCTGGGCTGGGAAGGATTTGCGCTCACGCTGCCACCATGCAGACGAAAAAGCGCGCGGTTGCGCGCCTCGGAGTGTGCTCACGGCGGCCGTGGCTCGACCGGCCGGCACAACGTCGGAAGTATAGCCCGTTCAGCCCGGTTTGTTGCAGATGCACACGCGATCAGATGGGGGGGGCGCGTTCAGATCGCAAGCACGCGAAGGTCCTCGCTCGGCGTCGAACGCTCCCAGATCTGGTCGAACAGCGAGGCGAGTTGCGCGTGGCGGCCCGGAGCGTAGGTCGAACCCTCGCCCTCGAGGCGGTTGCCGAGCGGGCGAAACAGGTAGCCGCGCCGATCGTTGAGCAGGAACGCAGCCGGATACTGCAGGTCCTGTTCCTCGACCGGCGTGCGCAGCTCGATCGCGCTCGGCAGGCGCTGCGCGAGCGCGATCAGACGGTGGCCGTCGGCGACGGCCTTGCGCGGGTCCTGCACGAGGATGCGGATCCGTGCGTGCCGGCCGGACAGCGCGATGCGCTTGATCTCGTCGAGCGACGCGGCGACATCGAACAGCACCGCGTCGAGGTCGCGCGTGTAGATCGCGAGTTCGTGCCGCGCGTCGGCGAGCAGTTCGCCGATCGCGGCGAGTGCCTGGTCGCGGTCCTCGACGACGAGCGTGCGCGCTTGCGGGATCGGAGCGAGCGGCGGCTGTTCGCGCGCGCCGGCCGGATCGAGGTCGCAGCGCATCGTCTGGTGCGCGATGCCGCATTCGAGGAACGGCTCGCCTTCGACGCGGAAGCCGAGCGCGGCGTAGAACGGGATCGCGTGAGCCTGGCTGTGCAGCTCCACGAACGGGTAGCCGAGCGCGCGCGCCCGTTCGAGCAGCACGCGCATGATCGCCTGGCCGACGCCTCGGCCGCGCCAGTCGGCGAGTACGGCGACACGGCCGATCGCGCGCTTGGGCGTGAGCCGACCGGTGCCGATCGCGCGGCCGTCGCTGTCGCGCGCGATCACGTGGTGCGACTTGGGGTCCTGGTCGTCGATCTCGTCCTCGCGCGGCACGGCCTGCTCGAGCACGAACACCTGCTCGCGCACGCGCCGCAGGTCGTCGAAGTCGGCGTCCCAGGACGCGGGTTCGACGTGGAAGTCTTCGCGGATCGTCGGCGGGCTCACGGTAGTCCTCCGGGTCGGCGCGCACGCACGAGCACCAAATG
>NZ_DATDMY010000038.1:0-8421 GCF_036518555.1 Dokdonella sp. | reverse complement strand
CCGCCGCGGCCGGTTCGGCGGCATGCGCGCACGCGAGCGAGAGCAGGCCTGCGAGGATCAGGATCGTTCTCATGGCGCTCACTCCCCGCCCGCGACTGCAGGCGTCCTCATGCCACCGATGAGGTTCGCGCCGATGAAGCCGCCGTCCGCGGGCGGCGGCGCGATGATCACCGAGACCTTGTCCGACAGCTTGTCGGCGAGCGTCTTCTGGATCAGCAGCGGATGCTTCGTGATCAGCGCACCGTCGCGCTCGAGCTGCTCGCTCGCGACCTTGCCGAGCTGCTCGACGCGATACGCATCCGCCTCGGCGAGCTTGCGCCGCGAATCGGCCTCGCCGGCGGCCTCGATGCGCCGGGCTTCGGCCATGCCTTCGGCCGTGCGGATGCGCGCGGCCTTGTCCGCGTCGGCTTCGAGCTTGCGCTGCTCGATCTGCTTCTGCTTGAACGGGATCACGTGCTTCATCGCTTCTTCCTGCGCCTTCGCCGCGATGACCTGCTCGTTCGCGCTGGCCTCGGCGGCTTTCTCGCGCTTGACCTTCTCCGCTTCGGCCTCGAGCTCGGACTGCTTGACCTGTTTTTCCTTGAGCTGCAGCGTGTACTGCATCTGCTCGGTTTCGAGCTCCACCGCGAGCAGCTTGTCCATGCCGGCGCGGTAGTCGGCCGGCAGGTCGACGTTGCCCATCGTCACGCGCTTCAACGCGATGCCCTCCGCGGCGAGCAGCGGCTTGAGCTCGCCCTCGATCACGTCCTGCAGTTCCTGGCGCTTGCTCGAGAAGATCTCGCGCACCGTGTAGCGCGTGAACACCTTGTAGACGACGCCCTGCACGAGCGGCTCGACGAGTTCGGCGCCGATGTCGTTGGGCAGGCGCACGCTCTTGTCGACGAGTGCGGTCGGATCGAGCGCGTAGCGGATCGACAGCTCGACGCCGAGCGAGAGCCCTTCGGACGACTGGAACGGCGCCTCGCCGTCGGCCTTCGCGCTGCGCGTCGGCGCGTAGGTCTGGTCGAGCAGCGAGTAGCGGCGCAGCTCGTGGATGCCCGGCAGCACGAGTGCGACGCCTTCGCCGACGCGCGTGCCCGTGCCGGTGAGGCGGTTCAGGCGCACGCCGACTTCCTGCCGACCGACCGACTCCAGCGGTGGATGGCGGTACACGCCGTAGCCGATCGCGACGGCCACGGCTAACACGATGGTCCTGAGGTTGAGGAATGTGCGCGAGGTTTCCTTCACTGCACGCAGACGGTCCGACACGGTGCCCCCGATGAGCTTCGACCCGATTCGCGGCCCGCATCGAGCGGGCCGACCCTTGCGCGACGATCCGGCTTCCCGGCAGCCACTCGACGATCGCTTGCGCAGGATCATTCCAACGCACGCCGCGGCACGCCCGCGGCCGCGCTCGCGGCGCGTTGCTGGCGGGGTGTGGCGGGATTCGGGCAGTAGGTCGCCTGGCGGGGGTGGCCGAGCGAGAGCGGTAAAGATTGAAACACGAAGGACACGAAGGACACGAAGGAAAAGCAGAAGCAGGAAAATGATTCAACACGGAGCACACGAAAGAAGAACTTTGGAACGAAAAGCGCTTCTTGCTTTGCATTCTCCGTGTGCTCCGTGTGCTCCGTGTGCTCCGTGTTTCAGGCTTTCCCCATCTTTCGCTTTTCCTTCGTGTCCTTCGTGTTTCAATCTTTCGCTCTCAATGCCAAGGACCCACGTCAAGCTCCAGCGCAAGGCAGCCGGTTTCGCGGCAGTGGCGGATGTAGTCGGCGAGGCGGGTGGCGGCGGTGACGCGCGCGGTGACGGTGTCGCCGGGGCCGAGGAATTCGACCGTGCCGGTGACGACGACGAGGGTAACGAGCGGCTCGTCGCCGACGGCCTTCCACCAGTCGAGGGTGCCGGGTGGCTCGTGCGCGTAACCGCCGGCGGCGATGCGTTCGCCGGTATGCAGGAGACGTTCGCCCACAAGGTTCCACGCGTGCACGTCGCCGCCGTGCCGGTGCAGCGGCATCGCGGTGCCGGGATCCATGCGGATCAGCTCGGCGAAGCCGCGATCGCCGAACACGCGCAGCAGCTTCGACGCGCGGCCGGTGCCCGGCGCCGCGATCCATGGCAGCGCATCGGCATGGCGTTGATGATGCGCGAGCAGGCCGTCGCGCACCGCGTCGAGCGATGGCTCCGATGCGTGGCTCATGCGGCCACCGCGCGCAGGTGGCGCTCGAACGACGCATCGACCGCGGCGCGTGCGTCGCCGATGATGTTGCGACCCCAGGTGTAGCCGTAGACGTCCTCGAACGCGAAGCGCGCGAGCCGGTCGCGCATCGCGCGCACGTCGCCGGTCGCCATCGGGACGAAGTTCGGGTAGCTGTACATGAAGCCGACGTGGCGACGGTCCATGACGACCTGCAACGCATCGCCCGGGAACAGCGCGCCGCCGGCGCGCGGGCCATCCTGCCAGTGCAGCGCGGTACTGCCCGGGAAGTGGCCGCCGCAGCGGATCAGCGTCACGTCGTCGGACAGGCGCAGTTCGTCGCCGCCCCACCAGCGGATGCACGCGGACGGCCGCAGCACCCACTCGCGATCGGATTCGTGCAGCAGGATCTCGACGCCACCGAGCGCGTCGCTCCAGTCGACCATCGCCGAGTAGAAGTGCGGGTGCGATATGACGATGCGATCGACGCCGCCGCGCGCGCGCAGTGCGGTGAGCGCGGCGTCCTCGACGAGGCTCACGCATTCCCACAGCAGGTTGCCGGCGCCGGTCGGCAGCAGCAGTGCGCGCTGCGGGATCGCGAAATCGGGCGCGATGCCGATGCCGAGCAGGCCGGCGTCGGTCTCGACGCGGAGGTGATGGCGTGCGGCGAGCTCGGTCGGCGTCGTCCAGCGCTGGCCGCTCCAGCCCACGTACTGGCGGTCGTCGTCGCAGATCATGCATCGCGCGGGCGGCAGCGGGCCCGGTGCGTGCTGGGTACCGCAGGTTTCGCAGATGTGGCACGGCATGACCGGGCTCCTTTCGCCGCGCAGGCGAGCATTCGGCGCCGTCATAACGTACGCTTGCGCTGGTTCTCCGATCGGACCAGTCGCGATGACTACACAGGAACCAGTCGGTCCTCCGTTCGCGTTCCCGCTGCAGCTCGACGGCGGCGGCGGACGCATGCGCCAGCTGCACGAGCAGTTGCGCGCGGCGATCCTCGACCGGCGCCTGCCCGCAGGGGCCGAACTGCCGTCGACGCGAAGCGTCGCGAGTGCGTACGGCATCGCGCGCAACACGGTGATCGCCGCGTACGACCTCCTCATCGCCGAGGGCTACGTGGTCCCGCGCACGGGTGCGAAGGCGGTCGTCGCCGAACTCGCTGCGGCGAGCACCGCGCGACGCGCCGCGAAGGGGCGCCCGCTGCCGCTCGGCCTCGAGGATCCGCGCCTCAATCCGCTCTGGCGCACGCCGTTCCTCGCCGGTTCGTCGCCGCGCGGCCTGCCGCCGCGTTCGTTCCGGCTCGGCGTGCCCGAGCATCGCCATTTCCCGCACGCGGTGTGGCGCAAGCTTTCGGCGCACGCGCTGCGCGCATGGTCGCGGGCGCCGTTCAGCTACCCGCCGTCGGAAGGCATCGCGGAACTGCGCGAGGCGATCGCCCAGCATGTCGCCTTCGCGCGTGCGGTCGCCTGCAAGGCGGACGACGTCATCGTCACCTCGGGTGCGCAGCAGGCCTTCGACCTGCTCGCACGCCTGCTCGTGACGCCGGGAAGGACGCGCGTCGCGTTCGAGGACCCCGGCTATCCACCCGTGCGCGCCGCGTTCGCAGCCGCGGGCGCGCAGCTCGTCTCGATTCCGGTCGACGACGAAGGCCTCTGCGTCGACCGGTTGCCGGCCGACATCAAGGTCGTCAGCGTGACGCCGTCGCACCAGTCGCCGACCGGCGTCGCGCTGTCGATGCGCCGCCGCATCGCGTTGCTCGACTTCGCGCGCACGCACGGCGCGGTCGTCCTCGAGGACGACTACGACGGCGAGTTCCGCTTCGGCGGCCGCCCGCTCGACGCGTTGCAGACGCTCGACCGCGACGCGCTCGTGTTCTACATCGGAACGTTCTCGAAGAGCCTGTTCCCCGCGCTGCGCAAGGGCTTCGTCGTCTCGCCCGGCTGGGCGCGCGACGCGCTCGTCACGGTCAAGCACTGCACCGATTCGCACGGCGACGCGATCGTGCAGTCGCTCCTCGCCGCGTTCATCCGCGACGGCCACCTCGCGCGCCACGTCCGCCGCATGCGGCCGATCTACGCCGAGCGCCGCGAGGCGCTGCTCGAGGGGCTGCACCGGCGGCTGCGCGACTGGTTCGATCCGATCCCGTCGGAAGCAGGGCTGCACCTTGCCGCACGCATCCGCGATCCGGAACTCGCCCAGACGATCTACGCGAAGGCGCGCGTGCACGTGCCCGGCGCGGCGCCGGCCGGCGATTACGCGCGCGAACCGCTACCGCAGCCGGCCCTCACGTTCGGCTACGGCGTGATCGACGCGGAGGAGATCGGACCCGCGCTGCAGCGCTTCGCGCGCGCGCTCGCGTCGTGACGACGCGGCCACGCCGGCACGCGCAGGGCCGGAAGGCCACGCACCGCGCACGCGGCTCCCTCGCGGTCCCCGTGCGATGAACAGACGCGGGGAGCGCGGCGGACGCGCGCGACGCACGGCGAAACTCGTGGATTCGCGGCTCGGCCTGCGTCGCGACGCGGGCGCGATTCGCTATCGCGGCCCGGCGAAGACCTGCGCGATTTCATCCATGCCGAGCGCACGCCACTCCCCCGCCGGCAGGTCGTCGAGCACGAGCCCTCCGATCGCGCTGCGATGGAGCGCATCGACGTGGTTGCCGACCGCGGCGAACATCCGTCGCACCTGGTGGTAGCGCCCCTCGCTGATCGACAGGCGCGCACGGCGCGGGCCGAGCACCTCGAGCTTCGCCGGCGCGAGCGGCGCGGTTTCCGATTCGAGCACGAGCGTGCCGCTCGCGAACAGCGCGCCCTCGTCCCCGCGCAGGTCGCGCGCGAGCGTCGCCTCGTACACCTTCACGATCGCCGCGCGCGGCGAGATGATCCGGTGCAGCAACGCGCCGTCGTCGGTCCACAGCAGCAGGCCCGACGTGTCGCGATCGAGCCGGCCGACCGTCGACAGCGCGGGCGTGCGCGCGCGCCAGCGCGATGGCAGCAGGTCGTAGACGATGCGGCCCGCATCCTTCGTCGAGCAGGTGTAGCCGGCCGGCTTGTGCATCATGAGCACGAGCCCGGGCGGCGGATCGAGTGGTTCGCCGTCGAGGCGGATGCGCGCGTGCTCGACCTTGTCGTCGGCGTACAGCACCTCGCCGTCGGCGTCGGTGACGCGGCCTTCGCGGAACATCCGCGTGACATCCTTGCGGCTGCCATAGCCGAGGTTAGCGATGAGCTTGACCAGTTTCACGCGCGCGGTTCCTTCGCTTCGATGACCTTGAAACCGTCGCGTTCGACGAGCACGCGTACCGTCGCGAAGCGCGTCGCGAGCGTGGCCTCGTACGCGAGATGGCGGTTCGCGACGAGCAGCAGCACGCCGCGCGGTTCGAGCGCGCTCGCGGCCGACTCGATGAATGCGCGGCCGAGCCCGGGGTCGTCCGCGCGTCCCTGATGGAACGGCGGGTTGCTCACGATCGCATCGTAGCGACGCGGCAGGCCGCGCGTCACGTCGTGCCAGAGGAATGCGGTCGCGATCGCGCGCTGGCTCGCCGCGAGGGCGGCGAGCAGGTTCGCTTCCGCCGGCTCGCGCGCACGCGCCTCGGCTTCGTACAGGTCGAGCGTCTCGACGCCCGCGCAGCGGCGCACGATCTCGCAGGCGAGATAGCCGAAGCCCGCGCCGAGATCGGCCACGCGCGGACCCAGAGCCGGCGGCAGGTGTTCGGCGAGCAAGGCGGACGCGGCATCGACGCGGTCCCACGCGAACAGGCCGGGACGGCTCAGCCAGGCACCGCCCGCGATCGGGCGCACCGCATCGAGCGCGCCCCACTCGGCGACCAGCGCCGCATCGACGCGCGCATCGAGCGGTGAAGTCCAGTAGACGCGGCACTTGTGCCGGGACGCACCCTGCAGCGCGCCCGCGAGGCGCTCGAGATCGGCCGCGCCCGAGCGCGCGCCTTCGTTGTTGGGCTGGCACGCGACGACGACGCCGCCGCTCGCGGCGACGCGTACGGCCTGGGCGAACAGCGCGCGCGCCTCGTCGCGCTGGCGCGGTGGCAGGCACAGCACGAGCGGCGCGCTCGGCGGCGCCACGTCGACGAGCCGCGCACCGCTGCGTTCGAGCGCGTCGGCGAACGGCTTGAACGTCTGCACGCACGCGAACGCATCGCGCCAGCGCGTGAGCCACGCGCCCGCGCGCGCGCGCAGGAAGGCGCCCCGGCGAGCGTCGTCGGCATGAGCGGGAGTCGCGACGAAGCCCTGCGCGAGCGGCAGGAACAGCGCATCGAGCACGTCGTCGAGGTCGACCGCGCTCATGTCCGTCGCGGACGCGGACGACGCGCGCGTCGCATCAGGCGTCGCCCTTCCCGCGCGCGAGCAGCGCCGCGAGGCCCGCGAACGGGTTGGACGTCGCGGGCGCGTCGATCGCGGCGGGCGTGTCGTAGCCGGCGCCACGCACGTGATCGATGTAGCGCGAGTGCTCGTTGTCGTGGCAGTACACGCAGAGCAGCTCCCAGTTGCTGCCGTCGGCCGGATTGTCGTCGTGGTCGTGGTTGCGATGGTGGACCGTGAGTTCCTGCAGGTTGGCGCGCGTGAACGCGCGACCACAGCGGCCGCACACCCACGGATACATCTTGAGGGCACGCTCGCGATAGCCGAGCTCGCGCTCTTCCGCCGCACGGCGCGCCTCGGCGACGATGCGGTCGAGCTTGTCGTCGTCGGGTTTGCGCGGTCCCATGCTCGGGTTCGGTCGGCGGTCGAAAGCCTACTGTAGCGTGTCCGGCCCGCCGCCCCCAGTCCGGACGGTCCGCCCCTCCGTGCGCGAGGATGCGCGCGACGCGGACGCCGCACGCGAGCGACCCGGCGCGACCCCGGCGGCGGCCCGGCCGCGTTGGACGCGAGCGCGGCATCGCGCCGTTCGTCCTACGCCACGGAGTCCACGCATGCGATCGACCTTGCGCCCGATGGTCCTGTGCTTGAGCCTGCTCGCCTCGCGCGGCGCGAGCGCCGCCGATTCGAGTCCCGTCGACGACGGGATCGAGCGCACCCTTCGCCAGCTGCTCGTCGTCTCGCCGTACCGGATCCCGGACGCGGCGCGTGCGGGCACGATCCGTTTCCGCGTGCAGACGCCCGGCGCGCCGTGGGCCTGGCCGGAAACGAACGAACAACACGTGCGCACCGACGGCGAGACGACCGAACTCACGATCTGCGCCGCGTGCGGCAAGGAGGCACCGCCGAGCGCGGAGGAGCTGCGCCGTTACCTCGCACCGAACGCGTGGGTACAGAGCCGCGACCGCGGCGTGATCGCGTTCGCGCGCGCCGCGACCGGCGACAGCGTCGATGCGCGGATGAGCGAACTCGTGCTCGCGGTGCAGCGCACGCTGACCGGCCCGGTCGACTTCCGCGACTACGGCAGCGCTACCGACGCGCTCCGCACGCGCGGCGGCGACTGCACCGAATTCGCGCTCCTGCTCGCCGCCGCGGCGCGCGCGCGGCAGATCCCGACGCGCGTCGTCGCGGGCGTGGCGTACGCGAGCCATTTCCTCGGCGTGCGGCATGCGTTCACGCCGCACATGTGGGTGCAGGCCTGGGACGGCCGGAGATGGACGAGTTACGACGCCGCGCTCGGCAGGTTCGACTCGAGCCACATCGCGATCAGCGTCGGCGACGGCGCGCCGGAAGGATTCCGCGGCGAAATGCAGGCGATCGCTCGCCTGCACGTGCTGGACGCAGCCCGCGTCCTCGAAGAGGCCGGCTGATCGCGCGATCCGCCGGCTCAGCGCACTGCGGCGGCAATGCTCTCGTGCACGACCGGCAATTCCGGCACGTCGTCGTCGCCGTCGTCGACGATCGCGGCCGACTGCGGATCGCTGATCCCGCCCATGAGCAGCACCTCGTGCTCCGGCGGTGGTGGCGGCGCGGTCGTCGCCGCACCCGACTCGACCGTCGCCTGGACGTCGATCCCGACCGGATCCGCCTGGCCAGGCGAGGCCAACGTCAACGCGAACGCCGCACCGAGACCGAGCGCCGCGCCGCGGCGCACGCGATAGGACACGCAGATCGGACCTTGCGAATGGCGCACCAACGCGATGCGATCGGCGTCGCTCATCGCGTCCAGGTCGTGCACCGCCTTGCGGCAATGGCCGCAGTAGCCCGCCACGCGCCGCTGCGCGTCGATGCCGAGCGGACAAGGTTGGTCGATCTTCGGGAAGCAAGCCATCGCGGGATCTCCGTTCGTCGGTGGCGGCGCGGCGCGCC
>NZ_DATDMY010000037.1:0-15411 GCF_036518555.1 Dokdonella sp. | reverse complement strand
CGCCGCACCCGCAGGCACGAACGCGAGCATGCGCAGCAACGCCATTTCGAAACCGACGCGCGGTGTCGGGGCGAGCGGCAGGTCGCGGCGGCCGGTCACGGCCATCTGGTACCAGAGCTGCACGTCCTGCGCGGACAGGCGCGAGGCGAGCCCGCCGGGTTCGTCCTCGTCCTCTCCGGCGTCGGGCACGAGCTGCCGCAGCTGCACCCGGTGCAGCAACCCGGCGAGTTCGTCGAGCACCTGGGCGAAATCGGGGGAAAAATCCGCGATGCGCTCGATCTCCCCGAGCAGCGCGGCCCCGTCTCCGGCGGCAAGGATCTCGAGCAGCACGCGCACCTTCGCGCGCTCGACCGTCCCGAGCATTGCGTGTACCTCGTGCGCGTTGAGCGTGCCGCCGCCGTGCGCGATCGCCTGGTCGAGTAGCGAGAGGCCGTCGCGCAGCGAACCGTCCGCCGCGCGCGCGAGCACGTCGATGCCTTCGTCGTCGAAGGCGATCCGTTCGGCGCCGAGGATGTGGCGCATCTGTCCGCCGATCTGCTCCGGCGAAAGGCGCTTGAGGTTGAACTTGATGCAGCGCGACAGGACGGTGACCAGCAACTTCTGCGGATCGGTCGTCGCGAGCAGGAACTTCACGTGCTGCGGCGGCTCCTCGAGGATCTTCAGCAACGCGTTGAACGCCGGCTTGGACAACATGTGCACTTCGTCGATGAGGTACACCTTGTAGCGCCCGCGCGTCGGCGCATACATCGCGTTCTCGATGAGATCGCGCACGTTGTCGACGCCGGTGTTGCTGGCCGCGTCGATCTCGAGCAGGTCGACGAAGCGCCCCGCGTCGATCTCGGCGCACGCCGCGCATTCGCCGCACGGGTTGGAAGTCGGCCCCTTCTCGCAGTTGAGCGACTTGGCGAAGATGCGCGCGATCGTCGTCTTGCCCACGCCGCGCGTGCCGGTGAACAGGAACGCATGATGCAGGCGCCCGCTGTCGAGCGCATGGGTGAGCGCGCGCACCACGTGCTCCTGTCCGACGAGCTCGGAAAAGCGGCGCGGGCGCCATTTGCGCGCGAGGGCTTGGTAGGACATCGGAGATCCGCTGCTGGGTTCGCGATTGTAGCAACGCCGATGTTAGCGGACCGCGCGCGCTGCGGGCGTGGTGGACGATCGGAGGGTCCTGCGTAGCCGCGAAAGGAGCAGCACCGGACACGGCGAGTCCGGACCGTCCAGGATGGACGAGCTCGGACATCCAGACACGAGGGTGGCGGCTCCGCCAGCCGCATCCCGGCACCCGAATCACCAACTACGGCTGCTCCCTTCCGGGCCTGACCGGGTTTGCTGGTTATCGTCGCGGGAGAACCGACGGAGCCACCATGAACCTTGAACCGGGATCGCTCGTGCGAGCGATCGGAAAAATCTGGCGGAGAGGGCGGGATTCGAACCCGCGAAACGGTTTGACCCGTTTACACACTTTCCAGGCGTGCTCCTTCAACCACTCGGACACCTCTCCGTAAACTTGCTGGCAGGGGCGGGATTGTTCGGCGCCTCCTGCGCCTCACCCCTCGCTGCGCTCGGGGCCAGCCTGCGGCTGTCCCAATTCGTTCCCGACGAATTGGTCGAACCCGCGAAACGGTTTGACCCGTTTACACACTTTCCAGGCGTGCTCCTTCAACCACCCGGACACTTACCCGTAACGAACGCGGCGAAGCCGCCACCGCATGCGTGCCCGCCCGGCGGGTCGCGCAGGATACTAGCAGGTACATGCGCTTACAAGGCGCGTCGACGCGAGCGCCGTGCGTCAGGCGCCCTCGACCGGCCGGTTGTCCGGATGGAGCCAGCCCGATTCGCCGTCGACGTAGTGCTCGTTCTTCCAGATCGGCACGCGGCGCTTCACTTCGTCGATGATCCAACGGCATGCGTCGAACGCCTCGCCTCGATGGTCCGCGCTGACGCCGACCCAGACCGCGAGGTCGCCGACGGCGAGGCGTCCGACGCGATGCACGCAGCGTGCCTCGCGCACGCGGAAGCGCGCGAGCGCTTCGGCGAGGATCGCTTCGCCTTCGGCGAGGGCGAGCGCCGGATAGGCCTGGTAGTCGAGCTGCCGGACGCTGCGGCCATCGTTGTGGTCGCGCACCCAGCCCTCGAAGGCCGCGTATGCGCCGGCGGCGGCATGGTCGAGCGCCGGACGCTCGGTGGCGACGTCGATGCGGTCGTCGCTGAGGCGGAAACGTCGGGTCGTCATGCGCGAGCTTCTCAACCCCCGCTCACCGGCGGCACGAACACGACCTCGTCGCCCGCTGCGAGTGCATGGTCCCAGCCGACGAACGCGCCGTTGACGGCGACGCGCAGGCGTTCGGCGGCGAACGCGAAGCCATGCGCGGCGGCGACCTCGACGTACAGTTCGCGCGGCGTGCGCGCCGCACTGTCGCGGGTCTCCTCGGTACGCCCCGCGCGGTCGGCGAGGCTCGCGAAATACAGCAGCTTGACGTTCATCGCGTGCGCCCCGCGCGCACGTCGCGCTTGCCGCCGCGCTTCTCGACCAGGCGTACCTCGCCGATGACGATCTCGTGCGACAGCGCCTTGCACATGTCGTAGACGGTGAGCGCGGCGACGCTGGCACCGGTCAGCGCCTCCATCTCCACGCCGGTCTTGTGATGGAGCGCGACCGTGCAGCGCACGAGCAGGTCGTCCTCGCCGTCGAACGCGATGTCGATGCGGCAATGCTCGACCGGCAACGGGTGACAGAACGGGATGAGCTCGTGCGTGCGTTTCACTGCCATCGTGCCCGCGATGATCGCGGTGTCGATGACCGGTCCCTTGGCCGACTGCATGCCCTGCGCACGCAACGCGCGCGCGACCGCGGGCGGGAAGCGCACGCGCGCCTGCGCGCTCGCCTCACGGCGCGTGACCGCCTTCGTGCCGACGTCGACCATGCGCGGCCGGCCCTGCGCGTCGACGTGCGTGAGCTTCGCCATTCAGCCTCCGATCGAATACATCTCGACGCGCTCCCGCTGCGCGAGCGTCGCTTCGCTGCGTGCCTCGCTGTAACGGTCTTCGCGCGCGTTCCACACCGCGCCGACGAGGCCGGCGAGCGTAGCCTCGTCCGCCCCCGATCGCAGCGGCGTGCGCAGGTCGCAGCCCGTGGCCGCGAACAGGCAGGTGTAGAGGCGGCCGTCCGCCGACAGGCGCGCGCGCGAGCAGTCGCCGCAGAACGGCTCGCTCACCGAGCTGATGAAGCCGATCTCGCCGCCGCCGTCGGCGAACGCCCAGCGTCGCGCGACTTCGCCGCCATAGTTGGGTTCCAGTTCGACCAGCGGCCAGCGCGCGTCGATGCGCGCGCGCAGTTCCGCACTCGGCACGACGAGGTCGCGGCGCCAGTCGTTGCAGGTGCCGACGTCCATGTATTCGATCAGACGGACGATGTGGCCGCTGCCGCGGAAATGCTCGAGCAGGTCGAGCACCTGGCCGTCGTTGGTGCCGCGCATGACGACGCAGTTGATCTTGAGCCGCGCGAATCCCGCGCGTTCGGCCGCGGCGATCGCGCCGAGCACGTCGGCGACCTCGCCGCGACCGCCCGACATCGCGCGGAACGTGGCCGGGTCGAGCGTGTCGAGGCTGATCGTGATGCGGCCCAGTCCCGCTTCGCGCAGCGCTTCGACGCGCGCGGCGAGCAGGCTGCCGTTGGTCGTGAGCGCGACATCGTCGATGCCAGGGACGTGCGCGAGCGCGCGCACGAGCACGGGCAGCTCGCGCCGCAGCAGCGGTTCGCCGCCGGTCAGGCGCAGCTTGCGCACGCCGAGACCGGCGAACACGCGTGCAAGCCGCTCGATCTCCTCGAAGCGCAGTCGCTCGGCCTTGCCGAGGAATTCGTGGTCGCGCGGGTACTGGTCTTCCGGCATGCAGTACGGGCAGCGGAAGTTGCAGCGATCGATCACCGAGATGCGCAGGTCGTGCAGGCGGCGCCCGCGCCGGTCGGCCGGCGATGTGGCGTCCACGCGCACCGGGATCGGCGCACCCATCAGGCTGCCCCCGGCAGCGCGCGCGACAGCGGCGGCGCGAGCGCGACGAGGTCACCACGGCGCGCCGCACGCAGGCCGTGCCGTTCCATCGCGACCGCGTCCGCCTCGCTCGCGTAGTGATAGAGCATGAAGCGCCGCCGGAGCTCGGGCGGGTACTCGCGCTCGAGATCGTCGAGGCCCGTGTGCGAAGGATTGCCGTGCAACGCGCAGTCGTGCGCGACCAGTTCGCCGTTCGCCGCGTGCACGGCGAGCATCTCGGGCACCGGGCGCGTGTCGCCGGTCCAGACGAAGCTGCCCGCGAGCGCGAGGCCGAACGACGTGTTGGGCGCGTGGTGCCGCGTTGCGAACACGTCGAACCAGAGGCCGTCGCACCAGAAACCGCGCGAACACGGCACGAGCCGGAAACTGTCCCAGAAATTGGCGCCGCCCTCGGCGAGCACTTCCGGATAGTCCGCCACGCGCGCCTGCAGCAACGGCACCAGCGCTGCGTGCGCGTACACGCGCAAGTGGCCGCGCAGCGCATCGTCGAAGAACGTGCGGTAGAACAGCCGCTCGAGCCCGGCGACGTGGTCCATGTGCGTGTGGGTCACATAGAGCGCCCGCGGCGGGGCACCGTAGCGGTCGAGATAGGCCGACAGCGCTTCCGCACCGCAGTCGATCATGAGGAGCGGCTCGCCGTCGCGCTCGAGCACCGCGCAGGCCGATCCGAGTTCCGGCGCCTGCGCGCTGCCGACGCCGAGGAAGCGCAGCGCGAGGTTCATGACGTCGCCCCCGGCGCAGCGAGCGCGCGCTGTGCCATCGCATCGTGATACGCGGCGAGCAGCGGATGCCAGAAACGCGCTTCGAACCCGTCGAACCGACGCGCGCCGAGCTTGAGCAGCGAACGCAGCAGGCGCGCGATATTGCCCTGCTGCCACGCGAGGCGCGGCGCACGGACGCGGCCGCGGTCGAAGTCGATCACGCTGATCGCGTCGTCGGCACCGACGAGGATGTTGTGCGCGTTGAGGTCCGCATGCCACGCGCCGGCGGCATGGAAACGCGCGATCGTGCGACCCACGCGCTGCGCGAGCGACGCGTCGAGGCGGCCCTGCGCGAGGCGCGCGGCGAGCGTCTCGGTGCCGTCGATGCGCCGCGTGAGCAGGTCCGCCCGGTAGGTGAGGCCGTGGCGGCGGAAGCAGGCGGCCACCGGCGGCGCCACCGGCAGCTGCTGGTTCGCGAGGCGCGCGAGCAAGCGGAATTCGCGGAACGCGCGCGTGCGCTCGGCACCGGTCCACAGATAGCGATCGGCGCTGACGCGCGCCGCGAGACCGCCGCGCCGGTAGTGACGCAAGGCGCACGCGCCGACCGGCGTCTCGACGAAGCATACGGCACCGCGCCCGCCCGCCGCCCGGCCGAGCGCGCCCCAGCGGGCGGCGTCGAACCAGTCCGCGGTCGGCGTCGCGCCGAGCGCCGCGTCGTAGACGATCGCGCCGTCGGCCGTCGATTGAACTTGCGCCTCGATCATGCGTCTGCCAAGTTTCCACCTCTTGCGCCCGACCCGGCGCGCATCGTCTGCAGATGGTAGCAAGCACCGCATGGAACAAGTTGCAACGGCCGGCACCGAGCCCGCTTCCCTCTGCCTCCTGCGCACGTCCGCGATCGGCGACGTCACCCACGTCGTGCCGATGGTGCGCACGTTGCAGGCGCACGGGCCGGACACGCGCCTCACCTGGCTCATCGGCAAGCTCGAGCACAAGCTCGTCGGCGACCTGCCCGGGGTCGAGTTCATCGTTTTCGACAAGCACGCGGGTCGTGCCGGCCACCGCGCCGTGCGCGAGCAGCTCGCTGGCCGCCGCTTCGACGCGCTCCTGCACATGCAGGTCGCGCTACGCTCTAACCTGCTCAGCCTGAGCGTCAAGGCGCCGCTGCGCATCGGCTACGACCGCGCCCGCTCGAAGGACCTGCACGGCCTGTTCGTGAATTGCCGCATTGCCGCACGCCGGGGCCAGCACGTACTCGACGCGATGGCGAGCTTCCTCGAGCCGCTCGGCCTGCACCAGACCCAGGTGCGTTGGGACATCCCGATTCCCGCCGAGGCCCATGCGTTCGCCGAACGCCACTTGCCGGGCGACACGCCGACCCTGGTCGTGAGCCCCGTGTCGAGCCACCGCCTGCGCAACTGGCGGCCCGAGCGTTACGCGGCCGTCATGGATCATGCCGCGCTCGCGCTCGGCTGGCGCGTCGCCCTGTGCGGCGGCCCGAGCGCGTTCGAACGCGAATTCGCCGACGCGATCCTCGCCCATGCGCGCATGCGGCCGCTCGACCTCGTCGGCAAGGACACGCTCAAGCAGCTGCTCGCGCTGTTGCAGCGCGCGACGCTGGTGCTGTGCCCCGACTCCGGGCCGATGCACATGGCGAACGCGGTCGGCACGCGCGTGCTCGGCCTGCACGCGGCGAGCAATCCCGAGCGTTCGGGCCCCTACTCCGACCGGCGCTGGTGCGTCGACCGTTACGACGCGGCCGCGCGCAAGTTCCGCCGCAAGCCGGCCGACGCGTTGGCGTGGGGCACCAAGCTCGAGTTCCCGGGCGTGATGGACCTCATCGAGGTCGACGACGCGATCGAGCGGCTCGTGGCATTCGACGCGCAACGCCGCGCCCCGGCCGAGCGCGCCTGATCGGTTGTATTGGCAGGCCGACCCACGTATCATCCGCGGCCCATTCCGAGGCGCCCTGCGCGACGGCATGCGCCCTGAGCGTGGGGTGAGCATCAGGATGATGCGAGCAATGCGCCGGCGAGGATTCGACCCTCGCATCGCCGGCAGGTTTCGTGGAGAGGTGGCAGAGTGGTCGAATGCGCCGGATTCGAAATCCGGTTTACGGTTATGCCGTAACGTGGGTTCGAATCCCACCCTCTCCGCCAGTTCGATGAAGGGGCCGCTCGGCCCCTTCTTCGTTTCCGGCGCCGGCCATGTCGGCGCCCCGCGACAGCGAGCGAGCCATGAGCACGATTTCCACCCCGGTCTCCTTCGGCGAGCTGATCGACAAGATCACGATCCTCGAGATCAAGGCCGAGCAGATCCGCGATCCGGCGAAACTCGCCAACGTGCGCACCGAGCTCGACCTGCTCGGCGCGACGTGGGCCGCGCACCCGGCATCGAAGACCGACATTGCCGACGAACGCGCGCGCCTGCGCGCGGTGAACCAGGCGCTATGGGACATCGAGGACCGCATCCGCCTCAAGGAAAAGGCGAAGTCGTTCGACGCCGGGTTCATCGAGCTCGCGCGCGCGGTCTACTTCCGCAACGACGAGCGCGCCGCGGTCAAGCGCGAGATCAACGAAAAGCTCGGCTCGACCCTCGTCGAGGAAAAGTCGTACCAGGATTATCGCTGACGCGGCCGCCGCTTCGAGCGGCGACGCAGGCCTCCCGGCGTTCTCGGGTCGTCGGATTCGATCCAGCCCGATGTTCGCGCGCGCCGGGCACACCGGCAGTGGCTGCCCTCGGCCTAGTGCATGGCGCCGGCCAACTCGGCCGCGAACGCACGCGTGCGTGGGTGCGCCTCGCCGTACACGCGCCGGTAGGTCGCGAGCGCTTCGTCGCGGAGTGAGCGCGCCTCGCCCGGAGCGCTGCGGTCGACGAGGTCGGCCAGCAGGCGATCCACTTCAGCCATGCGCACGCTGCCCGCCTCGCTGCCGGCCGCCAGCCGCGCGCGTGCCGCTCGCGCGAGCTTCTCTCCCTCCTCGCGCCCGCCGCGCGCGCCGAGCACGGCGCCGTATGCCGCGTCGGCCCAGGCGAGGAACGCGAGGTCGTCGGCGGAATGGGCGAGGTCGGCGCGGCTGTCGGCGAGCGTCTGCAGCGCCGCTGCGTCGCCGGCGCGCCATTCGGCGAGGCCGAGCATGAGCTTGGTGCGCCCGCGCCGCGGCACCCTGGATGCGTCCATGATCGAACGCGCTTCGCGCAGGTGCTCGATCGCGGCGGCGTCGTCGCCCGCGTAGTACTCGGCCGTGCCGAGCGCGGACAGCGGTATCGCGATCATCGCCGCGCCGGGTTGCAGCGTCGCGCGCGCCTGCGCGACGGTCCCGGCGAGTGTCGCCACGGCGGCGTCGAGGTGGCCCGTATACAGTTGCGCGAGGCCGAGTACGTTGTCGACGTAGATCGCGCGCGCATGGCCGCTGCCGAGCGTGCGCTCGAGCATCGCATGCGCGCGCGTGGCGAGTTCTTCCGCCTGCGCGAACCGCTCTTGGTAGAGCGCATCGCTGGCGAGGTTCATGAGGTCCATCGCGATGTCCGGGCTTTCCGGTCCTTCGGCGGCGGTGCGCTCGGCGAGTGCGGCTTCGTGCATGCGCTGCGCCTCGATCCGGTCGCCGGCCAGGTTGGCCATCTTGGCGAGCCCGGTGAGCGCCTCGATGCGCTCCCTGCCGTAGGACGGGCCGGCATCGCGCAGGATCGCGTAGGCCTGCTGGTACGCCGCGCGTGCGGCATCGGTATCGCCGCTCTCGCTCGCGGCGAGGGCGAGGTTGCCGAGCGCGACCCCGACCTGCGGCGCGTCGTCGCCGTGCAAGACGCGCAATTGCGCGACGCTGCGCGCGAGCAGCTCGCGCGCGAGCTTCGGTTCGCCGACGCGCGTGAGCACGTTCGCGATCGTCGCGCGCAGGTCCGCCTGCACGTCGGGCGCGTCGGCGAACTCGCTGTCGATTCGCTGGGCCGCGTTGCGCAGCAGTTCGACCGGCGTCTTGCCGCCGCGTTGCGGCTGGTACGGATTGGCGTCGGTGAACAGCGCGGTGAGGAACGCCTGTGCGTGCCCGGCGCGTGCGGCCATGCGCGTCGCGCGCTGCGCCTGCCACACCGCGACCGCAGCGACGGCGAGCAGCGCCGCGAGCGCGATCGCGGCGACCGCTACGGCGGCGCGATGGCGGCGCGCGAAGCGCGTCGCCGTGTAGACGAGTCCCGGCCGTGCGATCGTCAGGGGCCGGTCGTCGCGCCACCGTTGCAGGTCCTCACGCAACAGCGCGACCGATGCGTAGCGCCGCGCCGGCTCGTGCGCGATCGCATGGGCGATGACGCGACCGAGATCGCCGCGCAACAGGCGCGGTGCGCTGCGCGGCTCGGCCGTGGCGGCGTGCGTGCGCGACGCCGTGGTCGCGGCGCGGCGCGCGAGTTCGGTGGTGGTCCAGTCGGCGTCGGAGCGGCCTTCCAGCGTCGGCAGGCGCTGGCCGCTGACGAGTTCGAACAGCAGCAGGCCGAGTGCGTGGACGTCGGTCGCCGTGCTGGCCCGATCGCCGCGCAGCTGCTCGGGCGCGGCGTACTCGGGCGTGAACACGCGCGTCGCCGGCGCATGCTCGCTGTCGGCATCGAGCACGAGCGCAATGCCGAAGTCGAGCAGCTTGACCACGCCATCGGCACCGACGAGTACGTTCGACGGCTTGAGGTCGCGATGCACGACGAGCTGCGCGTGCGCGTGCGCGACCGCGGCGCAGACCTGGTCGAACAGCAGTACGCGTGCGGCGATGTCGAGCGCATGGCGCTCGCAGTAGTCGAGCAGCGGCTCGCCGTCGACGTACTCCATCGCGAGCCAGGCGCGCGCGCCGTCGATGCCGGCGTCGACGAACCCGGTGATGTTCGGATGCGCGAGCGCGGCGAGTACCCGGCGCTCGCGCGCGGCGAGCCCGGCCACCCGTGCGGCATCGCCGTCGAGCAGCTTGAGCGCGACGTGCTGCACGAAGTCGGCGCCGCGGCGTTCGGCGAGGTAGACCACGCCCATGCCGCCGCTGCCGATACGCCGCACGAGGCGGAACGGACCGAAGCGACGATCCGGCGGCGGGTCCGCCTCGAACGCCGGCAGCAGCCGCTGCAGCGACGCGTCGATCGCGTCCGTGCGCGCGCGCTGCTCGGAGGAGACGAGTTCACGGGCGGACGCCGCAAGCGCAGGTTCGCTCGCGGCGAGCCGGACCAGGGCTTCGTCGCGCTCTTCGGCGGGCATCGCGTCGAGTCGATCGACGAAGGCGCGCAGGGCGCGCCACCGCTCCGCGTCGAACAGCGGCGGCGGTACGGGCTCGCTCATGCGGGGGCGCGCCGGACGCGCTGTTCGTGGTCGGGGTCGGGATGGTGCGGCACGCGGCATCCTGTCGGTCGGCGGCTCCATCATCGCATTCCGGCGCGGCGCCGGCGCGCCGTCGGCGAACGAGCGATCCGCGGAATCGTTACGCATGCGCGGCCCGCCGAGTCGACGTCGCGCCGGGCGGTGCGCGGCGGGCGTGCCGCGCGCTCGCCGGTTCATGCGGGAACGACGTTGGGCTCGCGTGCCGCCCTGCCCTACAAATCCCGCGCGACGCGGAAACCCACGCGCGCGCTGCGAGTGTCGGTGCGCGCGGCGATGCGGAACGCCGAACGCACCTGGTCGGGATCGCTGCCCCACGAACCGCCGCGCACGACGCGCCGCTCGCAGCCCGGATTCACCCACGCCGAGCTGTCGCGCGGGGCGCGCGTGTAGTTGTCGTGCCAGCAGTCCTCGACCCATTCCGACACATTGCCCTCCATGTCGAACAGGCCATAGCGGTTGGCGGCGAAGCTGCGCACCGGTGCCGGCCCCCAGTAGCCGTCGCTGTAGTGCGGGAACGCGCTCGTCCAGCTGCGCCTGCTCGGCGAGCGATCGCCTTCGCCCGTGAAGTTGCCGACCACGCGATCCGGATCGCCGTCGCCCCAGCTGTAGCGCATCGTCGAACCCGCGCGGGCTGCATACTCGAACTCGGCCTCGGTCGGCAGGCGATAGTGCTTGCCCGTACGCGCCGACAGCCATTCGAGGTAGGCGTTGGCATCGTTCCAGGACACGTTGATGACCGGCAAGTTGTCGCCTGCGCGCTCGCCGCGGTAGTCGTTGCGCCAGCTCATGCCGCGACGGTCGGCGATGCGCCCGGAGCTTTCCTCGTAGACGGTGGCCGAGCCGAGCTTCTCGGCGTCGCTGACGTACTTCGTCGCGGCGACGAACTCGCGGAACTGGCCGACCGTGACCTCGCCCTGGCCGAGCGCGAAGCCGACCGCGATGCGCACGCGCCGCTGCGGTTCCTCGTCGTCCTGGTGGCCCGCCTCGTCGGCCGGCGAACCCATCACGAACTGGCCGGTGGGCACCACCACGAGCGCTGGCGCGGTGCCGGCGACGTCGAGGAAGCGGTCGCGGATGACTTCGCCCGGCGCGAGGCTCGCGTACAGGCGCGCATTGCGCAGCCGCAGGTTGAACTCGTCGATGCCGGCGAGATCGGGGCTGATCCCCAGCGCGCGCCGGGCGAGCTGGTCGGCGAGATCCGCGTTGCCCGAGTCGAGCGCCGAGCGCGCCTGCGCGAGCACGGTCTCCGCGCGCTGGCGACGGATGCCGTCGACGCGCGAGCGCGTCTCGAGCAGCGCCTGCGAACCCGGGCGAATCGCCGACGCGGTCGCGAGCGTCGCATCGGCGCCCGTGAAGTCGTCCTGCGCGGCCTGGGCGAGCGCGCGATCGAGGAACGCGCGCTCGATCGTCGCGAGCCCCGCGTCGGCGAGACGGTTGCCCGGATCGAGCTTCATCACCTCACGGTACGTCGCGAGCGCATTGTCGCGATCGTCGCCGGTCAGCTTGCCCGCCTTCACCTGTTCCGCGGCGTCGGCGAGCAGCGGCACGATCTGGTGCAGGGTCTTCACGCGCGCGCGCAGCGCAGCCAGTTCGTCGTCCGTGTGCGGCAGGTCGACGAACGCCGCTAGGTAGCGCTGCGCGGCCGGCTCGTCGCCGCGTTCGACCGCGGCGAGCGCCCAGTCGCGCAAGGCGCCGCCGATGCGCTCGAGCGCCGCTTCCGCATCGACGTTGTTCGGCGCGGCGACGAGCACCTCGCGATAGAGCGCGACCGCGTTCGCGTTCTTCGGCTCGAACAGTGCCCCCTTCTCCTCCGCGCTGCGCGCGCGCTTGAGCAAGGCGGTCACTTCCTTCGTCGTCGCGACCGGCGGGCCCATGCGCACCGCGTCCGCGAACGAGGTGCCGACGTCCGGCTCGCCCGTCCCGGTCGGCGCCGGCACCGTGGTCGATGCGGGGCGCACGGCCGACCACGTACCCGACGGAACGTGCAGGCCCGGCTGGCTCGCGGCGAGCTGTTCCTGCGAGGGCGGCTGGACGTGCAGCACGCCGGGGAAGAAACGGTAGAGGAGAGCGAACGCGAGCAGCGCGATGCCGGCGGCTCCGCCGAGGGTGTGCTGCTTGCGTGCGACTTCGGTACCGGGCATCGTGGTTCGATTATCGACGCTCGCAGCCGCGCGGTGAAGCCCGCGCGGCGGCCGCATCATCTCCGGTACAGACAGGAGTTCCACGCTTGGCCGAATGGATCGAACACGCCGACGCACTGCATCGCCTGCTCACCGACGCGCCCGCGCAGGTCGGCCTCGACACCGAATTCATGCGCACCGACACGTTCCTGCCACGGCTCGCGCTCGTGCAGGTGCAGGTGGGCGCGCACGTCGCGCTGGTCGACCCGACCGCGGCGGCGGTCGATCCGGCACCGCTCGCGCGCGTGCTCGCCGACCCCGCCCGGACGATCGTCATGCACAGCGCCGGCGAGGACCTCGAAGCGCTCGCGACCTGGAACTGCACGATCGCGCGCCTGTTCGACACGCAGATCGCCGCCGCGTTCGCCGGCCTCGGCGCCGGCCTCGGCTACCAGCGGCTCGTGCGCGAAGCCACCGGGGTCGAGCTGCCGAAGGCCGAGACGCGTTCGGACTGGCTGCGACGTCCGCTCAGCCCGCAGCAGCTCGACTACGCCGAACAGGATGTCGCGCACCTGCCGGAGCTGCATGCGCAGTTGACCGGCCGCCTCGTCACGCGTGGGTACCTCGACTGGTTCGAGCAGGAATGCGACCGCCTGCTCGAACGCGCGCGCAACCGCGAGCCCGATCCCGAACCGCAACTCGGCCTGCGCGGCGCGGCCGACTGGCCGCGCGACGCGCAGGCCCTGCTGCGTCGCGTGCTGCGCTGGCGCGAGACGACCGCGCGCGCGATCGACCGGCCGCGCTCGTGGCTGGTCGACGACGCCCACGCGCTCGACCTCGTCGCACGCGTGCCGCGCGATGCGAACGAGCTCGCCGAGCGCACCAAGGGCCTGCGCGCGTTGCGCAGCGCGCAGCGCGCGGACCTGCTCGACGTGCTGCGCGCGCCGCTCGCGCCGGAAGAGCGCGAGTTCATGCCGATCCCGCGTGCACCCGACGCGCGCGACAAGCAGGTGATCGCGGCGATGAAGGAGGCAGTCGTCGCGCGAGCCGCCGAACTGGACCTCCCCGACGGCCTGCTCTGCGCGCGCCGCCACCTCGAATCCCTGCTCGCGACGCGTCGCTGGCCCGCCGCGCTCGAAGGCTGGCGCCGCGACGTGCTGCACGATGCCCTCATGGACCGCCTCCCGTAGGGCGGTACGCGCAAAGCGCGTGCCGCCGAAGCGCCACGAATGGGCGGCGGGACTCGCCGCTTGCGCGGCTCGACCCGGCCTACGCGGCCGCTGCCGCCTGCGCGGCCGCCGCTCGCGAAGCCTCGCGGCTGAAGCCGCTTCCTCGAGAGCGCCAGCGCGACGCACCACGGAACGCTCGCCGCTTGCGTGGCTGGCCCCTCCCCTTCATGGCCGGTGCGTGCGTGGGCGTCTCCCGACGAAGTGCTACGGGTCCAGCGCGGTCATCGACGTCGCCATCGGTGCGAAACGCCGCTTGACAGCCCCCCGGTTCCTCCCGGCAGACTCGGCCCCATGAACGCACGTCGCCTCCAAGCCCCGACGGACCGCGCGGTTTCCACGCGCGGCGCGGGCGCGTGCACGACGGCGATCGCCGCGATCCGCACGATTGCGACGGTCACGACCACCTCCACGACGTCGACGACGTTCGTGGTACGGGTGCCCGCGCGCGACTGATCCATCAACGCAACGGCCCCGTCCCTCGCAAGGGAACCGGGCCGACGCGATCCGCCCGACGCCCTCGCAGCGGGGCCTCCGACCGGAGGCTCACGATGTCCCGCAACGCTCCCGCCGTTCCCACCGCCTCGGCCGATGCCGGCGCCGCGCCGTACGCCGCGCACAAGTTCGGCGGGTCGAGCCTCGCCGACGCCGGCTGCTTTCGCCGCGTCGCCGCGATCCTTGCCGCACAACCCGGCCCGCGGCAGCTCGTCGTGGTGTCCGCGATGCGCGGCACGACCGACGCGTTGATCGCACTCGTCGACGCCGCCGTGCGCGGCGGCGACGGCTGGAAGGCAGGGTACGCGACCTTGCGCGAGCGCCATCTCGCGACGGCGCGCGACCTGCTCGGCGCCGACGCCGGCGCGACGCTCGCCTGGCTCGGCGACGCGTTCGGCGAGCTCGCGAACCTGCTCGCCGCGCTCGCCGTGCTCGGCACGCCGAACCACGAGGCGGCCGAGGCGATCCAGGGCCTCGGCGAGGTCTGGTCGGCGCGCCTGCTCGCCGACCTGCTCGCGCACGACGGGCGCGCGTGCGCCTGCCTCGATGCGCGCGACGTCCTCGTCGTCGGCCACGGCGAGCTGGGCGCGATCGTCGACTGGGACGCGAGCGGCGCGCGCTTCGCCGACTGGCGCGCGCAGCACGCGCGACCGTGGCTGGTCGTGACCGGCTTCGTCGCGCGCACGCGCGAAGGCCGCGCGACGGTGCTCGGCCGCAACGGCAGCGATTACTCGGCCGCGATCTTCGCGGCGCTCGCGGGCGCGAGCGAACTCACGCTCTGGGGCGACACCGACGGCGTGCTGTCGGCCGACCCGCGTCTCGTCCCCGATGCGATACCGCTCGCCGCACTCAGCTACGACGAGGCGTGCGAGCTCGCCTACTTCGGCGCCAAGGTGATCCATCCACAGACGCTGACGCCGGTCATCGCGCGCGGCCTGCCGGTGCGCATCCGCAATACGTTCCGCCCCGGCCATGCGGGCACGACGATCGGAAGGGGCGTCCGCGGCGACGCGCGCTCGCCCGTGAAGGGCCTCAGCGCGGTGCGCGAGCTCGCCGTGCTCACGCTCGAAGGCGCCGGCATGATCGGCGTGCCCGGCACCGCGGAACGCGCGTTCGGCGCGCTGCATGCGGCGAGCGTGTCAGTCGTGATGATCTCCCAGGGCTCCTCGGAGCATTCGATCTGCTGCGTCGTGCGCGAGGCCGACGCCGCGCGCGCGGACGCCGCGTTGCGGCGCGCGTTCGTCGCCGAACTCGCGCGCGGCGAGATCGCGAGCGTCGGCGTCGCCGCAGGCATCAGCGTCCTCGCCGCGGTCGGCGACGGCATGACCGGGCAGCCGGGTGTCGCCGCGCGCCTGTTCGGCGCGCTCGCGCGCTGCGGCATCAACATCCGCGCGATCGCGCAGGGTGCGTCGGAGCGGAACATCTCGGTCGCGGTCGCCGCCGCCGACACCGCGCGCGCACTGCGCGCCGCGCACGCGGCGT
>NZ_DATDMY010000036.1:0-21232 GCF_036518555.1 Dokdonella sp. | reverse complement strand
TGTCGCGATCGCGCGTGAACTCCGCACGATCCTCGGCCGACAGCTGGTAGAGCCACTGGCCCGCTTCCGAACGCGAGCTGCCGTAGGCGCCGTGATGCGTCGCCAGTACCGGCGCATCGCCGCGCAGGTGGTCGAGCCGGCTCAGGGTGAGCCCGCGCAGCGCGGCAGCTTCGATCGCATAGCGGGGCTGGCCGACCACCGCGGCGAGCGGGCGGCCGGCCGCGGCGAGATGCAGCTCGAACGGATCCTCGTCGACTTCCTCGCCTGCCCCGAGCGCGTTCTCGATGTTGCGGAAGAAGCGCGTGGTGGCTGCCGCGGCCGGGTTCGGGTCGAGGCCTTCGCGCGCATCCTCGAGCCGGCGCAGCGGCAGGCGATGGTCGTCGTCGAGCAGCACGGCGCGCGCTCCCGCCGAGAGCAGCAGCGCGAGATTCCAGCCGCGGCCGCCGCCGAAGCGGTTGCGTTCACCGTTGCCGACGAGCAGGCCGGGCAGGATCGTCGCCGCCTGCGGCACCGCGCGCGCGAACTTCTCGAGCAGGCGCTCGCGCTCGGCCGAACCGATGTAGGTGAGCTTGCAGCCGGTCGCGCGCGCGAATTCGCGCAGCAGGTCGCGGTGGCGATTGGCCGCGTCGCGCGACGACGAGTCGTCGACGAGCACGTAGTGGCGGTTCGCCCGATGGCGTCGTTCGTAGTCGGCGAGCGAGGCGAGCAGGTGCGCGACCTGGTCCGGACGATCGCAGGCGCGGATGAAGACCGCGCGCAACGGCGCTGGCTCGCGTGCCGACGCCTTCTCCGTGCGATCGAGGAACGCACGGTCGGAGACGAGCAGGCGGCGTTTGACGAGGCTGTCGAGCACGCGCACGACGTCGTCGCGCTGGGACGTGAGGCCGGGAACCGTCGCGAGGATGCGCGCGACGTGCTCGTCCAGCGTGCGGAACTCGCGCGCCTGGTCGAGCGCCTGCAGCACCTGGAAGGTCATCACGTGCGTTTCGCCGCTGCGCTTGACCTGGAAGATGCATTCGTTGTTCGACAACGACGCGACCACGCCGTCCTCGGATGCGTACAGCGGCGCCGCCGGATCGACGCGCGGCTGCGCCGGAACGCGCGCGGCCTGCGCGCCGTAATTGATCTGGAAGTTGAATTCGCTCATGACCTATCGCTTTCGTCGCCACCAGCGCGCGTCGCGCTGCGGCGTGGGAGTGCTTCGCAGGCGCTCGAGTTCGGCCTCGAGTTCGGCGATGCGCCCGCCGGCCTCGATGTTCTTGCGGATCTCGTGATTGTAATGCGCGTAGACCGATTCGCCGGCGTCGCCGAACAGCGACAGGCCGGGCAGCGCGGCGGGGAGCGCGCGCCGGCTGCATACCGCGACGAAGTAGAGCGGTGCGTAGTCGAGGCCGGCTTCGACCTGCTCCGCGCGCCCGTCCGCGGTGAGTGTCTCGCAACTCTCCGGCGGGCCGTCGTCGAGCGACCACAGCGCGGACTGGAACAGCAGTTTCTGTCCGTACAGCCGCACCTCGGGGAAATGCGGTCGCAGCAGCGCGAGCAATTCGTCGCGATACAACTCGCGCACGTGGAATTCGTTGCGGAATCCGGCCAACTCGCTGTAGGTGCGCTTGTCGGGCGACGAGATCACCAATACGCCGTCGTCGGCGAGGACACGCGCGAAGCCCTGCAGCAGCGCCTCCTGCGCCGCGAGGTGCTCCAGCGTCTCGAACGAGACGACGAGGTCGAATGCGCGGTCGCCGAACGGCAACGCGGTGGCGTCGGCCCGTTCGTAGCGCAGGCGCGGCCGCGCGCCGTAGCGCTGGCGCGCATGCGCGACGGCGGCCGCGTCGACATCGACGCCGACCACGTCCGCGGCGACCGATGCGAGCAGCGCCGAGCCATAACCCTCGCCGCACGCGGCATCGAGCACCCGCCGGCCGGCGGCGAACCGGCGCGCGAACGCGTAGCGATGCCAGTGCTCGTGCCAGATCTCGCGCACGCACTCCGGAGTGAAACGCTCGCCGGTGAACGGCAGTGCGGAGTCGTCGCTCACGGCGCCACCGTGTCGGAAGGATGGATCCAGCGGTGCGCGAGGCGCACGAGGCCGAACTCCCGCGTAGCGCCGCGAATCGTCAACGAACGCTCCATCGTGTCGAACACGCGTACGCCCTCGGGATCGAGCGGGTGGACGCGTACGGTATAGCTGCCGGGCAGCAGCGGCAATGCGTCGAATACGAGGCGGCACGAGAATTCGGTCGGCCCGACGCGCTCGGGGGCGCAACCGTCCATGTCGGTGCTGACGCCATACACGGGCGTTCCGTCCGCGCGCACCACGCCGACCGCGACGGCGGGCACGCGGCCTTCGCGCGAGCGGATCCGGCAGCGAACCTCGAGCGGCGATCCGCGGTCCTGCAGCAGGGGCTGCTCGCCCGGCTGGCCGTCGAGGCTCATATCGAGCACGCTGAACTCGACGTCGTGTCTCGCGGCATTCGACGACGATGCTTCGACCGGCGCGGATCGGCGCTCGTGCCAGGCGAGATAGGCCTGGGTCACGTCGAAGACGTCGCCCGCCATCGCGACTTCACCGTCGCGCAGCCAGCACGCGTGTCGACACAATTTCTGGATGTGGTACATGCTGTGCGAGACGAGGATCAGCGTACCGCCGCCGTCCAGGTAGTCCTGCATCCATCGGACGCACTTCTTCTGGAAGGATTCGTCGCCGACGGCGAGCACTTCGTCCGTCACGAGCAGGTCGGGTTTGAGCGATGCGATGACGGCGAAGCCGAGGCGCACGACCATGCCCGACGAGTAGTGCTTGACCGGCTCGTCGATGTAGTCGCCGATGTCGGCGAACGCGATGATCTCGGGCAGTCGCCGGCGCAATTCGGCGCCGTCGAGCCCGTGCAGGGCTGCGGCCATCGCGACGTTGTCGCGCCCGCTGTACTCGGGGTGGAATCCGGCGCCGAGCTCGAGCAGTGCGCCGACGTGGCCGCGTACCTGCACCGATCCGCTGCTCGGGGTCAGCACGCCCGTGATGAGCTTGAGCAGCGTCGATTTGCCCGCGCCATTGGCGCCGATGAGCCCGAGTGATTCGCCGCGCCGCACGTCGAGATCGACGCCACGCAGGACGCTGACCCGCTCGGCATCGGAGCGCGAGAACAGCAGGCGCCCGAGCGCACGCAGGCGATCGCTGCTGCGGTGCACTTTAGGGTAGGCCTTGCCGAGGCCTCGCGCTTCGACCAGCAGGTCGCTCACAGGAAGTCCTCGAAGTGGGGATCGAGGCGCCGGAACAGCCAGCGGCCGAACACCAATGCGGCCAGCGCCACGGCGACGGCGATGCCGAGGCGCATTCCATCCAGCGTCCCGTGACCGAGCAGCAGGGCGCGGAACGCGTCCGCGTAGGCCGTGAACGGGTTGAGGTCGAGCAGGCCTTGCACGCGGACCGGCAATGAGGCGCGGTCGTAGAAGATCGGCGCGCCGAACATGAGCAGCGGCAGGATCTGGCCGAGCAACTGCACGAGATCGCGCACGAACACCTGGATGGCGGCGCAGGCGAACGCGATGCCGAGCGCGAGGGCGAACAACGGGACGTACAGCGCAAGTGCAGGCGCAAGGCCCCACAGGCTCACCGCTTGCCCACTCGCGCGCAGCACGAGCAGGATCGCGCAGAAGCCGACGGCGTGCACCGCGAAGCTCGTGCCCGCAACGGCGACGACGAGCACTTCGCGCGGCAACGCGACCTTGCCGATCAATGCCGCATTGTCCTGGATCGCCGTCGTGGAGCGCAGGAGGGCTTCCGAGAATGCCGTCCATGGCCACAACGCAGTGACCAGGAACGGGACGTAGCCCGGCGCGTCGGCGCCGGGAATGCGCGCCTTGAACACGTGCACGAACACGAGGGCATACACCGCGAGCTGCAGCAGCGGTTGCAGCAATGCCCACAATGCGCCCGACAGGCTGCCTGCGAAGCGGTTCGCGAGCTCGCGGCGGGCGAAGCTCAGCGTCAGCGGTAGGAATGCGGCAGCCAAGCGGCACTCACGCCGGTATCGCGGCCGCGCCGTGCGGGCTTCGCCGCGCCAACGATCGCTGCGGGCCGCTCACGGCTTGGATGCCGTGCGGCCGTCCTTCGCCTTGGCGGCCGGGCCCGTCGCAGCGGCTGCCGGGGCTTCGAGTGGCGTTTCGATCTTGTAGCGCGTGCGCAGCGAGGCGACGCGACCTGCGTCGGCATCGAGCGGGTTGTTGCGCAGGACGTCGAGGTGGGTGCGCACGCTCTTCTCGATGAATTCGCTCTTGAGGGTCGCAATGACATCGTCGCGCACCTTCTCGAACGGCTGCGGCTGCGCGGGCTTGCGCTCGACCAGCTGCAGCAGGTGATACCCGAACGGGGTCTTGATGAGCGGCGATAGATCGCCCGGCTTCTGCAATGCGAGCGCCGCTTCGTGGAACGTCTCGTCGTAGGCCTTGCTGTCGGCGTTGTGCACGAGCCCGTGGTCACGTGACTTTCCAGGGTCGTCGGAATACTTCTCGACGAGCGCGTCGAACGCGGCCGGGTCGGCCTTCACTTCGGCCGCGGCCTTCTCCGCGAGCGCCTTCGCTTCGTCGTCGCTGCGTATCCCGGTCGACACGAGGATCTGCTTCACGTCGAACACGCCACCGGTCGCGTACTTCTCCGGGTGCGCGATGAACTCCTCCTGCGCGAGCTCGCTGAAATCGGGAATCACGAGCTCGCGGCGGAGCCGCGCCGTCTCGGCCTTCGCGAGCACCGCGTCGGTGACGCCGCCCTTCGCGGCGAGCACGTCGGGATCCTTGTCGAGCCCGTGCTCGCGTGCTTCCGCCGCGAGCTGCCGTTGCAGCAGGAGGTTCATGATGAGCGACTGGATGCGCTGCGGGCTGTCGAAGAAATGCGAACGATCGGCCTCCGGCATCCGCTCGGCGAATGCATCGACATCACCGAACGTGACCTTCGCCCCGCCCTGGCTCGCAATGACGGCATCCGCATCGACGCGCGGCGCCGCGGCCAGTGCGAACGGGGGCGCCAGCTGCTGGGCCGCAACCATCAAACCAATGCAAGCGAAACGTCGCGCGAAATGCTTCATCGAAACTCCATGGGGTGGGCCATCGAACCGCGGCCGATGGGCAGTGGGTCGGTGGCGGCCGCCACGCCCTGCGCCTCAGACCGTCGCCTGCAGCGACGGTTCCGCCTGTCCGAATCCCGGATACGACAACGGAAGCGACAGACGCTTCCGTTGCACTCATCGAGCGCGGCGGGGCCTCTGGGCGCCCGCCGCACATGTACCGCCGATCAAGGCGTGTGGTTGCTCTGCACGGTGACCTTGCAGATGTTGCCGCTGCAGTCGCTGCTCGTCTGCGTGGGGTTCGTGGCCTTGATGTTGATGTAGTAGCTCTGGCCCGGCGTCAGGACGCAGCCATTGGTCTGCGTAGCCGTCGACAGCTTCCACTTGCCTGCGATCTGGCCGCCCTGAGTGCCGGTGGTCAGGCAGATCGAGGTGGTCGGCGAGAAATCGCCGCAGGTCGGACTGATCGCGACGGTCAGCGCCGGGCCCGGGTAGGTTTCGCCGTGCGTGATGATGCCGCTCGACGACGGATCGAGGCCGGCAGCCGGCACGTCGATCTTGGTCGCGATGTACTTGGTCTTGTCGAACGTCTTGAGGACTACGAACTCCTGGTAACCCGGGAACGGAATCATCGCGCCGCCCGGTGCATTGCGTCCCCAGATCGACGTGAACTGCGTGACGTCGGCCGCCGTGGTGCAGCTGCTGCCGAGGCCATAGCTGTAGCAGACGTCGGCAGTCGTCTGGCGACCCGCCGGGCAGCCGCCGGAATCCGGGTTCACCGTGAGCGCGAGCGGCGCGCTCGCGGTCGGCCCCTGCAGGTTCGAGCAGGTCAGACCGAGCGTGTAGGCACCAGCCACGGTTGCGGTGATCGTGCGCGGCGACGTCGTCGTGGTGACGTCGGTCCAGCCCGGAAGGTTCACCGACGATCCGCCGAGCGAAGCGCTGCCCGTGCACGAACTCGCGCCCGTGACGGACCAGCTCACCGAGAACGGTATGTTGATCGTCGCGGGATTCGCGGACGGCGTCAGCGCGAAATTGGTCGGTTGCGGCGGGAACTGCGCCCCGCTCGCGGATCCGCTGCCTTGGGCGTAGCCCGTCGAATTGGTGCAGGTGACGCTCATCGAGTAGGCGCCGGCGTTCGGCACGACGACGCCGTTGACCGGATGCGCGCCCGCGCATGCAGCGCCGCTGCACGCCTCGGTGCCGGTCGGCCAGTTCGTAAGCCCCGTGCTGCCGCCATAGACGCACTTCGTCGCGGCCGCGGACGCCGACCAGGTCACGTCGAACGGCGTGCCGGCGACGGGAGCGCTCGGTACACCGGTGATCTGCGCCTGGAAATCGGACGGGGCGGCGCCGCATCCGGCACCCGTCAGGGTAACTCCCGTCGCGGCGAGGTTGTTGCTGCCCTGCACGAGGTTCAAGCCCTGCGCATCGGTGACGACCGTGCAGTCGGTCTGCTGGGTCGTGGTCAGATTGATGGTCACCTGGGCGCCGGCCAGCGGCGCCATCGCGAACGAGGCAGCCACCAGCAGGTAGGCGAGGGAACGAGACGGATAGCGGGACATGGATGAATTCCGACGGCAAATGGGCGCGCATCGCATTCTAGAGCGTGCCCAGGCACAGTTCCATCAAACTGACGTTAAATGGATGAAATATTTGAAGTCGAGCCGCGACGACGAGCGCGCCAAGAGTGCACATTGCAGCGTACAGGCGATGCGGAAGAAGACACGCAGGAGGCAGCCACAGGGATCCATGCGCACGTCGCGCGCCGATCCGGAACAGCGCGGAGGCAGCACGGCCTACCCGGGCAGCGATCTCCAAAAAAAGAGGGGGCCTTTCGGCCCCCTCGGTATTGCTTTCGACAGCAGCCTCGATTACGAGCAGGCCAGACCGCCGTTGGTGCAAGCGCGGCTGGCGCGGTGACGGTAGACACCGCTGTAGTTCGCCAGCTTGCCCGGGGCCGCGTTCGCGTTGATCACGTTGATCGCCTCGAAGCCGGTGACCGGCAGGCCCGAGAGGACCGCACCGCTCGCCGCCGCACGCATCGAGTGACCGCCGTCGCCCGACGCGAGGTCGAGGCGCAGCCAGCCTGCGTCGCCGTACGGCGGGATGTTCGACACGAGGTGCGAACCGAACACGCCCGAGACTTCGCCCGCATTCGGGTCAGACGACGCGAGGAAGCTGATCGCGTTGACTTCCCACGGCAGCGAGGACGGATGACCCACGCTCGGCGGCGAGAAGTCGTCCGGCGTCGTGATCGTGCCTTCTTCCTGGTCGTACATGTTGATGCCGACTTCCATGTTCGACTGGCCATCGACCGTCTCGCCGAAGGTCTCGGCGAACGGCTGCACGACCGGACCACCCGAGAGGTAGTACGGATCGACGTAGAAGCGCTTGGTCGGGAACGTGAGGATCCAGTCCGTCGCGGCGCCGATGTTGGCGTTCGTCAGCCACTCGTTGTAGACCGCATCCGACTCGAACACGGCGCTGACCGCGTCGATCGAGTTCTGGTAGTCGAGCGTGAGCAGGACGCCGGAATCGAACACGTAGGCGACCGCGCCATTGGCGTAGATCGACGTCGCGCTGTTGGCCTGCTGCAGCGACGGGGTCAGACCCGACGAACCCGAGAACAGCACCTGCGAGCTGAAGCCGTCGACCGCATCGGCCGTGTAGGCGAAGAACGTGCCTTCGCCGACATTGACGATCGAGCCCGCGCCGAACAGGCCACCGGCCGGAGCCGTGAGGTACTGACCCGCGCTGTTGCCGATGGCGCTGGCCGTGCACGACGGCGTACCGCCGTTCGGCGTGCCGTCCTGCTCGTGCAGGGTCGCGTTGTCGAGCGGGCTGCCCGGGATGATCTCGCCCATTTCGATCAGCTCGACATAACCTTCACGCGTACGCGTGATGTCCGTCGGGCCACCGTCGGCCGGGAACACGCTGCCGCCGGCATAGGCGGACGAACGGAACGGCTCACCCGCCGCGCTGATCGGCGGATAGGTGCAGCTCTTGTCGGACGTGAACACGGCGGCGCCGCCGTCGTCGGACAGCTGGCTGACGCGCGCGGTCCAGACGTCGTTCGGCGACAGGTACAGGTTGAAGTCGAGCACTTCGCGGCTGTTGTAGCCTTCGAGGAAGCGCACCTTCACGGCCTTGCCGATGTCCGCGGTGTTGACCACGGAGAACAGGCTGTCCTGGTTCTTGTTGACCGTGTAGTACGGATAGATGAGAACCTGGCCAAGACCGTCCGGATTCAGGTCGACGGCATTCGCCAGGCCCGCGAAGCCAGCGACGCCGGCGATACCGGCGACGACAGCAGTCGTCAAGCTGTTTCTCTTCATCGCAACACTCCTAAATTTGACCACAGGGCTTTTTGCTTTACCGCCGACCCCGCTCCGATGGACAACGTGCCCATGAGGGCATGGGCAGGGTCAGGCAACAGCGCGGCCATGTTAAGACAAAGGAAAGGGTCGTGCAATCCCTCCGGCCGATGTCCGAACATACCCGCGAATTCAATTACTTAGGCAGGAAATACCAGTCGCCCTTGGAGTAGATCCACGTCTCCGATTGGGTGCTCGTGGATTCCATCGGCCGTCCACCCATGCCCGGCGCCGTGACGATGTAGGTGACGTCGATCTGCACCGTGCATCGCTCCGCCTCGCAGGTCTTCTCCTTGAATTTCGCGGCCTTCCATTGCACGGCGCGGTTGTTCATCGCGGCCGCGTACGCATCGCGGGTCTGCGTCGCGCGAAACCCCGGCGTCAGGTAGTCGTAGGCCTTCTCGGCCTCGTGCGCGATGAGGTGGTTCCAGCGTTCGACCGAACGGCGGTCGACGTTGTCCGGGTTCGCCTTGTCCGCGCATCCGGCGAGCGCGAGCACGGCCAATGTACCTGCGGCGAGCGCGCGGAAGTTCTGCAGCTTAGCGATCACGTTGCGGCTCCTTGTCGGCATCGTCGCGCGGCGCGGTCGCGTCCTGCGCGGGATAGGTTCTTGCGGGCTCCGGCGCGGGTTGCGGCGCGGTTTCGTCGTGCGTTGCACGCGTGCGCAACGGCGCGAGCGATTCGAACTGGCGGCTGTAGTCTTCCGTCATCTGCCGGGCTTCGTCGACGCTGCTGATCACGCGCGGCGTGATGAGCACGATCAACTCGGTGCGGTTCTTGCTCCTGTTCGTCGAACCGAACAGATCGCGGAGCACGGGAACCTTGCTCAGCAGCGGCACGCCCGATTTGCCATCGGACACGTCGTCGCGGATCAGGCCACCGAGCAGGATCGTCTGCCCGCTCTGCACCGCGACCTGCGTCTGGATCTGCCGCTGGTTGATCGGCGGGTTCGTCGCGCCGGACTGAATGGGCCCGGGATTGCTCACCTCCTGGCTGATGTCCAGGTAGACGAGACCGCCCGGATTCACGCGCGGCTTGACGTCGAGCGTGACGCCGGTATTGAGGTATTGCACGCTCGACAATCCGGCCGGCGCGGCGGTGCCGTTGGAATTCACGCCCGCGAGGCCGGTGTAGGAAATCTGCTGCACGGGAATCTGCTGGCCGACGCTCAGCTGCGCTTCCTGGTTGTTGCTGACGACGAGCGAGGGCGCCGACAGCGACTTCGCCTGGCCACTCGTTTCGAGTGCGCTCAGCTGGACCTGGAACTTGCTGTTGATGTACGACCAGAACGCCGTCGCCGGCGCGCAACTCGAACTGCTGCACGACGACGGCGGACCCACCGCGCCGACCGTGCTGCCATGCCGATTGTGTTCGTTCGGATACTGGTAGGGACCGCGCGGATTGTCGTAGACGCCGTTCGCCGACTGCAGGCTGCCGAGCCACCACTGCACGCCGTACTGCAGCGCACCGGTGAGCGAAACCTCGAGGATCCGCGCCTCGATCTGCACCTGCAGCGGGATCACGTCGAGCTTCTTGATCGCCGCCTCGATCTGGCTCCACTCGTTCGGTGTCGCCTGGATCATCAGCTGGTTGTTCTCCTCGATCGCGGAGATGCGGATGTCCGTGTCCTTGTTGCCGCCGCCGGCCGGAGTCGAAGTCGGCGTCGAAACCGGCGCCGCTTTTTCTTCCTTCGACTGCGGCCGCAGGGAATTCTGGTAGTTCATCGAGCTGCCACCGCGACCGCCGATGCCGCCGATCGTCACCGGACGCAGGCCTTGGCCGACGTTGCCCGACGTGCTGCTGCGATGCCCGCCCGACGTGCCGAGGAATATCTCGCTCAGATAGTCGGCGAGATCCGGTGCCTTGAGGTTCTTCACGTTGTAGACGTACAGCTGCACCGAATTCTCGGCGCCACCGCGATCGAGCCGGTACAGCCACTCTTCCGCCTGCTTGAGATATTCGGGCTGCGGCGTGATCACGATCATCGAGTTGGTCTGCTCGATCGGCATGAAGCGGAACATGCCCGCCATCGGCGACTCGCCCTTCGCGCCGAACAACGCGTCGAGGTCGGGCATGAGCTTGGCGACTTCGACGTGCTGCATCGCGAACACGCCGATCGACATGCCCTTCATCCAGTCGATGTCGAACGTGTCGATCGTGCGCTGGTAGTTGTCGAGCTCGGTGGGGTTGCCGGCGAGCACGAGCAGGCTGCGGTTGGGATCGATGCTGACGAACGCGTCGGGCTTCGCGTACGGCTTGAGCAGCTTCGCCATCTCGCTCGGCGACACGTACTTGAGCGGATAGATGCGCAGCGCGTAGCCCGGCTGCTGAGTCGCGCCGACGCGCGGCGTGAGCTTGCCCGCGATCGCGTCCTTCGCCTGCAGCACGGTGTAGCGGCCACCCTCTCGCACCATCGCGTTGCCGGTCCACGACAGCAGCATCTCGAGCACGGCCATCGCGTCTTCGCGACGGATCGGCTTCGAGGTCGAGTAGGTGACGTTGCCGCCGACGTTCGGCGCGATCGTGTAGTTCTCCTGCAACATGTCGCCGAGAATCGCCTTCACGACCGCCTGGATCGGCTGGTTCTCGAAATTGAACGTAACCTGCCCTTCTCCGCCGCCACCCCGGGCGGGTGCGGGCTGCGGTTTGTAGAACTGGGCGGTGCCCACCTCGATTTCGGGCTTCGGCGGCGCGCGTCCGGCGGTTGCATTCGGCGAGATCGAGATCCCACTGACGCCCTCATCGGCCGGCAGCGGATTGGCCGGCTTCAGGATCGTTTCGGCGGTCAATACATCGCCGCCGCTCTTGGCAGGCTTCGGCCCCGGCGTCGCGCAGCCGCCCAGCAGCGCGAGGCCGAGGCTCAGCAGGAGGATGGTCAGTCGGGATCGCACGTGGCTCACTCCATCACTTTTTCGGTGGCGCGGCATCGCCGCCCTTGCGCAGGCGTTCCGCATCTTCGCGCATCTGCTTGCGCCGTTCCTCGATGCGCCGCGCCAGGTCCTGGCTCGCGTCGCCCTTCGCGTCCGGCTTCGCGGCACCGGCGTTGCGCGGCGGCGCGCCGCCTGGCCGATTCGCCGCGGGCTTCGCGGCCGCTCCCGCACGCGGCGCACCGCCTTGGCCCTGGGTCGGCGCGAGCGCCGTCTCGAGCTCGACTTCGGTGGTCTCGTTCGCGGCGTTCCTGAACACCGCAGCGCGCGGCTTGACCTCGACCAGCGTCCAGCTCGCCTGCTCGCCTTCGAGCGGCATTCCGACCTTCAGTGCGACCGCTTGGTTCCGCGTCTTGTCCTGGAACATGGCGACGCGCACGTGGTTCGTTTCGTCGAGGATCACGCCCGTGAGCGCGATATTGAGCGGACTCGGCGGTTCGACCGCCTCCGCGCCCGCTCGCGCGTCGATCGGCGTCGGCTGGCGGTCCTCGTTGAACAAGGGATGCTGCTCCACCGCCGCGAACGCGCTCGCCGGCGGCATCTGCAACGTCTGCTTGTCGATGCCCGGCAGTGCCGCGTGCGCTTCGGTCGGTTCCGCGTCGGGCGCCCACGCGTATCCGCGGCCGAAACCGGCGTACTGCAGGACCGCGATCAACGCGAGCACGCCGCAAGTGGCAGCGAGCACGTGGGTGGTCAGGCGCGCGGCGCGGATGTTCATTTCGCCTTGCCCGGTTGGCGCAGGTATCCGTTCACGTTGAAGCGCACGTCGAGCGGAACCGGTGCGACCTTCGCGCCCGGCGGCGTGTAGGTCTGCTGCTTGTAGATCATGACCTGATCGATGAACAGGTACGGCTTGCCGTTCTCGAGGTCGTACAGGATCGCCGCGAGCGGCTCGAGGTCGCACTTGAGGCGCGCCTGCACCGTCACGCGCTTGTACAACTCCTCCTCGCCGCCGTTGTAGCTTTGCGTGCTCACGTTCTGGCAGCGGCTTTCGTCCTTGGCATGCTCGCTCATCGCGGCCTTCAGGCGCTGGATCAGCGCCGCCGATGCCGCGTTGACGTCGGTCTCCGAAAGGAACGCCTGGTTGCCCTGCTCGTACGCGCGCACCTCGGCGAGACGCTTCTCGATCTCCGGCTTCTCCGCGATCGTCTGCCGGAACCGCAGCTGCTGCTCGCGCAGGTCCTGCATGTCGCTCGAATACTGCAGGTGCGGCGCGACGAACCACCAGTGGATGCCGATCAGATAGACCAGCATCAGCACGATGAGGAGCAGCACGACGGCGAGGAAGCGTCCGTCCTTGGGCTGGAATCGACTCGGCGTCACTTCTTCTTCCCCGCTTCGCCCGCCGCATTCCTCGGCGCGCGCCCGTCGGGCGCCGCCGCCGCGGCGGCACCGTTCGCCGGCACTTCCTTGCGCGCGCCGGTCGGCGGCGCGACCGCCTTCTTCGGTTCCGCGCGCGCTCCATCGGCCGGCGGCCCGGCCGCCGGTGCCGGCTTGCCGGCCGCTCCTGCATCCGGCGTCGGCTTCGCCGCGCCCGCCGGCCTGGCCGGGGCCTTCGTTTCGGACGGTTTGGCCGGCGCCTTCGCTTCCGACTGCGGACTGCACTCCTTGAGATCCGCGTTGATCTGGAAGCGCTCCTTGCCCGTGCGCGCATCCGGCTGCACCTGGCCCTGGAAGCCGGGGTTGCCGAGGCAAGGCGACGCGCCGAGCAGCGCAATGAGCTTGGCCGCCTCGTTGGCCTGCCCCTGCAGCTGCACCTGCTTGTTCTCGATCTGCAGGCGCTCGAGATAGGTGTCTTCCGGCAGGCGGCGCGTGAGGTCGTCGAGCAATGCGACCGTCAGTGGCCCCTTGCGCTTCTTGTCGGTGAGGAAGTTCGCGCCACTGATCGAATCGGCCAGCGTCTTGCGCAGCGCCGCGACCTGCTTGGCCTCGTTGCCGGCCTTGTCCACCTCGCCCTGCATCGCTTCGAGCGCGGCGGCGCGGTTCGCCAGCGATTCGTCCATGTTGACGACGACCAGCACGAGCGCGAGCGCGGCGAGGCCGAGGTTGAGCGGCAGGCGCAGGTCGCGCCGGCGCGTGCGCTTCTCCGCCGGCAGCAGGTTCGTATGCCGGCGACCGGTGCCGGCAGCGCTGCTCCAGCTGTCCACCGCATCGAGTTGCGCCGCGACCGGCAACGCCGCGAGTTCGTGGTCGAGCTGGGCTCTCGGTATCAGCACGAGCTCGACCTGCACGTTGCGCCCGCTCGCGTCGTGGCCGAGCACGCGGCTGTCGAAATAGACCTGGTCGGCCTTGAACGGCGTCTGCCGGTCCATCTCGAACGACAGTACCTGGCGCAGGTTCTCGGTCGCTGCGGCAGGCAGGCTCAGGACGCGCGTGAGCACGCGCGACGCAGGAATGCAGAAGACCGTGCGCACCTGCGGATCCTCGATCGACCCGCGCAGGCGGCGGAACTCCGCGTCCTGCGCGTCGGCCGGCAGGTCGCGCCGGATGCGCGCGTACTCGACCGGTGCGTCGCCCTTCTCGCGCCAGACGACGAGCTCGTCGCCGTCGAGCGCGAGCAGCAGCGATTCGGACCGCTCGGACAGCAGCGCGCGCCAGCGCGCCGGCAGGCACGCGAGCAGTTCGCGCCCCCACCAGGCGAAGAAGCCCGGCAGCGGCGTCTTGGCAAGGCGTGTCCGCAGACGCGCCAGTTGTCTGTCGAGGGTCGGGTTCACGGCTTCAGGAAGTTTCCCCATCACGCCAGCGCAGGATCACGTACGGCCGGCCGGCCGGATTGATCCCGCCCATGCGGATGGTCGCATCCAGGGTCGTGCTTGCGCCATTGGGCAGCTTCGCACGGGACTCGACACTATACGTGAGCCCCCCGCCGCTCGCCACGCCGGAGAGGGTCACATCGCAGATCGTCTGCGGGGAGCCCACGTCCCCCGGCTGCATCGCCTGCTGCGCCTCGACGATCTGCCGGGCGCAGTCGGGCGTCATGCCGTCCTGGGCGAGGATGGCGTCGTAATTGGCGAAACCGATTTCCGGCGCGGTACGACCCGAGTAGATGGTCAGGGCGGGCTCGAGCTTCGTGTACAGCGCGTAGTTCATGCCGAGCACCTGCTGCAGTTCGGATATCGTGTCGAACGGCGCGTTGCGCGGACCATAGGACAGGCCGGCGGCCTTGTACTGGGCGATCTCGGCCCCGTTCAGGCGCGTGTCGTCGTCGGGGTCGACCCAGTCCGCGACGGCGTCGGCGAGCGCCTGCGCCTGCTCCAGCGCGACGCCGTGCGAGGTGAACAGGCGCACCAGCATCTGCGGATCGCCGTTGGAGATCGCGTTGAGGTCGATCTTGCCCGAATCATCGTGGATGCGGACCTCGATCTCGGCGTCCCCATAGGCGAACACGTACGGGCGGCCGTCGCCGATCCAGCGTTGCAGCGGATCGTTCTTGCGCAATTCGTAAACGGCGAGGTTGAGCCCCGCCTCGGCGGCATAGCGCGCCTGGGTCGTGTCGAACAGGTGGCGCGCCTGCAGGTTCTCGGTTCGCGCGATCATCGCGAAGCTGCCGAGCAGGATCGACAGCATCGCGACGACCCACAGTACGAGCAGGAACGCGATGCCACGCTCGCGCGCACGCGCATGTCGGATGTGGCGCCGCATGCTCATCCCTTCTGCACCGGCTTGAGGGCACCGTTCAGCCCGCCCGCGCGGAACGGCTGGCGCCGCGCGGAACCCGCATCGAGCATGAGCGGGATGTCCATCACCGGAAACTCGACTCGCGCCTCGGGGCGCATGCGCGCGACCACGCGCACCATCACCGGCGTCATGCCCGGATCCTCCCATTGGTCGGACCAGTCGGTCAGCTCGCCGTTTTCGTCGAGCGTGCGGAACTCGAAATGGCCTTCGTCGATCTGGTCGAGCAGCAGCGACGGCTCGTTGTCGGATTTGGCGTCGAGGTCGAAGCCGTTGAGCATGGCGTCGGTGAACACCAGCGCGCGCCCGTTGCGCCCGCCCTTGAACGCGAGCGTCTGCACGTACGGACCGCCCTTGGACAGGTAGCCCGGCATCGGCGCGACGAAGCGGATGAAATCGCGTCGCCCTTCGAAGATCAGGTTGGAGTTCGTGCTGTCGTCGCGTGCGAACGGCAACGGCATGATGCGGCTGATCTGGTGGCGCATGAATTCCTGCGCCACGCGCAGGCGATTGGTGCGATCGATCGCGCTTTCGCCCGAATGCATCGCGTGCACGGCGGTGCGGATCGCGCCGTAGCTGCCCGCGAGCAGCAACGCGAGCAGCATGATCGCGAGCATCACCTCGAGCAGGGTGAACCCGGCGGCCGTCGCGCGCTTCATCGCTTGCTTCCCGCGCGCGTGGTCATGCCGGACATGCCCTGCGCGCGATTCGGGTCGGGATTGACCGCGCGCAGCGTGCCGAAATGCGCCGTGCGCGGCGACGTACCGACGCGCCCGCCCCACGAGACGACGAGGTCGACCTGGTAGATGTCGAACGGCGAGATATCGATCGCGCCGCCGTTGCCGGCCTGCGCCGCGGACATCGTCGCGGGCGCCTGGCCGCGCGGCTGGCCCTGCGCGCCGCGCACGGGCGCCGCCTGTTGCGCCGGCGGCTCCACCGCGCTCGGATCGACCTGCTTGATGTCGAGGTCCCAGCTGTATACGTCGTCGAAGCGGCCGCTGCTGTGGCCTTCCTCGACCGGCTCGCCGACGCCGACGACGTCGAGCTTCGACTGCGCCCACAGCGCCGCCATCGTGTAGTCGGACGAGAGCCGCGTGTTGCGGATCGAAGCCGCGAGCACCGACATCAGTACGCCGATCGCGATCGCGAACACGAGGAACGCCGCGATCATCTCGATCAGGCTGAAGCCTCGCATGCGGGCGCGGGCGGGAAATTGTCTGCTTGCGCGAGTCATCGGATCAGTTCGGACCGCGCGGTCGCGACGGAGTTCGCGTGTGCGGCGTCATTCGGGTTTCTCGTCGAGCGCGATCTCGCCGGTGAGCCAGGCGACGTTGATGCGCCATTCGCGCTGGCCGAGCAACACCGAGATGTGGCCGCCGGTCGAGCTGCCATCGGGGAAGAAGCGGATGCCGCCGCTGTTCGCGCCGGTCTGCTCGGTATCCGCCGTGGTCAGCTGCAGGGTCATGTCCGCCGGGAGCTTCTTGGCCCCCTTGCCCGGCGCGGTGTACGAGTTCTCGTCGAGATCGAGCACGAGCGCCTGCGGCTTGCCCTTCACGATCGCCTGCCCGCGCGTGTAGCGCAGCGCCGCGACCAGGTCGCGGCTCGCTGCCCGCACCTTGGCCGCCTGCAGGCTCTTGGAAAAGCCGACCGAAACGATCGTCAGCGCGATCGCGAGCAACAGGATCACCGCCATCAGCTCGACGAGGGTGAAACCGCGCGCCCGCACGCGCGCGCCGCTTCGCCGATCGGCCATCGGGAATCGCGCACCGCGAACGACCGGGCACGCTGCCAAGGAGCGTGCGGTCGATTCCCGATGGCCGATTCCCGATTCCCGGTTCACTGCCAGTTGCCGTAGTCCGCGCTCGCGCCGTCGCCGCCCGCCTGGCCGTCCTTGCCGAGGAAGACGATGTCGAAGTCGCCGTGTTCGCCGGGCGCCTTGTACTGGTAAGCGTGGCCGAACGGGTCCTTGAGGTCCGACGCCTTCGCGTACGGCCCCTGCCAGTTCGGCGCATTGCCGGGCTTGGTGACGAGATCCTCGAGGCGCGACGGCGGCGAACCGTTGTCGAGCGCGTAGGAATCCACCGACCCCGCCAGCTTGCCGACCGCGGCCTTGCCCGCGCCCCACTTGCCCTTGTCGACGTTCTTGCCGACCTGGTTCACGACGATGCCGGCGACGATGCCGATCAGCACGATGACCGCGAGCATCTCGATCAGGCTGAAGCCGCGCGAACGCGAAATGGTCTTGCGATGCGATTGCATGTTCATGGTCGGTAAGGCCCTCTGTGGATGTTCGCGTTGGCGATTCGCGGCGTCACTGCACCGCGCCCGCGATGTTCATGATAGGCATGACGATCGCGAGCATGATCATTGCGACGATCACCGTCATGACGATCGTCGTCGCCGGCACGAGCGCCGCGAGCAGGCGGTCGAGCGTGTTCTTCACTTCGACGTCGAACGTGTCGGCGACCTTCATCAGCATCGCGTCGAGTTCGCCCGACTCCTCGCCGACGCTGATCATTTGCAGCGCGAGCTTCGGGAAACGCTTGGACTGCGCCAGCGCGTAGCCGAGGCCGCCGCCGGTCTTGACGTCTTCCGCGGCCGCGCCGACCGATTCCGCGAGCGCGGTGTTGGTCATCACGTTGCGCGCGACCGACAGGCCGGCGAGCAGCGGCACGCCGTTCTTGAGCAGGGTGCCGAGCGTGCGCGCGACGCGCGCGGTCTCGACCTTGCGCACGATGTCGCCGACGACGCGCATGCGGAGCAGGCGTTCGTCGATCTTCAGGCGCGCAGGCGGGTCGGCCATCTGCCGGCGCAGCCAGCCGGCGCCGAGCACGATCGCGACGAGGATCAGCCACCAGAAACTCTGCAGCGCCGAACCGACGCCGAGCACGATGCGCGTGATCAGCGGCATCTCGATGTTCATGTCCTCGAACATCGGCGCGAACTGCGGCACCACGTAGACGAGCAGCACCATCAACGACACGAGCACCATGCCGACGAGGAAGGCCGGGTAGATCATCGCGTTGACGACGCTGCTCTTCAGGTTGGCGCTGCGCTCGAGGTAGTCGGCCAGGCGCGCGAGCGTGTCGTCGAGCGAACCGCCCGCTTCGCCCGCGCGCACCATGTTCACGTACAGGCGCGAGAAGCTGCCATGCTCGGCCTCGAGCGCGTCCGACAGCGGCGTGCCGCCGCGCACCTGGTCGCGCACGCGCTCCAGCATGCGCTTGGCCTTCTCGCTTTCGGGCAGGTCGAGCAGGATCTGCAGCGCGCGGTCGAGCGGCTGGCCGGCTCCGAGCAGCGTCGCGAGCTGCTGCGTGAACTGCACGACCTGCGCCTCGCGCAGGGTCGCGCGCTTGAACAGCGCGGCGAACAGGCTCGCCGAATCGCCGCTGTCGGCCTCGCGCACCTCGAGCGGGATGTTGCCGGCATCCTGCAGCTTGCCGATGACGTCCTCGCGCGTGCCGAGCTCGAACTGTCCCTCGAGCGTCTCGCCGGACGGCGTGACGGCCTTGTAGTAGTAGAGAGTCATCGAGCCGGGGTCCGGGATGGGCGCCTGGGGAGTGGGAAACGCGGACGACGGGCCAACGGAAACGCGAGCCGCGCCGTCGCGAACCTCGAATGCCGAATCTCCGATCCAGGCTTCATCAGCCCTCCGACGAGGTCACGCGCAGCACTTCCTCGATCGTCGTCTGGCCGTGCAGCGACTTGACCAGGCCGTCCTCGAACATCGTGCGCATGCCTTCGCTGCGCGCCTGCTGCTCGATGTCGCCCATGCCGGCGTGCTGCATGATCTGGCGACGGATCGCATCGCTCATGACGAGGAATTCCATGATCGTCGTGCGGCCGAAGTAGCCGGTCGGATTGGCCGGCGAAGACCCCGGCTTGTACAGGCGGATCGGCCGTTCGTCGGTGAAGCGCTCGAGTTCGTACTCGCGCACGACCTCGGGCATCGCGTCGTACGGCTGCGCCGACGAGAGGTCCAGTCGGCGCACGAGTCGCTGGGCGAGGATGCCGTTCACGGTCGAGGTGAGCAGGTAGTCCTCGACGCCCATGTCGAGCATTCGCGTGATGCCGCCGGCGGCGTTGTTGGTGTGCAGCGTCGACAGCACGAGGTGGCCGGTCAGCGCGGACTGGATCGCGATGCGCGCGGTCTCGAGGTCGCGCATTTCGCCGATCATGATGATGTCCGGGTCCTGGCGCACGATCGAACGCAGCGCGTGCGAGAAGTCGAGGCCGATCTGCGGCTTGGCCTGGATCTGGTTGATGCCTTCGATCTGGTATTCGACCGGGTCCTCGACCGTGATGATCTTCACGTCGGGCGTGTTGAGCTTCGACAGCGCGGTGTACAGCGTGGTCGTCTTGCCCGAGCCGGTCGGGCCGGTGACGAGCATGATGCCGTGCGGCAGCTCGAGCACGTTGAGGAACTTCTGCAGGAACTGGTCGGTGAATCCGAGCGTGTGGAAGTCGAACACGACCGCTTCGCGATCGAGGATTCGCATGACCACCGACTCGCCGTGCGCGGTCGGCACGGTCGACACACGCAGGTCCAGCTCCTTGCCCTGCACGCGGATCATGATGCGGCCGTCCTGCGGCAGGCGGCGCTCGGCGATGTTCAGCTTGGCCATGATCTTGATGCGCGAGATCACCGCGGCGGTCGATGCCGCCGGCGGCGACTCGACTTCGTGCAGCACGCCGTCGATGCGATAGCGCACCTTGAGGCGGTTCTCGAACGGCTCGACGTGGATGTCCGACGCGCGCTGCTCGACCGCGCGCTGGATGACCAGGTTGACGAGGCGGATGACCGGCGCTTCCGACGCGAGGTCGCGCAGGTGCTCGATGTCGTCTTCGCTGCGCTGGTTCTCGTCGGTGAGGTTCTCGACGATCGTGCCCATCGCCGAGCGGCCCGAGCCGTAGTAGCGCTCGATGAGGTCGTCGATCTCGCTGCGCAGGCCGATGTTCAATCGGACGGCGCGACCGGTCGCGAGCTCGAGCGCCCGCACGGGGAACGGGTCGGCCGGATCGGCGACGAGCAGGGTGACGTCGCTTTCGGATTCGGCGATCGGGCAAACGTGGTGGTGCTTGAGGAAGCGCACCGACGTCTGCACGTTCGCGGGCGGCGCTTCCGGAAACTCCTTCGCCGACAGCAGCGGCAGCCGCAGCAGCTCGGACACGGCGTCGGCCATCTCGCGTTCGGACACGAGGCCGAGCCGCGTCAGCAGCGATACGAGGCTGCCCGCGGCGGGATCTTCCTCGTGCAGGCGCCGGCCGCGCGCGAGGTCGGTTTCCTTGAGGCGACCGCGGGCGACCAGGAACTGGCAGATGCGCTCGTCGAGGTTGACCTCGGCCGGCATGGCGGCATGTTCAATCGGTGCGACGGCGGCCATGGATTCCTGAACGCGAAAGTCGGACGGGGGCGGCATTGTTCCATATCCGGCGCCCTCGTCGTGATCAGCCGGGTGAGACGGGGCCATCGCCCTCGCCTTCGTGCCCTTTCTGACCCCGGTCGAGTCGCCGGGGTTCCCGACCCTGGCCGACGAGGCGTTCGATGAAATCGCGATTCAAGCCGATCCAGAGCGCCGCCGGGACGACCGCGGGCAGCACGAGCGTCGCAAACTGGTAGGCGATCGCGATCGCGTTCGCGTTCAGCCCGGCGCGGGCTACCGCCGCGGCGCCGCTCGCGCCCGCGTCGAAGGCGAGCGTCTTCAGGCTTTCGGCGACGATGCCGAATGCCTGGCCGAGCCAGATGACCGCGAGCGCGAGCGCGAACTGCAGCAGGCGCCGCGCCGTCGACAGCGGCGTCGCCATCGCGAGACCGCCGAACAACGGCAACGACCATGCGTAGACCATCGGATTGAGCGTCGGCTCGAGCACGCCGACGCCGCCCTGCACGTCCACCGTCACCCGCGTGGCGAGACTGACGAGGTAGCCCGCGCGGGCGACGACGTGGCCGCCCTCGTCGAGCAGTTCGCCGCCGAGGCGCACGCTTTCGAACAGGTCGCCCCAGTGGCCGAGCAGGACCGCCTTGGCGAGCCGCATCGCTGGCCAGACCCATAGCGGCGCTGCCCAGAACCAGATCACGAACGCGAGCGGCAACCACAGTGCCGCCTTGAGGCCGAATTCGCGGATCGGTGATAGGGCCGGGATTCGGGTTTCGGGATCGGGAGTTCGGGATGATGTCATGACCGTCTCGTTGCAG
>NZ_DATDMY010000035.1:0-11481 GCF_036518555.1 Dokdonella sp. | reverse complement strand
GTTCGGGATGTGAGGAAAAGAATCCCGCACCGACCCACGCTCTCCCACGATCTTCGAGATCCAAGGGCAATCGGTCTGGTGCGGGTAAAAGCTAACTTACAAGGGCAGGGTGAGGGCCATCGGAGCGCGGCTAGCAAGAGCGCGCCGTGCTTCGCATTCGCTCACCCGCCGCGCTGCGCGCGTCGTCCCCTCCCGCAAGCGGGAGAGGCGGCATCGCTGGGAGGTGTCACATTTCCGCGCCCCCATGCGTCCAGGCATCGACTGACGGAGAATATGCCCGTGGATGCCGCAACGACCCTGTTCGAAACCCACCGTGCGCGCCTGTTCGGGCTCGCCTATCGCATGCTCGGCACGCCCGCGGACGCCGAGGACGTCGTGCACGAGGCCTGGCTGCGCCTGCATGCGCAGGCCCCCGTGGCGCTCGACGATCCGGAGGCCTGGCTCGTCACCGTGACCACGCGCCTCGCACTCGATCGCCTGCGCCGCGCGAAGGCCGAACGCGAGCACTACGTCGGGCCATGGCTGCCCGAACCGCTCGCGGACGAGGCGGATGCGCCCGACGCGACGCTCGAGCGCGGCGAGTCGCTGACCCTGTCGTTCCTGCTCCTGCTCGAACGCCTGAGCCCGGAGGAACGCGCAGCGTTCCTGCTGCACGAGGTATTCGACTACAGCCACGCCGAAGCTGCCGCGATCCTCGGCATCGCCGAGGACGCATGCCGCCAGCGCGTGCATCGCGCGAAGGCGCGCCTGCACGAAGGGCGGCCGCGCTTCCAGGTCGACGGCGCTGCGCAGCGGCGCCTGCTCGAGCGCTTCGTCGCCGCGATGGCCGAGCCGCGTCTCGACACGTTGCGCGCGCTGTTCGCCGAGGATGCGGTGCACGTCAGCGACGGCGGCGGTGTCGCGCGCGCGACGCTGCATCCACTGCATGGCGCCGACCGCCTCGCGCGCCTGTACCTGCAGCTCGCGCGCAACCTCGCCGGCGTGCGCTACGAGTTCACCACGCTCAACGGCGCGCCCGCGTTGTTCATGCTCCACGGCGATTCGCTCGCGAGTGCGATGTGGATCGAGTGCGACGACGAACACATCACCGCGATCCATGCACTGCGTCATCCGGAAAAGCTCGCGCGCATCCACGCGGTCACGAATCCGGCCGCGTCGGCGTCCTTGCATTGAAGCGGCCGATCCCGGCTGCACGCAGTGCCAAGGAGCCTTCCATGACCCGTTTCGCCATCCAGCGCCACTACGCGTCGATGCAGCCGCTGATCGATCTCGGCAAGCGCGTCCACGACGCCGGCCGCCTCGAACAACCGCTGATCCTGCTCGTCCTCATGCGCGTGTCGCAGATCAACGGCTGCGCGTTCTGCCTCGACATGCACAGCAAGGACGCGCGCGCCGCTGGCGAGACCGAACAGCGCCTGTTCCTCTTGCCCGCATGGCGCGAAACCACGCTCTACAGCGAACGCGAACAGGTCGCGCTGCAGTGGGCCGAGGAACTCACCGAACTCGAAGGTGCCGAACCCGTGTCCGATGCGCTGTACGAGAAGGCCACGAAGGTGTTCAACGAGGCCGAACTCGTCGACCTGACGCTGCTCACCGTGACGATCAACAGCTGGAATCGCATCAACGTCGCCGCCCGCACGATCGGCGGGCATTACAAGCCGATGTCGCATTGATCGCGTAGGCGTGCGGTGCACGCCTCACGCCGCACGCCATCGTAGGGCGGGTCGAGCCGCACGAGCGGCGAGTCCCGCCGGGCGAGTCACCGCGCGCCCACACGGACAACGCCCGTAGGAGCGCACCCTGTGCGCGACCGCACCCATCGGACCGCTCCGCGACAGCGGTCGCTCACGGGGCGGGCTATCGTTTCGTGGGGTGTGAGGCTTCAAAGCGCGGAGAGCGCGTCGCGGGAAGCCGCTGAAGCCGCGATGCTCCTTCAACGACGCTCCGCCCGTATGAAACGGTGGGACGCGCGACCGACACTGCCGCGAAAGCCGCGGCCTATCGCGCGCTGCGTCCCACCCTATGCCCCTGCAGGAGAGGGAAGGGTGAGGGCAAGCGGAGCACAGCCGTTCCGCCCGCAAGCGCGCGCTTCGCCTTTCCCTCGCCCGCCGCGCTGCGCGCGTCGGCCTCTCCCGCAAACGAGAGAGGCGAAAGCCGCTCAATCCATCCGCACCGTCTTGCCGTGCTTCATGACCATGAGCGGATGTTCCGTCGCGCGGATGTTCGCGAGCACATCGCCGGGCACGGCGACGATGTCGGCGTACTTGCCCGCCTCGAGCGTGCCGCTGTCGCCGTCGACGCCGAGCAGCTTCGCCGCGCCCTGGCTGCTCGTCATCAACGCCGCCGCGGGCGACATGCCGAGGTCGACATAGTCGCCGAACTCCTCCGCGTTCATCCCGTGCGGATACACCGCCGCATCCGTGCCGAACGCGATCGGCACGCCGATCTTCAATGCGTTCTTCATCATCTCGCCGTGCGCCGCGTATGCCGCGCGTGCCTTGCCCGCGATCTTCGGCGGATACGTGTCGGCCTTGCGGTTCACCCACAGTTGGGTCATCCGCGTCGGCACGAGGTAGACGCCCTTCTGTTTCATGAGCTGCAAGGTCGGCGGGGTGAGGAAGCTGCCGTGCTCGATCGAATCGATGCCGGCTTCGATCGCCTGCTTCGCGGCGAGGTCGCCGTGCGAATGCGCCGCGACCTTGCGTCGCCATGCGTGCGCCTCGCTCATGATCGCGCGCAACTCGTCGGGCGTGAGCTGCGGCACGTCGACCGGATCGGACTCCGACAGCACACCGCCCGACGCGCAGATCTTGATCACGTCCGCGCCGTACTTCATCTGCTCGCGCACCGCGAGGCGGCACGACTCCGGCCCGTTGCACACGCCTTCCATCGTGCCCGCCGGACGCAGCCGGTCCGGCGGCGCGGGCGAGCTGTCGCAATGCCCGCCGGTCGAGCCGATCGCATGCCCTGCCGCGACGATCGTCGGACCTTCCGCGAGACCATCGCGGATCGCGTTGCGCAGCGCGACGTCGATGAAGTCGGCGCCGCCGACGTCCCGTACCGTGGTCACGCCCGCGCGCAAGGTCGCGCGCGCATTCGCCTCCGCGTGGTACGACTGCTCCACCGACGAACGCAAGGTGTTCTCGTAGAACGCCTTCTCCCAGTTGTCGTCGTGGTCCATCGTGAGATGCGTGTGCGCATCGATGAAGCCCGGCACGAGTGTCGCGTCACCGAGATCGACGACCTTCGCATCCGCAGGCACCGCCACATCCTTGCCGACGGCGAGGATGCGGTCGCCCTTGACGATGACGAGGCCGGGCGAGGCGAGGGTGCCGCTCCTGCCGTCGAACAGATGGGCCGCCTTGAGGACGGTGGTGACGGCGGCTGGGCCGGGCGCGGTGCCATCGCTTGCGGCCTGCGCCGCCGATGCCAGCACGAGACCCGCAACCCATGCGATGCGTCGCTGCATGACGTGATTCCCCGGGGGAGTGGGTCTGCAGTGTAGATCGAGCCGATGCGGAACGGCATGCGGGCGTGCGACGGGACGGCGAGCGAGCGTGCCGCCGTGGCGGCCCGCCCGCGTCCCCGTCGCAGCGCTGCGCCAGGTTCCCCGCTCGCCGTCGGACCACCTGTCCGATACGGCGGGCCGGGCGCGCATCGAGCTCGGCCGGTCGCCGTGCGGCGAAAGGCGCAATGCCGCAGGACTCTCCCGATGTAAAAAAAAAGCCGCGCAAGGATCCGGACAGAGGGGGGAGGAATTCCTTGCGCGGCTTCGACTAACCCTCGAAACCGTCGCCGAAGATCAGGTCGACGTCGATCGCGAGCGGGCTCGACGGGACGCTGACGTTGCCGGCGACGTCCGCCGCGGTCGCATCGATCTCGTGCACGCCACCCGCGCTGAAGTGCAGCGTGCACGTCCAACTGCCGCTCGCATCGGCGGTGGCCGTGCAGAGCAGCAGCGTGCCTTCGTGGACCGCGACCGAGGCGTTCGGCTCGGTGGTGCCGCCGACCGCGGTGTCCGGTCCGACCGGTCCGCCTTCGCCGCCGAGGCCGGGCGCGGCGACATGACGATCGACGACGACGTCGACTGCGCCGCCTTCGGCCGACGTGAGGCCGTTGCGCGTCGCGCGGGCCGCATAGGCATGCGTGCCTTCCGCCACGCCGTCCAGGCTGACCTCGTACCCACCGTTGCCGCAGAGGATCGCTGTACCGACCGGCACGCCCGCGTCGTCGAGTTGCACGCTGTCACCGTCGACGCACGTGCCCGCGAGAACGAGCGTGGCGGCATTGGTGATGCGATCCTGGTTCGACACGCCGCTGTCGCTCGCGGCCGCGAGCTGCGGTGCGGCGAGCGTTGCCGGCAGCACCACGCGCCAGTCGCGCGACACGTTGCCGGAGTTGCCGGCGATGTCGCGGGCGACGATCGCGAGCTGGTGCGGGCCCGGGGCCAGGCCCTGGAACGATACGGTGTCCGCGCAGGGCGCGGCGGCGCCGCCGTCGAGCGCGCACGTCGCCGTCGCGTCCGCATCGAGCACGAACGCGAACGTCGCCGCGGAGTCGACCACGTCGCCGCTCGGCCCGGCCGTGACCACGGGTGCATCGATGCTGCGATCGATCGTGACGTCGAGTGCGGCACTCGGCGCGCTCGTGAGGCCGTTGCGCGTCGCGCGAGCCCGCAGCGCATGCACGCCTTCCGCGACCCCGGCCAGCGGGATCGCGTAGCCGCCCGCGCAAACGGCCGGCGAGCCGAGCGGGCTGCCGTTGTCTTCCAGCCGCACGCTGTCGCCGTCGGCGCAGCTGCCGAGCAGCACGAGCGGATCGGCTCGCGTGATGCCATCGCTGCTCGAGCTGCCGGTGTCGCTCGCCGCATCGAGCAACGGCGCATCCGGTGCGTCCGGCAGCACGACGGTCCAGGAGGCCGACGCACTGGCGCTGTTGCCGGCCACGTCGCTCGCGCGCACGAGGACGCTATGCGCACCGGGCGCGAGTCCGGTGAAGGTGGCTGGACTGCTGCAAGCGCTCGCGGCAGCGCCGTCGAGCGAACAGGTGGTCGTGGCGCCGGCGTCGGTGCTGAACTGGATCGTCGCCTGGCTGTCGACGACGTTGCCCGATGGGGCCGACGCGATCGTGACGCCGGGAGCGATCGTGTCGATCACGACACCGATGGACGCCGAGTCGGCCGAGGTGCTGGCGCCCTGCGTCGCGCGCGCAGCGATCGCGTGCGGGCCATCGGTCAGGGACGAGGCCGGAACGAGGACGTATCCACCGCTCGCGCAGGCCTGGGTCGAGGCGGTCGCGACGCCGTCCACGACCAGCACGACCGTATCGCCGTCCGTGCAGGTGCCGACGAAGCCGGGTGCGGCCACGCGGGTGATGTCGTCCGAACTGGAGGCGCCCGTGTCGTCGGCGGCGCGCATGTCGGGCGTGCCCGGGGTGGTGGCGGACGCCGCGACCTGGCGCTCGAACGCGCCGATGTCGCATCGGCCATGGGAAACCCGCGCGTAGCCCGGGCCGCGCTGGTCGGTCGCGAGCGCATTGCCGCGGTAATCGGTGCAGCCGGCCGGGTCGGCCGCGTCGAGGGCCGGACTGGCGTCGAGCAGGCTCAGGGTGCGGGTGGGGCCACCGTTGTCCGCGAGCACGTCGAGGCCCGCATCCACGCCGGTGAGGTTGTTGCCGCTGAACACGCAACTGCCGGCCTCGATGACGTCGTAACCGCCGACCAGCGTGCCTCCGCCGGCCGTGCAATCGTCCGCGGTGCTGCTGGCGGGCGTGCCGCGCTGGTTGTCACCGAGGATACTGTTGAGGACGCTCACGTTCCCGCCATCGACGCGCAGGCCACCGCCGTTGGCCGATGCACTGCCGCCCGATGCCGCGCGGTTGCCGGCGATCGTGCTGCTGCGGATCTCCACCGTCGCCGTTCCGGTCAGGTAGATGCCGCCACCGTGGTACGGCGTGCTGTTGGCCGTGATCGTGCTGTCGAGCACGCGCAATCCCGCGGTGCTCTTGATGCCGCCGCCGCCGCTGAAGCCGCCCGTGGAGGTATTGCCGGCGACGAGGCTGCGCGCGATCTCGACGGTCGAGTCCCCGCCCGCGAACGCGGGGCCGAGGGTGAGCGCTCCGCCCGTGCTGCCGGCGCTGTTGCCGCTGAACTCGCTGTCCGCGATCATCATGCGGCCGGAATCGGCGACCGCGCCGCCGTTGAGCGCGGACCGGCTGTTGCCGATCTTGACGTGATCGAGGGTGACGAAGTCGTTGTTGGCGAGGTTGTTGCCCGATGCGCGGATCGCGCCACCGTCGCCGAAGAACGACGAACCGCCCGAATTGCGGATCTCGAGGTCGGCGAAGTTCGCGGTGATGCGCCCGGTCGCGGCGTTGGCGCCGCTCCCGTTGGGGTCGATGTCGAACGTGCGTTCGTTCGGGAACACGCCGGGCGCGAGCGTCGCGGCGGGATCGATGATCGTCTGGCCCACGCCGGACCCGTAGATGCCCATGCTCGCGTGGATGTCGAGGTCGCCGGTGGCCGCGCCGTCTTCGCCCGACCCGGTCAGGGTCATCGTGTAGACGCCGGCCGGCAGCAGGATCGCACCCGGTTCGAGGTTCGCTTTCCTGATCGCGGCGCGCAGGGAGCACACCGCGCCCGGGCAGCCCGCGAGCGTGAGGGCGGCGTCGTTCTGCACGGTGACGGCATAGACGGGCGCGGCGCCGACCGCGAAGTTGAGCGTGCCGCCGAACGTCGTCGTGCCGTGGGACAAGACCTCGAACGAGTACGTCGTCGCAGGCTGCAGGCGCAGTCCTGCGATCAGCGACTGGGTGATGCCGACGCCGTCGTCGTTGCAGCCGCCCATCACCTGCGTGAAATTCCCGGGCGAGCCGGTGTAGACGTTGACGACCGTGTCGTAGTCGCTGCCCTGGGTGGACAGGTTCAGGTACTCCACCTGGGGACCCGTCGTGTAGCGATACCAGACCGTCCCGCGCCCGGTACTCCCGTACGCACCCACGAAGCAGATCGACACGGGATCGGTCGCCTCCACCGTGGCCGCATTCGTAGCGACCCCGAGGTCGGCGAAGGGAAGGGAACCGATCACGGTGGCGCCGGACCAGTTGTCGTTCGACTGGGCCAGCGCGAGCGGGCATTGCAGCAACAAGGACACCGCCAGCGCGGCAGCCTGGCGATACGGCGACATCGACATCTCGGATCTCCCCTGTAACGTCGCGACGCGCACCGACGGCCGGTGCGTGCGTCCGATCGTTGCGAGCGTGCGGCGCGCCGTTTCGGGGGGAATGACGAAACATTCACCGAAGGATGACGGAACGCTAGAATCCTGGTCTTGAGGGCGCTTGTGACGGCATCGGCGGGCCCCGCCGTTCCGCGAGCGCCCGGGTGTGAGGCGATGTCAGCGCGGTACCGATTCGATCATTTCGAGCTGCGGGTCCCCGAGCGGGAGCTTTATCGGAACGGCGCCCTGCTGTCGGTCGAGCCCAAGGTGTTCGACCTGCTCGCGTACCTGGTCGCCCATCGCGACCGTGCCGTCGGCCGCGACGAGCTGATCGCCGGGGTCTGGGGCAGGGTCGACGTCGCCGACACGACGGTCGCCCAGGCGATCCTTCGCCTGCGACGGGTGCTCGACGCCGGCGCGCGCGACGCCGTACGTACCTTGCCGCGGCACGGTTACCGCTGGATCGCACCGACCGAGGTGATTCCCGCCGACCCCGCCGCGCCGGCACCGCCAGCGCCGGAAGCACCCGATGCGCACGCCGACGCGGTGCGCGTCGATGCCGCACCGACGGAACCCGAAGCCATCGCCACGCCTGCGCCGGTCCGAGCGTCGCGTCGGCGCTTCCTCCCGCGCGCCCTCGCGGCGGGCACGAGCCTCGCGATCGCGGCTGCCATCCTGTGGGCGGCGTTCGGAGGCGGCGGCGCGGATCGGCCCCGGCTGGCGATCCTGCCCGGCGATTCGACTGCGAGCGGATCGTCCCGGCTCGACGATCTGGGCGCATTGGAGCTGCTGCGCCGCGACCTCGTCGCCGCGCCCGATGGCCCCGTCGTGCTGACGATCGATGCGGTCGCGCGAGCCCTGGCCGATCCCGGCGTGCAGGGCGAGGACGTCGCGCGATTGCCGGAGCGACTGCGCCGGAGTACAGGCGCGAGCGACGTGCTGGTCGTCGACGTGCAGAGGGGCGGCGACGGGATATCGGCGCGCGCGGTCCTCCACCGGTCCGACGGGATTCACGCGCTGGCGCCGGTGCAGGACGCCCGGCTCGATCGCGCCCTCGGCCGCCTGGCCGACGCAACCCTCGCTGAACTCGGCCGCCCGCGCGGTGCAGCCGCTGCGGTCCAGGGCACGGATGCGCTCGCGCAGGCCCTGGCCCTGCAGGCGCAGGGTCGCATTCGCGACGCGCATGACGCGCTCGAGCGATTGAACGCGGCCACGCCGAACGATCCGGAGATCCTCTCCGACCTCGGCAGCACCGCTTGCGCGCTCGAGCGGTACGAGGCGTGTCGCCGGCACGTCGCGGCGGCGCTCGCGTTGCCCGCGATCGACGATTGGCAGCGCGCGAACGCGCACCTCCTGCTCGCCAGGCGCCACATCGACCTCGGTGAGGACGAAGCCGCGGCGACCGAGGTCGCTGCGGCGGAAGAAGCCGCGGCCGCCACGTCCGATCACTGGCTGCAGGCCCGCGCGCTGCAGCTGCGCCAGCTGCTGGCGATGAACGCCGATGACGATGCCACGGCGCAGGAGCTCGCGCGCCGGGCCTTGACGCTGTATCGCCTGGTCGGCGACGCGGCCAGCGAAGCCGACGTCGAGCACGATCTCGGCCGCCACGCAGCGGGGCATGGTCGGCTCGACGACGCCCTCAACCACTATCGCGCGTCGCTGCGCTTGAGCCGTGCTCGCGGCGACCGCGCCCGTGAGACGCGCGCGTTGTCGAGCATCAGCAAGGCGTTCGGTGCCAGCGGTCGATACCGCGAGGCCAACGACGCCGCTCGGGAGGCGCTCGCGGCCGCCGAGCTGCAGCAGGATCCGGCCGCGCTGCGGTCCTCGCTGCTCAGTTCGGCCTGGGCGGCGATCCAGGTGGGCAAGCTGTCGGATGCGCGCGAAACGGTGCATCGCGCGCTTCGCGATGCCCCTGCCAGTGCGCGCGCGTCGATGTACGCCCTGCTCGGGATCATCGATGCCGCAGGCGGCCGTTACCGCAACGCAATGGCGAGCTGGAGCGAAGCCCTGTCCGTCGGTCGCACGAGCGACCCCGAGGATCCGATGGCCGCGGTCCACCTGGCGCTCGCGTATGCCGCCCTCAACGATGGTGACGTCGAGCGCGCGCGCGCGGAGGCGGCGACGCTCGTGGACATCTCTCGTGCGCACGCCGACGCGAGTGGATTCGCCGACCATGCGGCGGCGCTGTTGGCGGCGCACGACGGGCAACTCGAGCAGGCGTCACAGCGCTACCGTCGCGTCTGGCGTTCCGCCCGATCGAGTGGCAGCTTGAACCAGCAGATGCTCGCCGACTACAGCGACGTCCTGTTCCGCCAGGGCGACCTCGGCGCGGTCGAAGCACTGCTCGGAGAACCTACGCTGCCGGCGCAGGAAGGCTACCTGTACCAACTGGTCAAGGCCCGCTATCTGCTGCGTTGCGGACAAGGCGTCGCAGCGCGCGCCGCCTTCGATCGCGGTCTCGAACTCGCGGGGGAGCGCTACCACGCGCTCGTCGACGTCACGCGCGGCGAACTCGCGCCGCCGCCGCCGGGGGCACCCCTGGCCACGCGCTGAGGCGCAATCGGCGTTACGTCGCGCGCGCAGGCTGTGACGCGCGTCGCGCCCGTTCAGCGCCGACCGATGCGCCTCGCCGACCCGGCGCCCCGGCCAATGCAGTCTCGAACTCGCGCAACGCGTCGGCAGGGCGACCCGCTTCGAGCAGCAAGTCGCCGAGCTGCTCGCGCGCGGGCACGATCGGGCCAGGCGTGACCGGCAGCTTTTCAGCGGCATCCTCGGTGTCGGCGGCGCTGCGCAGGTGCGCGATCGCTTCGTCGGTCTTGCCGTTCGCGAACAGCTGCCACGCCCGCGCGGAGTCGGCGAGCGCACGCGTCTGCGTCCCCCAGTAGGTGTTGCCGGCCGCGTCGAGCTTCGCGACGCTCGCGTCGATCGCCGCGATGTCGGCATCAGCGTCCTCCGGATGCTTGCCACGTGCTGCGCCGACCGCGCGTGCCCAATGGACGATCGCGGCGGCGTGCGGCTCGGAATCGGGCAGCGGTTCGAGCTTTGCGGCCTCGGCCCACTGGCGACGCTCGATCGCATAGCGCACCGGCATCGCATTCGCGGCGTAGCCGATTTTGAATTTTCCGGCGCCGAGGCCGTGCATCGCGGCGAGATCGTCGACGACGCGTTTCGCGTCCGCGTCGCGGCCGAGCTGCAGGTAGGCGTAAGTGAGGTAATCCATCGCGTGCAGTTCCTCGCCCACATCGCCCGCGTCGTGCGCGGCCTTGCGTGCGGCGAGGTTCGAGGCGACCGAGTCGTTCCAGTCGCCGAGCCGCGTGAACACGTGCGAGGGCATGTGCAGCGCGTGCGGCGCGGACGGCGCGATCTTTGCGTACGCGCGCGCGGCATCGAGGCCGCGCGGCGCGAGCTCGGCGCTGTCGTAGGCATGGATGAGGTAGTGCGCGAGGCCGGGATGCTGCGGATAGCGGCGGTAGAGCGGTTCGAGGATGTCGGCCGCACGCTTCTGGTTCGCATGCGTGCGATCCGTCGGCGGCGCGGTCGCGACGAGCGCGAGCGCATGGAAGATCTGCGCCTCCGGGTCATCGGCGAAGCGCGCGGCGACGTCGCCCATCGCCCGTTCGTACGCCTTCGCGCGTGTGGCCTGCGGCACGCGCTCGTAGTCGGTGTAGTACGCCGCCGCCGCCTCGATGAATGCGCGCTCGCGCGGCGATCCCGTGCCGAGGCGGCGCGCCTCGTCGAGTTCGGCGCGACCCTTCGTGAGGTCCGCCGGTGCCGGGGCTTCCCAGAGTTGGTGGTAGAGCGACATCGCGATGCCCCAGTGCGCGATCGCGCAGGTCGGATCCGCGGCGGCGACATCGCGGAAACCCTTCTCGGCTTCGGCGTAGGTGAACGAATGCAGCAGCGCGAGCGCGCGCTCGAACCGCGGCTGCACGCTCGCCGCGCAGGTCGTCGGGAAGATCACCGCACCGAGCACCTCGGGCGCGGGATGCGAGGCGTGTTCGTGCTGCGCGTGCGCGGTCGCGGCGAACGTGCACTGCAGGATGAGAACGGTCGTGCGATTCATGCGCGCTCCCCGCGTCTCCGGCATCGAACCGGTCACCACTGTAACGCCGTTCGGGCACTCGTTGTGACACAGGGTCCGCGTACGGAGCGAAAGACTGAAACACGAAGGACACGAAGGACACGAAGGTAAAGCGATTCAAAGATTGAATCATGGAGCACACAGAGCACACGGAGGAAAAGCTTTTCTTTCGAAATGCTCTCT
>NZ_DATDMY010000034.1:0-54300 GCF_036518555.1 Dokdonella sp. | reverse complement strand
GCCGCTGCCGACCGGCAGCAGCGACCTCGAGCTGCGCCGCGCGACGCTCGACGGCGTCGCGCAGGACGGCTTCGCGCGCGCCGACGGCGCACTCTGGCTCGTCGTGCCGCGCGGCGTGCACCGCCTCGAACTCGCGTTCGTCGCGGCCGCGGACAAGCTCTCGCTCGACTTCCCGCTCGCGCCACCACGCGTGGAGTTCGACGGCGACGGCTGGGAGGCGAGCGGCATCGAGGACGCCCACCTGCTGACCGGGACCCTCGCACTCGTGCGCGCGCGCGCGAACGGCGAGCAGCCGGTCGGCAGCACGCAGCAGTTCGCGCCGTTCGTGCGCGTCGAGCGCACGATCGATCTCGGCCTGGACTGGTCGGTCGCCACCGTGGTCACGCGCCTCGCGCCGCTCGACGGCGGCTTCGCCATCGCGGTGCCGCTGCTCGACGGCGAGCATGTGACGAGCGGGGCGTTCAAGGTCGAGGACGCGCGCATCGTCGTCGCGCTCGGGGACGGCGTGCGTGCGACGAGCTGGGAGAGCAAGCTCGACAAGTCCGGCAAGCTCGTGCTCGTCGCTCCGCCGCTCGGCGAGCGCGCGGAAACATGGTTCGTGCAGGTCGGCCCGAATTGGCACCTCGATGCCAGCGGCGTGCCCGCGGTCGCCGCCTCGCCCGCGGACGAGCGCGGCATGCATCGCTACGAGTTCCATCCGCTGCCCGGCGAGAAGCTCGAGCTCGAGGTGACTCGACCGGAGGCAGCGCAGGGATCGTCGCGCGCGATCGACGCGGTCGGGCTCGTCCGCAGCGTCGGCCAGCGCGGCTCCGACGTGGTGCTGAACCTGCGCATGCGCGCGAGCCGCGGCGGCGAGCATGCGATCACGTTGCCGCCGGGTGCGGAGCTGACCGGCACCAGCCGCGACGGCCAACCGCTCAACCTGCGCCTGCAGGAAGGCAAGCTGAGCCTGCCGCTCGTGCCGGGTACGCACGCGTTCGAGATCCGCTGGCGCGATGACGAGGCAGCCGGGCTGCGCGTGCGCTCGCCCGCGCTCGCGCTCGGCTTGCCTGCGGCGAACATCGACCTCGGCATCGACCTGCCGCAGGATCGCTGGCTGCTCGCGACGACCGGGCCCGGGCCGGGGCCGGCCGTGCTGTACTGGAGCGAACTCGCGGTCGCGCTGCTGCTTGCGGTCGCGCTCGGTCGCTCGCCGCGGTCGCCGCTGAAGGCGTGGCAGTGGCTGCTGCTCGCGCTCGGCTTCTCGACGTTCTCGTGGTTCGCGTTGCTCGTCGTCGTCGCGTGGCTGTTCGCGCTCGACCTGCGCTCGCGCACGGCGCCGCGCCACTGGGTCGCATTCAACCTCGCGCAGATCGGACTGCCGCTGTTCACCCTCGTCGCACTGCTCTGCCTGCTCGCCGCGGTGCAGGCCGGCTTGCTCGGGACACCCGACATGGCGGTCGCCGGCAATGGTTCCGACGCGCATGCGCTACGCTGGTTCGTCGACCGCAGCAGCGACGCGCTGCCCGTTGCGAGCGCGATCAGCGTGCCGCTGTGGACGCACAAGGTCGCGATGCTCGCTTGGGCGCTGTGGCTCGCCACCGCGCTGGTCGGCTGGCTGCGGCGCGGCTTCGACGCGTGGAGCAGCACGGGCTACTGGCGCGCGGCGCCGAAGCCCGTCGTCGACGTACCGCAGGTTTCGCCGCCGGCGATCGTCGCGACGGAGGGCGGCTCCTGAGCGACGTACGCACGCTGCTCGCGCGCGCCGCGGCGACGCTCGGCGGCGACGGCGCGCGCGGCGAAGCGGAACTGCTGCTCGCGCACGCGCTCGACCGCACGCGCGCGTGGTTGTTCGCATGGCCCGAGCACGAACCGGCCGCGGATCGGGTCGCGGCGTTCGAGCAACTCGTCGAGGCGCGCCGCGCGGGGGCGCCCGTCGCGTACCTGCTCGGGCGGCGCGGCTTCTGGACGTTCGATCTCGCGGTATCACCCGCGGTGCTGATCCCGCGCGCCGAAACGGAATTGCTGGTCGAACTCGCGCTCGAGCGCATCCCCGTGGACGAGGCCTGCGCGGTCGCGGACCTCGGCACCGGCTCGGGCGCGATCGCGCTCGCGCTCGCGCACGAGCGGCCGCGCGCGCGCGTCGTCGCGACCGACGCGAGTGCCGACGCGCTCGCCGTCGCACGCGCGAACGCGCGCCGCCTCGGCATCGACAATGTCGAGTTCGCGCACGGCGACTGGTTCGTGGCGCTCGGGAATGCGCGTTTCACCCTCGTCGCGTCGAACCCGCCGTACATCGCCGCCGACGATCCGCATCTCGTGCAGGGCGACCTGCGACACGAGCCGGCCTCCGCGCTCGCGTCGGGTCGCGACGGCCTCGACGCGATCCGCTCGATCGTCGCCGATGCGCCGGCCCACCTGTTGCCCCGCGGATGGCTGCTCGTCGAGCACGGCTGGATGCAAGGCGCGGCCGTGCGCGCACTGTTCGCACGCCACGCATTCGACGACGTGCGGAGCGTGCACGACCTTGGCGGCCACGAGCGCGTCACGCTCGGTCGGCGCAGCGCCTGAACGGGGCCGACGCCCGCGGCTGCGAACAGCGGGGCAAGCATCGCGGCGATCGCGACGGTTTCCGCAGGCTCCCCGCAGGGTGCACGCGCGCGAGCGAGTCCGCCGGGCCTCATTGTGTGCGCCAGTTCGCAGTGCGCGTGTGCACCGGTCGATCGGGCGAGCGTTGGACGTGACACGGAACCGCGTGTCGCGAATCGTGAAGATAGGCCTCACCTGCACGGCGCCCCCGCGTCGCGCAACGAGCAAGCCCCGAACCGCGTCGCGCGTGAGCGCCACGCACCGGACCTTTCCAATCAGGTACCGGGATCGTCCCGCCGGATGCGGGACCAGGGAACGAGCCATGGACGGTGGCCACGGACGGTATTGCGCCTAGCGTGTTCATGCCCCCGCGCGAGCGGGGGTTTTTTTTGCGCAGAGATGCCGGCATTCCCGCGAAGGCGGGAATCCATTGTGCTCCTGCTCTTGAAGCCATGGGGAACGGAAAAGACTCTCGACAAGGCTTCTTCCGGAAAGCTTCAGTGTCGTCGCAAGGTTCCGCTCGCCTCGGCGGCGAGCGGGTGACTTCTCTTTGCTTGCCCAAAGAGAAGTCACCAAGAGAAAGGGCACCCCGCGTCGTCGCCCGCGAGGCTCTGCCTCGCGGGTCCGCAGGCGTCGGCCGGTTGCGCCGACAGCGCATCCCTGCGCTGACGGCGCAATGCGCGCGATCCCTCGCGCGCCCCCTTCGGGCCCTCTTCGGCCGGCCGCCCGCCGACGCCGAGGGGACTCTGGTGGAGCAGAGCAGGCGCAGGAAGCGCGGAAGCTTGAAGCCCCCGGTCGTCGTCGCGGCGAAAGCCGGGACCCGGTGTCTCACGGTCGACACGAAGAACTGGATTCCGGCTTTCGCCGGAATCACGACGCGTGGTGGACGACGCTCGGTCGCGGTCGCAGGCACGTGCCTGTCGGAACGGCTTCAGCCGCGATGCTCGTCGACGAAGGCGCTCGCGAGCCTTCCGCCGGACGGGTCAATCGAACCCGTTCGCGAATATCAGGTCGCCTGCGAGTTCGATCGCGCCGATGTCGATCGCACCATCGACGATGCGTCCGACTGCGCCACCGACGGGCAGCAGCGCTCGCTTCGGCTGGAAGTGCGGCGGGAACAGCGCGTCGGCCACGGCATAGCCCGGAATCGATTGCGGTGCCGCGTCGCCCGCGTCGTGCAGCGCGCCGGCGGCGGCCGGCGTGAGATCGAGTGCAGCGACGTTCGCGAAGCCGGGATTCGCCCCGCTGAGCGTACCCGTCCATTCCGCTGGCACGAAGGTCGCGCCGGTCGGCACCCAGTTGTTGCTGCCGCCGACCTGGCGTCCGTTCGCCCACACCGCTTCGACCGTGCGTTCCACGCGGATCGCGCCGCCCGCGCTCGCATACAGCACGTTGTTGTGCGCCTCGACCGCCTGGATGCCGTCGAAGACGCGGAACACCGTCGCGTCCTGGCCCGAGGTCACGAGGATCGTGTTGTTGACGAAGCGCGCGCGGCCCTTGCTCTGGCCCGAGCCGTCGCCGCCGACGCGGATCACCGCGCCGAACGCGGGGTTGCTGTGCACGATCACGTTGCCGACGACGTCCTGGTCCTCGCGCACGAGGTCTACGCTCCAGCCGTCCTGTTGCGTCTGTTCGTCGGGACCGATGAGTTCGAGTTCGTGGTAGGCCGCGCCTTCGAACCAGTTGTAGTAGATCTGGCTGCGTTCGTGGCGATCCTTGAGCAGATTGCCGCCGTTGCCATCATGCACGTAGCAGTACTGCATGCGGAACAGCGAGCCCGGATGCGCGATCTCGTCGCTCTGGATGTAGAGCGGATGCTGCGAGGTACCGTTGCCGGCGTCGTAGATCTCGCTGTATTCGAGCGTGAACGAGCCGGATAACTGGTCCGTACTGAGAATGCCGTGCGCGGCGCAGCCGTGGATCACGCTGTCTCGCACGGTCACGTCGTGCGCGCCCTGCAGGATGCAGCGCGCAGTGCCACCGGTGACCTCGAAGCCCTCGAACACGAGGTGGTCGGACTGGCGGAACTCGACCGTGTTGCCGCCGCCCGAAATGATCGGGCGATGGCCGTTCACGCGCACGCCGCGAATCACGAGCGGATGACCGTCGCCGCCGCTCGCCTCGGGAGGCACGATGACGCCGCCGGGATAGGTCGCGTCACCGTCGACTTCGACGACGTCGTCGGCGCCGACGTCGATCGCGGCGAACAGCGCATTCAACGTGTGATACGTGCGTGCCGGCCCGACCTGATACGTCGCGGCATGTGCGGGCAGGGCGGCAACGAGCGGCAGCAGGAGCAGTCGGCGCATCGGTGGATTCCCGGGGATGACGGAGGCGGCGCATCTTCGCGTGCGAGCGCCGGCGCCGCCGCGCAGCGTGTCGCAGTTCGCGATTCGCCGGATCGCATCGCACGAAGGTGCGGGCACCGGGTCCGGCCCGCATAGGGGTGGGAGCCCGCGTAGAGTGCAAGTAGGATTCCTGGGACGAACGCGCCGACATTCCATTTCGAAGCAAGAACACGGCTGAACGGCACGACGGCCGCCACGCCCTCGATCGACTGGCGCCGCCGGGAACCTATCCGCGCTCGAGCAACGCGACCGTCCCTTGTCCGCCGTCCGTGCAGATGCTCACGATCGCGCGCGCGCCGGGCTCGAGCGCATCGAGCTCCTTGATCGCCTGGCTCAGGATGCGCGCGCCGGTCGCGCCGAACGGGTGACCGAGCGCGACGCTGCCGCCGTGCGGATTCATGCGCTCGCGCGGGAACGCGCCGAGGTCGGCGTCGACACCGGCCTTGTCGCGCACGAACGCGCGGTCCTCGAGCGCCTTGAGGTGGAACAGCACCTGCGACGCGAATGCCTCGTGGATCTCCCACAGGTGGATGTCGGCGTAGGTGAGGCCGTTGCGAGCGAGCAGGCGCGGGATCGCGAATGCGGGCGCCATGAGCAGGCCCTCCACGCGAAAATCGACCGCGGCGATCTCGAAGTCGAGCAGGCGCGCGCGCGGCGTGCGCGGCGGCAACTTCGCGAGGCCCGCGCGGGTCGCGACCCAGAGTCCCGCGGCGCCGTCGGTCAGCAGCGACGAATTGCCCGCCGTCATCGTCCCCTTGCCGCTCGAACGGTCGAACACCGGCGGCAGCTTCGCGAGCTTCTCGAGCGACGTGTCGCGACGCGGGATCGTGTCGCTCGCGACGTCGTCGGTCGGCACCACGAGGTCGTCGAAGAAACCCGCGTCCCAGCCGGCGATCGCGCGGCGATGGCTCTCGAGTGCGTATGCATCCTGCTCCGCGCGACCGATGTTCCACTGCTTGGCGGTGATCTCGGTATGTTCGCCCATGCTGAGGCCGGTCGTGCGATTCGTCACGGCGGGGACGTAGAGGCCGACGTCGGCGGTGCGGATCTCCGCCGCGTGGGCGATCTTCTGGCCGAGCGAGCGCGCATGCTGGAAGCCGCGCAGCCAGTCCGACAACGGCTGGCTGAGCCCGATCTGGATCTTGCTGAGGCTGTCGACGCCGCCGACGAGCGCGAGCTCGCGGCTGCCGTCGGCGAGCATGCCGGCCGCCTCGAATGCGGCGACCATGCTCGTTCCGCAGGCCATCACGGTCGAGAACGCGGGCACGTTCGCGCCGACGCCCGCATCCATGAGCACCTCGCGCGCGATGTTGCTCCAGGTGAGGTTCGGCACGACATGGCCCCAGACGAAAAAGTCGGGCAGGGCGCCGTGCAACTGGTCGATCATGTGTCGCGCGACGCGCACGGAAAGCTGGATCGCGTCGAGCCCGGCGAGCGGGCCATCGACTTTCGCGAACGGCGTGCGGACGCCCGCCGCCAGCCAGACATCGCCCGTGGTGCGCATGCAGCTCTCCTCGCCGTGGCAGGAAGCGGCCAGCCTACCGCGGCCGACGCCGGACTGCCATGCCACGCGATGGATACGGGCTAGCCGCTGCGTGCATGGCGCCGGTGCGGCGCCCGCGTGATCGCGTCGATCCGCGAGCGACGTGGAGCGGTGCGAAAGGCGACCCGGCGTGCCGCGTCCTGCAGCACCGCATCGAGGTCGGCCCGGCGCAGCAGGCGTCCGCCGAGCAGCACCGCTTCGATGCGACGCGTATTGCGCACGTCGCGGAGCGGATCCGCCGCGAGCAGTACGAGGTCGGCCCGTTTGCCCGCGGCGACGGACCCGCTCGTCGCCTCGATGCCGAGGAAGCGCGCGGGCGCGAGCGTCGCCGCGCTCAGCGCCTGGCCCGGGCTGTAGCCCGCATCGACGAAGCGCTCCAGTTCGTCGTGCAGCGAGAAGCCGGGATAGACCTCGGGCATCGGCGCATCGGTTCCCGCCATCATCGGCACGTTCGCCGCGCGTAATGCCGAGACGATCGCGCGGGTGACCTGCCAGCGCCGCCGCGCGAGCGGATCGGGATGCGCGGCAGCCTGCTCCAGCGCGCGCAACCAGCGCTCGCGCTCGTCGGCGCGCAGGTAGCGCCAGCGCGGATCGGCCTGCGCCAGCGATGCATGGCGGCGCGCTTCGGTCCAGGCGAGCACGAGCGTCGGCACCTGCCACTGGCCGCTCGCGGCCAGGCGTCGCGCGACGCGCGCGCACGTGCCGCGATCGAACGCGGCGAGCGCGCGCGCCTCCTGCGCGTCGCGCAGCGCACCCAGTGCATCGCCGTCGATCCCTGCACGCTCGCGCAGCAACACGCCTTCGATCGACGAACAGGCTTCGTACGCCTGCATGAGGTGCTCGTCGGTGCGCTGGCCGAGCGTCGCGGCATCGAGCAGCTCGACCGATGCGGGCACGTGCCCCGCTACCGGCAGCGCGCGCTCGCGCGCGGCGTCGACGATCGCACGCCACTGCGGCGCACCGACTTCGGAGAACACCTTGACGAAATCAGCGCCCGCGCCGGCGACCGCGGCAACGGCGGCCGGTGCATCCGCCGGTTCGCGCACGCGCGCCGCGACTCCGGCGGCGAGCACGCGCGGCGCGATGCGCTCGCCCGCGTCCGTCTCCCGACGCCATGCCGCGAGCACCGCGATCGACGCGGCATCCGCGTTCATCTCGCGCACGCCGGTGATGCCGTTCGCGACGAACATCGGCAGCGCCCAGTCATTCGGTGGTCGATGCGACACCGTGTTGAACAGATGCACGTGCATGTCGACGAGCCCGGGGACGAGCCAGCGGCCGCGACCGTCGACGCGCACCGCATCGACGTCGATGCGTGCGTCGGCTGCGCCGACGACGGCCGTGATGCGGTCGCCCTCGACGAGCACGGTTCGATGCGGAACGCCACGTCCGGTTTCGACGTCGACGACGGTGACGTCGACGACCGCGAGGCCTGCGGCGCCGGCCGCGCGCGACCCCGCGGCGCAGGCGAGCAGGACCATCGCGGCCATTCGTGCAGGCATCGATGCGCGCATCCAACGCTCCCTCGGACCTGCCGCAGCGTAGCGCATCACTCGAAAGGAAACGACGGCTGAAGCGATGGCGCAGGGTTTCGGCGACATTCAACCGGACCGATCCACGCTCGCCCTGCACAGGCCGCCGAGGAGGGCGCATGAAGATGATCCGCATTGCCGTCACGGTCGCGCTGGCCGCAGCAGCCGGCGTCGTCCATGCGATCGATCGCGACGCGGCGCAACGGGAACTCGCGCAGGCCGCCACGGCCGTGCAGGCCGCCGAACGCGACGATGCGGCGCGCTATGCGCCGGGGGATCTCGGCGAGGCGCATGCGGCGCTCGACGCGGCGCAGAGGGCCGCGGACGCACGCGAATGGACCGACGCGGCGTACTTCGCGGAGCGCGCGAAGGTGAATGGCGATCTCGCCTCGGCGCGTGCGCGGCAGCAGCGCGCGGAGGCCGCGACCGCTCGGATCCAGCGCAGCATCGACACGCTGCAGGCCGAAGGAGGTGTTCCATGAACCACGGGCGCCCGATCAAGCCGGTGCTCGTCGCCCTCGCGGTGTCGGGGCTCGTCGCGTGCGCGTCCGCGCCGCCCGGCCCGCCGCCCGAGCTGGTGCGCCTGCAGATGGAGCAGGAGCGCCTGCACGCCGATCCACGCGTCGGCCGGAACGGCGGCGCGGAGCTCGCCAACGCGGACGCCGCGCTGGCGACCCTGGCGGCGAACGCGCGCCTGCTCGATGCGAGAGCGTACGAGCAGGGCGTCTACCTGACCGGCAAGTTGCAGCAGGTCGCCGAGGCAAGTGCGCTCGCGCGCGACGCGGAATCGCGCGGCGAGCAACTCGGGCGCGAGCGCGACCGTTTCGCCGGTCCGCACGAGTCGGCGCGCGCGACGCGCGTCGCCGCCGACGTGCAGTTCGGGATGCGCGATCGCGCGCCGCTGCCCGATTCGCGCGCGCGGCTGTTCGCGATGCAGCGCGAGCTCGTCGGCAGCGAGTCCTCGGTCGACGAGCGTGGCCTCGTGCTGCGCCTTGCGGAGTTCAACTTCGGCCCGGGCGAAACCGGGCTGACCGCGAGCGGCGAGCGCTCGCTGACGAACCTCGCGCGCGCGCTCGATGGAGCGCCGCGCGCGGACGTGAGCATCGTCTCCTACGGCGAGCGCGAGGCGCGCCGCGCGCACGCGATGGTCGTGCGCGACTACCTCGGCCGGCGCGGCATCGACCCGGCCCGGCTCGACGTGCGCGATGCACGGCGCGAAGCGCCGGCTGGAGGCACTCGCGGCGACGTGCTCGTCGTCGTCCGCGAATAGGCAGGGATGCCATCGATCAGCCACCTCACGGGAGACCCGTTCCATGAACATCATGACCACGAACATCCGCCTGTTGGGCCTTTCGGCCGCCTTGTTCGCCGCGACCGCCGTCGTCCACGCGCAGACGCAGTCGCCCGCGCCTGCGCCGGCTACACCGCCGCCGGTGGACACGCCGCCGTCCACGCCACCGGTGAATACCGCGACCCCGCCCGTCGACACGACGCCGCCACCGGTCGGCACGCCCACGAATGACGGCCGCCAGGGCACGAACCGCCAGCAGGACGTCCCGCGCGATGCGAACGGCAACCCGTTGCCGGCGACGAACTCGACGGCGAACGCGCCGCCCGCCGCGCCGCAGCCGCTCGACTTCGGCATGCTCGACACGGACAAGGCCGGCTCGCTCAAGCTCGAGCAGGCGCGCAACGATCCTTGGCTGCGCCAGCATTTCGCCGATTGCGACATCAACCACAACGACGAGGTGACGCAGAGCGAGTACGAGAAGTGCTCGCGCCGGTAGAGCGCGAGGACGCCTGACGCATCCCGGGGTTGCGTGCCGGGGCGCGCGTCACGATCGTCGCTCGACCTGGGTGCACCGATTGCACGCGCGCGCTCCGCCACGGAGAATGCGCCGACGCCACGGTGGGATGCGTACTTGACCACGACACGCGCGCTCGGGCTGACCGTGATCGGAGCGGCGATCTACATCGTCGCGACCGGCGTCGCCCTGCCGGATCCGGTCGCTTCGCATTTCGGCGCGGGCGGGCGTGCGGACGGCGCCATGACGCGCAACGCCTATCTCGCGCTCATGATCGGCGTGTGCTGCGTGCTGCCGCTTGCCCTCGCGTTGCCGATGCGGCTGGTCGTCCGCCTGCCGGCTGCGTTCCTGTCGCTACCCGACAAGGCCTACTGGCTCGCGCCGGAGCGCGCGGCGGCGACGCGCGCATGGCTCGCGGACCAGGGCGCGGCCTTCGGCATCCTGCTCTGCCTGTTCCTCTGCTATACGCACACGCTCGTCGTGCGCGCGCACGCGACTTCGCCACCGCACCTCGACGAGCGCCTCATGCTCGGCGGCCTTGCTGCGTTCGGCGCGTGCATCGCGGGCTGGCTCGCGCGTTTCGTGCTGCACTTCCGCGTTCGGCGCTGATCCGTGCGTCGAGGCCGTCGCCGGCCCGATGGCGCCGTCGCGTCGGCGTTCCACGGTAGGATGGGTTTCCATGCTATCGCGGGGAGCGACCATGCAGTCCGTGCCCAAGGTGGTTTCGCCGATCGACGAACATGCGCACGGCGGCTACGAGCGGTTGCTGCGCGCCGCGCAGGCACTGCCGCCGATTCGCGTCGCAGTCGCGCACCCGTGCAACCGCGAGGCGCTCGAGGCTGCGATCGAGGCGCGCGACGCCGGTCTCGTCGTGCCCGTGCTCGTCGGTCCGCGCGCGCGCATCGATGCGCTCGCGCACGAGGCGGGCATCGCGCTCGACGGCATCGAGCGCGTCGACGTCGAGCACAGCCATGCCGCCGCGGCGGCTGCGGTCGCGCTCGCGCGCGAGTGCAAGGTCGGTGCGGTGATGAAGGGCAGCCTGCATACCGACGAGTTGCTGCATGCGGTGCTCGACCGCGAGAAGGGGCTGCGCACCGCACGCCACATCTCGCACGCATTCCTCATGGACGTGCCGAACTACCCCCGGCCGCTGCTGATCACCGACGCCGCGGTCAACATCGCGCCGAACCTCGCGGAGAAGGCCGACATCGTGCAGAACGCGATCGACCTCATGCACCGGGTCGGCTACGAGCGTCCGCGCGTCGCGATCCTGTCGGCGGTTGAGACGGTCAACCCGGCGATCCCCTCGACGGTGGAGGCTGCCGCGCTGTGCAAGATGGCCGATCGCGGCCAGATCAGCGGCGGCATCCTCGATGGCCCACTCGCGTTCGACAACGCGGTCAGCGAGGAGGCCGCGCGCATCAAGGGCATCGTGTCGCCGGTCGCGGGCCGCGCCGACGTGCTCGTCGTGCCTGACCTCGAGTCCGGCAACATGCTGTACAAGCAGCTGGTCTACCTCGCCGGCGCCGACGCAGCCGGCGTCGTGCTCGGCGCGCGCGTGCCGATCATCCTCGCGAGCCGATCCGACAGCGTGCGCATCCGGTTGGCCTCGTGCGCGCTCGCCGTGCTGCTCGCGCAGCCGCGCAGGCTCGCTTCGTGAGCGCGGTGCTGCTGGTCGTCAACGCCGGTTCGTCGAGCCTCAAGTTCGCCGTCTTCGAGGCGGGTGAGCGCCTGTCGCGGCTCGGCGGCGGTCAGGTCGAGCGGATCGGGCGCGGCCCGCGCCTGCGCGCGGTGCGCCCAAGCGAGACGGCGCGGCTCCTGCCGCTGCCGGCCGATGCCGGACAGGCGCAGGCGCTCGACGCGATGTTGCACTGGTTCGACGCCGAATTCGGCGAGCGCAGGCTCGCGATCGTCGGCCATCGCGTCGTGCACGGCGGCATCGCCTACACCGCGCCGGTGCCGGTCGACGACGCGGTGCTCGCGCGCCTCGAGGCGCTCGATCCGATCGTGCCGCTGCACCAGCCGTACAATCTCGCCGCGATTCGGCGCCTGCGCGATCGCGCACCGCGCGTACCGCAGCTCGCGTGCTTCGACACCGCATTCCATTCGCGCTGGCCCGACGTCGCGCGTCGCTTCGCGCTGCCGCGCGCGCTGCACGACGCCGGCGTGCGCCGCTACGGCTTCCACGGGCTCTCCTACGAGTACCTCGCGGGCGAAGCGCGCCGGCTCGAACCGGACGCGCGTCGCGTCGTGATCGCCCACCTCGGCAGCGGCGCCAGCGTGTGTGCCGTCGATGGCGGTCGTTCGATCGACTGTTCGCTCGGTTTCACCGCACTCGACGGCCTGCCGATGGGCACGCGCTGCGGTCCGCTCGACCCGGGCGTCGCGTTCCACCTGCTGCGCGGCGACGGTGCGACGCCCGCTTCGGTCGAGAAGATGCTGTACCAGGACTGCGGCCTGCTCGGCGTGTCCGGCATCAGCGCCGACATGCGCGAACTGCTCGCGAGCCCGGCCGCCGAGGCGCGCGAGGCGATCGACCTGTTCGCCTACCACTGCACGCGCCAGATCGCGGCGATGGCGGCCGCGCTCGGCGGCATTGACGCGCTCGTGTTCAGCGGCGGCATCGGCGAGAACGCCGCGCCCGTGCGCGAGCGCATCTGCGCGCCGCTCGGCTTCCTCGGCATCGCGCTCGACGCCGCGGCGAACGCGCGCAACGGCGAGCGCATCGGTGGCGGTCGCGTGCCCGTGCGCGTCGTGCCGACCGACGAGGAAGTCGTGATCGCACGCGCGTGCCGCGACGCGCTTGCCGCCGCGTGAGCGGCGGGCGCCGCCGACGACGAGGCCGCTTCGCGCCGCGACCACGCCACGGGGCCGCGTCGCGTGTCGCGGCAGGTTCGCTCTACCCATCGCGCTCGTGTCCGCCCGCCGCGGGGCATTCGGCCGCATGCGAGCGCCGGCTACCTCCGTGACTCGTCCGGCCAGGGCGAGCTCGTGAAGCTGGATACCGGATGAATGCCACCCCTGGCGTTCAGGTACCGCTTCACCCAATGGCGCTAGCGTGCGGCCGTCGAGTTCACGAGGATGCGTCGATGTCCGCGATGCCGTTGCCCGCGCCGATCTTCAAGCTTGCCCGTTCGCGCTCGCTGCCGTTCGTGCCGATCCGTCCGCTCGCCGCTCCGACGTGCGGCGCGTCGACGCGCCTCGACGCACATGCACCCGCCGATCGCCGCGCAACGACGCCGGCGCGGAAGGCCTCGTCGTGATGCGTCGGCTTCGCATCCCGTTGATGCTCGTGGCCGCTGCGGCCGTCGGCGCATGCGCGGCGCCCGCGGCACGCGTCGCCGACGGCGGTTCGCACGCATCGTCCGACGCGGCATGGGCGCAGCTCGACGGCAACGGGGACGGCGCGCTTTCGCTCGACGAACTCGAGCGCCAGCACGCGGTCGCGTTGCAGGAAGACCTGCCGAATGCCGACAGCGATCGCGACGGACGCGTCTCGCACGCCGAGTTCGACGCCTGGTGGCCGCGGATGACGCGCGCGCCGGAGCCGGCGAGCATGGCGCGCCTCAATGCGAGTTCGCGCCGCTGACGCATGGACCTCAAGAGCGGATATCCGTTCTGGACGGTTCGCAGTGGCTTGATCGACCCGTTTCCCGCGCTCGAAGGCAGCGTCGAGTGCGACGTCGCGGTCGTCGGCGCCGGCATCACGGGCGCGCTGATCGGACGACGCCTGCAGCGCGACGGCCATCGCGTCGTGCTGATCGACCGGCGCGAGTGTGGTTGGGGCAGTACGGCGGCGTCGACCGCCCTGCTGCAGTACGAACTCGACGTCGAAATGGTCGACCTCGCGGCGCGCCACGGCGATGCCGCCGCCGCGCTCGCGTATCGCGCCAGCGCGGGCGCGGTGCAGGCGCTGAGCGTCGAGTTGGCGCGGTTCCGCCGCATCGGATTTCGGCGAGCGCGCAGCCTGTATTTCGCGACGCGAGCGGCCCATCGCCGGCGGCTCATCGCGGAATGGGAGCGCCGGCGCGACGTCGGATTGCGCGTGGACTGGCTCGAATCCGACGCGTTGCGCCGCGCATTCGGCATCGATGCGGCCGCGGCGATCCTGACCCGACCGGCCGCGGAAGTCGACCCGTATCGCGCCTGCCATGCGCTGCTGCGCGCGATCGTCCGCGACGGCGGCGCCGTCTTCGACCGCACCGCGATGTCGGGCTTCGCGGTGCGGTCGAGGGACATCCGTGTCGAAACCGACCGCGGAGCCAGCGTGCGAGCGCGCCACCTCGTCATCGCGGCGGGGTACGAGTCGCAGCGTTGGCTCGACGCACGCGTCGCCCGCAATCGCAGCAGCTACGCCTTCGTGACCGACGCGCGCGACGACCTTGCCCGCCTGCGCGGCGTACTCGCGTGGGAGACCGCGCGACCGTACCTCTACATGCGCACGACCGACGACGGCCGCCTGCTCGTCGGCGGCGCCGACGACCGCATCGACCTGCCCATCGTGCGATCCGCACGCGTCGCGGCGAAGGCGGCGAAGCTCGCGCGTGAGGCGGAGCGCCGGATCGGTGTGTCGATCGAGCCGGCATGGGCGTGGGGTGGCACGTTCGCCGAGACCGAGGACGGCTTGCCCTTCTTCGATGCGCACGCCCAGTACGGGCCGCGCGTGTTGTTCGCGCTCGCCTACGGTGGTAACGGTATCGCCTACGCACGCCTCGGCGCGGACGTGCTCGCCGCTCGCGTGCGGGGCCGCGCGCATGCCTGCGACCGACTCGTTTCGTTCGCGCGCCTCGATCGGCGCGCCCGCGTCGACGTCCAGCCCGCGCGCTGAACGGGCGTGGCGCCTCGCCCGACGCCGCCGCGCGCCTGCGCGCGCGATCGGCCGATGCCGATACAATCGAACGCGTCGACGAACGTCCGGAGCCTACCCGTGCGCCTGCAAACGTTCCTGCGCGGCCGTTCCGTGCTCCGCTGGCTGGCCGAACTCGCGCTCGTCAGCGCAGGCGTTTTCCTCGCTCTGCTCGCCGACCAGTGGCGCGAGAGCCGGGAGCATCGCCAACTCGCGGCCGACGCCTTGCGCAATTTCGCCGAGGAGATGCGCGTCAATCGCAAGGCGGTCGCCGACGTGCGCGCCTATCACGAGCGCCTCGCGCGCGGCGTCGGCGAGTTCCTCGCGGCCGAAGGCCCGCGGCCGATGGAGCGGTTCCAGGCGGCGACCGGGTTCCGCGGCGTGCAGCCGGTGATGTTCGAGCACACCGCGTGGGACCTCGCGCTCGCGACGCAGGCACTGGCATACCTGCCGCAGGACCTCGCCTACTCGATTTCGCGCATCTACACGCGACAGCAGACGTTCCAGACCTACGAGAACAGCTTCGCCCAGGGCATGTTCGGCCCGCTCACGTTCCAGCACGACGATACGGGCGCGCTCGCGCGTTCGATGCAGGTCTACCTCACCGACGTGAACATCCAGGAGCCTGGCCTCCTGCAGGCGTACGACGCGGTGCTGCCGATGGTCGGGGTGGCGCCGTGAGTGCGGGGGCGGAACCGATCCGGCAGGTGCTCGCCCGCTACGCACAGGCGGTCCTCGCGCGCGACGTCGACGCGTTCGTCGCGCTCTATGTCGACGATCTGCTCGTGTTCGACATGTGGGGCTCGTGGTCGTTGCGCGGCATCGATGCCTGGCGCGACATGGCGAAGAGCTGGTTCGGATCGCTCGGCGACGAGCGCGTCGTCGTCCGGTTCGACGACGTCGGCGGAACGGTCGCAGGCGATCTCGCATTCGGACATGCGATCCTCACGTATGCGGCGCACGACGCGGACGGCACGGTGCTTCGCTCGCTCGCGAATCGCGTCACGCTCGGCCTCAGGCGCATCGACGGCGACTGGAAGATCGCGCACGAGCACTCTTCCGCGCCGATCGATCACGCGACGAAGCAGGCGATCCTGCGCCGCTGACGCGCCGCACGCGTCGACCGCGAAGCGGCGCTCAGGCCGCGCCGTCGAATCCCGAGGCGAAGATCGCATCCGGCGCGATGATCACCTGATCGCCGTCGTGGTCCGCCGAATCGCTCGAAGGATGGTCCGATGCGTCCTCGTCGGCCATGCCGTCGCAGTCGTCGTCGACGTAGTTGCCGACGACTTCGCTCGCGCCGGGATGGATGCCGATCGCGGTGTCGTTGCAGTCGCCCATCGCCGGGCTGAAGCCATCGCCGTCGACGTCGTTGACGTCGGTCGACGGATTGCCGCCGGCGTCCTCGTCGGCAAGCCCGTCGCAGTCGTCGTCGTAGCGGTTCGCCGGAACCTCGGCGTGTCCCGGGTAGACATTCGCGTCGTTGTCGTTGCAGTCGCCCCCGCCGCCGGGAATCGCGCCGGACGGGCGAGGCGCGGGCGGAGCGGCAACCGAAGTCGTGGCGTCGACCGCGACCGGCAAGGACGCGAACGCGAGCAGCAGCAACGCGATCGGAACGAGGCGGCAGGCATTCATCGTGCAGCTCCCGAGCGGTGTCGCCATGAGTGTCGCACGTGGCCGCGCTTGGGCGAAACCACGTGCGCACGACCATGTGGTCCGCGACGCCGCCACGTCCCCGGCGCGCTTCTCAGCGGGCCCGCGTGCGGTCGCCACGGGAAACGCAGGATGCCCGAGCGCACATTCGGATTGCGTTAGGATCGCGGCTTGCGGGCACGAATGCGTTCCGCCATTCACGCCGCATTCCCGAAGTCGAAGCAGGAGTCGCACATGGCCGTTCAATCGCACAGACGATGGGCAGCGCTCGCCGGATGGTGCGCGCTCTGCTTCGCGGCCGGCGGCATCGGCGCCGTGGCGTCGGTGGATGCCCGCGGCTTCTACGCCGATCTCGTGCGGCCGGAGTGGGCGCCGCCACCCTCGGTGTTCGGACCGGTGTGGAGCGTGCTCTACCTGCTCATGGCGATCGCCGCATGGCGCATCGGATTGTCGAACGCGACCGGCGCACGTCCCGCGCTGGTCGCGTTCGTCCTGCAGCTTGCGGTCAACGCGCTCTGGAGCTGGCTGTTCTTCGCCTGGCACCTCGGTGCGGCGTCGGTGCTCGACATCGGCCTGCTGTGGCTGCTCGTCGTGGCGACGCTCGTGCTGTTCTGGCGCATCGATCGCATCGCGGGCGCGCTGCTCGTTCCGTACCTGGCCTGGGTCTCGTTTGCCGGCGCGCTGTGCTGGGCGATCTGGCGCGCGAACCCCACCTTGCTCGGTTGAGGCCGGCGTAGGCGACGCCGGCTCGGTGCAACCAGCCGGTGTGTTCGCGTCACGCCGACTGCTTCTGACGGATCCAGTCCTCGATCACGCGCTGCAGCAGCGCGAGCGGCAGCGAGCCGTGCGTGAGCACCTGGTCGTGGAACTCGCCGAGGTCGAATTTCGCGCCGAGCGCCTGCTTCGCATGCTCGCGCAGCTCGAGGATCTTGAGCATGCCGGCCTTGTAGGCGAGCGCCTGGCCGGGGTCGACGAAGTAGCGTTCGATCTCGGACGTCACCGAACTCTCGGCCATGCCGGTGTTGTCCATCATGTACTGGATCGCCTGTTCGCGCGACCAGTGCTTGTAATGAATGCCGGAATCGACGACGAGGCGCACCGCGCGCATCATCTCGTCGCGCAGGCGGCCGAGATCGTCGAGCGGGTCTATCTCGAACCCGAGTTCCCAGGCGAGGCGTTCGGCGTACAGCGCCCAGCCTTCGGCGTACGCGGTGAACGGCAGCACGCGCCGGAAGAACGGCACGCCCTGCAGTTCCTGCGCGATCGAGATCTGGAAGTGATGGCCGGGTATGCCCTCGTGGTAGGCGAGCGTGCGCATGCCCCACTTCGGGTTCTCGGTCGTGTCGCGCAAGTTGGCGTAGAACACGCCGGGGCGGGTGCCGTCGAATGAGCCGGGCTCGTAGTACGCGCCGGGCGCGGTCTTCTCGGAGAACTCCGGCACGCGCTTGACGACGACGCCGAGCTTCGGCCGCACGTGGAACGCGGAGCCGAGGCCCGCGTTCACTTCGTCGAGGATCGCCTGGTACCGCGCGAGCATCGCGTCCTTGCCCTCCGGCGTGTTCGGATAGGCCGCGTCGGGCGCGTGCGCGAGCTGCTGCACGCGCGGCCCGATCGGTCCGTCGGCAAGGCCTTGCGCCTTCAGGATCGCATCCATCTGCGCGCTCACGCGCGCGACCTCGGCGAGGCCGAGCGCATGGACCTGCTCGGGCGTCATGTCGGTGGTGGTGTGCATGCGCACGCACCATGCGTAGTAGGCGTCGCCGTCGGGCAGGCTCCAAGCACCGTCGTTGCGCGTGACGCTCGGCTGCAGCGCGGCGAAATGATCGATCAGCGTGCGGTAGGCGGGGTACACGCTGCGCTCGATCGACGCCGCGACGCGAGCGAGCAGCACATCGCGGTCGGCGGCCGGGATCGCGGCCTCCGGCACCTTGTCGAGCTTCTCCTTGAAGCTCGCATAGAGCATGTGTTCCTTCGGCGGCGGCGCGATGAAGCCGCGCATCTGCGCGAGCACTTCGTCGACGGTGAACTTCGGCGGCACCACGCCCTTCGCCTCGCGCTCCTTCAACCCTTCGATCACCTGGGCGAACTTCTGCGGGAACAGGTCGAGCCGCGCGACGTACGCGTCGGCGTCGTGTCGATTGCCGACCTGATGCGTCTGCGCCATGAAGTTCGGCAGGCTCGATTGCACGCCGAACATCTGGTTGACCGGGAAATCGTGGCCACGGTACTTGTCGCCCTCGACCTGGATCGCGAGGAAGTAGTCGAGCACGTCGTAGGAGAGCTGGCCCGCGGGGTCGAGCGCACTGCGGTCGTAGCGGTGCAGCACGTCGAGGTCGTCGCGCACCATCTGCGCCATCTCCGCCTCGTGCCGGGGCGACGCGTCGTCGAGCTCGTCGCTGTAGAAATCCGCCCATGGCGGCAGGATGCGCAGGCTGCTCAGCAGTTCGGGGCTCTTCAACGCGAACTGCGCGAACACGCGCCCGTAGAACCAGTCGATCGAATACGGCTTGAAGTACCAGACGTGCACGAACAACGCGCCGCCGAGCACGAGCACGATCAGGACCAGGCGCAGCAGCCACTTCAGCACGGTACGCATCACCACTCCTCCCCGGAGAAGCGCGCAGCCTAGCGCATGGGGCAGGGCGTCGGGAACGTCCCGGCGCGGCTTCCGGCCAACGGAGCCGCAGGACGTCCCCGATGCGTGGTCACCCGTCCGGGTCGGCGCGGCCGGCCAGGGCCTCGAATGCTCAGACCTCGAGCGAAGCGAGGTCGCCCTTCGTCTCGAGCCATTCCTTGCGGTCGCCCGCGCGCTTCTTCGACAGCAGCATGTCCATCACCTTGGACGTGCCGTCGTCGGCCTCGACGGTGAGCTGCACGAGGCGGCGCGTGTCGGGATGGATCGTCGATTCGCGCAGCTGCGACGGATTCATTTCGCCGAGGCCCTTGAAGCGCGTCACGCTGACCGCGCCCTTGATCTTCTCGCGTTGGATCTTCTCCAGCATCGCGTCGCGCTCGGCCTCGTCGAGGCAGTAGAACACCTGCTTGCCCACGTCGACGCGGAACAGCGGCGGCATCGCGACGAACACATGGCCCTCGCGCACGAGCCGCGGGAAGTGGCGCAGGAACAGCGCCGACAGAAGCGTCGCGATGTGCAGGCCGTCGGAATCGGCGTCGGCGAGGATGACGACCTTGCCGTAGCGCAAACCCGAAATGTCGTCCTTGCCCGGGTCGCAGCCGATCGCGACGGCGAGGTCGTGCACTTCCTGCGAAGCGAGCACCGAACCGGACTCGACTTCCCAAGTGTTGAGGATCTTGCCGCGCAGCGGCAGGATCGCCTGGAAATCCTTGTCGCGCGCCTGTCGCGCCGAGCCGCCCGCGGAGTCGCCTTCGACGAGGAACAGCTCGGTGCGCGACAGGTCGCTCGACGCACAATCGGCGAGCTTGCCGGGCAGGGCAGGGCCCTGCGTGATCTTCTTGCGCACGATCTGCTTCTCGGCCTTGAGGCGCAGGGTCGCGCGCTCGATCGCGAGCTGCGCGATCCGCTCGCCGATGTCGACGTGCTGGTTGAGATAGAGCGAAAAGCCGTCGTGGACCGCGTTCTCGACGAAACCGGCGGCGTCGCGCGAGGACAGCCGCTCCTTGGTCTGGCCCGAGAACTGCGGGTCGGTCATCTTGAGCGAGAGCACGAAGCAGAGCCGGTCCCAGACGTCCTCGGGCGCGAGCTTGATGCCGCGCGGCAGCAGGTTGCGGAACTCGCAGAACTCGCGCAGCGCATTGGTGAGCCCCGAGCGCAGGCCGTTCACGTGCGTGCCGCCCTGCGCGGTCGGGATCAGGTTGACGTAGCTCTCCTGCGTGAGCTCGCCTTCGGGCAGCCAGGCGACCGCGAACTCGACTGCGCCGTTGTCGCGCTGGTGATGGCCGACGTAGAGATCCGGGGGCAGGTACTCGACCGCGCCGAGCATCGAGCGCAGGTAGTCGCGCAGGCCATCCTCGTAGTACCACTCGAGCTTCTCGCCGCCCGTCTCGTCGGCGAGGCGCACGGTGAGTCCCGCGCACAGCACCGCCTTCGCGCGCAGCACGTGCTTGAGACGCGCGAGCGCGATCTTCGGCGAGTCGAAGTACTTCGGGTCGGGCCAGAAGCGCACCGTCGTGCCGGTCTGCTTCTTCGGCACGCTGCCGACGACGGCGAGTTCGCTCGCGCGATCGCCATCCCTGAATTCCATGCGGTAAACCTGGCCGTCGCGGCGGATCGTCACTTCGACGCGCTGCGACAGCGCATTGACGACCGACACGCCGACGCCGTGCAGACCGCCCGAGAACTGGTAGTTGCGGTTGGAGAACTTGCCGCCCGCATGCAGGCGCGTGAGGATGAGTTCCACGCCCGGGATACCCTCTTCGGGATGGATGTCGACCGGCATGCCGCGGCCGTCGTCGGCGACTTCGACCGAGCCGTCCGCGTGCACGGTCACCTCGATCGTCTTCGCATGCCCGGCGAGCGCCTCGTCGACCGAGTTGTCGACGACTTCCTGCGCGAGATGGTTCGGCCGCGACGTGTCGGTATACATGCCGGGCCGGCGCTTGACCGGATCCAGGCCGGAGAGGACTTCGATATCGGCGGCGTTGTAGCGACTGCTCATGCAGGTGGCTCTGGTTGATCGGGTCGGAGCGTGCGGCGCGGTGCCGGCGTTGGTCTTCCGCGCCCGGCATCGGACGCACAGCCGGGCAGCATGGCGAGCACGGCGCCGAGGGTCAAGCGGCGTGGGCGGTTCAGCGCCGGTCGACTACACTCGCCGCGCCGATGACGACCGAGACGAACGCCGCGCCGCCGAATCGCGCCCTGCTGTGGCTCGTCGCGCTCGGCGTCTTCATGCAGATGCTGGACTCGACGATCGTCAACACCGCGCTGCCGGCGATGGCCGCCGGCCTCGGCGAAAGCCCGTTGCGCATGCAGTCGGTCGTCGTCGCGTATTCGCTGACGATGGCGATGCTGATTCCGGCGTCGGGCTGGCTCGCCGACCGCTTCGGCACGCGGCGGGTGTTCTTCGCCGCGATCGTGCTGTTCACGCTCGGCTCGTTGCTGTGCGCGCAGGCACACACGCTCGCTCAGCTCGCCGCGTCGCGGGTCGTGCAGGGCGTGGGCGGCGCGATGCTGCTGCCGGTCGGGCGGCTGGCCGTGATGCGTTCGGTGCCGCGCAAGGATTTCCTCGCCGCGATCAGTTTCGTGACGATCCCGGGCATGATCGGCCCGTTGATCGGCCCGACCCTCGGCGGCTGGCTCGTCGAGACGATCTCCTGGCACTGGATCTTCCTCATCAATCTTCCGGTCGGCGCGGTCGCGGCGCTCGCGACGTTGCGCTTCATGCCGGATGCGCGCAGCGCGGTCGCACGCTTCGATCTCGGCGGCTACTTCATGCTGTCCTTCAGCATGGTCGCGATCTCGCTCGCGCTCGACGGCCTCACCGAGCTCGGCGCCCGGCACGCGGGCATGCTCGTGCTGCTGATCTTCGGCCTCGCGAGCTTCGTCGCCTACTGGCTGCACGCGACGCGCAGCCCACGCCCGTTGTTCCCGCTCGCGCTGTTCGCGGTGCACAGCTACCGCGTCGGCGTGCTCGGCAACCTGTTCGCGCGGCTCGGCAGCGGCAGCATGCCGTTCCTGATCCCGCTGCTGCTGCAGGTCGGCCTCGGTCGTTCGCCGACCGAGGCGGGCATGATGATGATCCCGGTGGCGCTCGCGGGGATGGTGTCCAAGCGTCTGATCGTGCCGATCGTGAAGGCGTTCGGCTACCGCCGCGTGCTGCTCGTCAACACCGTGCTCGTCGGCGCGGCGATGGCGAGCTTCGCGCTGATCGGGCCGGAGCAGCCCGCGTGGCTGCGCGTGGTGCAGCTCGCCGCGTTCGGAATGGTCAACTCGTTGCAGTTCACCGCGATGAACACGGTCACGTTGCGCGATCTCGAGGGCGAGCTCGCGAGCGGCGGCAACGGCTTGCTGTCGATGGTGATGATGTTGTCGATGAGCCTCGGCGTCGCGATGGCGAGCGGGCTGCTCGGTGCGTTCACGTCGGTCTTCGGCGTCGCGCCCGGCGTGGCGACGTTGCCGGCGTTCCATGCGACGTTCGTCTGCATGGGCCTCGTCACGGCGGTATCGGCCTGGATCTTCTGGCAGCTCGAGGCGAAGCGCCGTTATCCCGTTTCCGCGCCGGCCGATTCGCTGTAGCGGCGCCCCGCGGGTGAGTGCGCGGGACGCCGCAGGGGCCGGAACCGCGATGTCAGTCGTTGAAGCCGTAGCAGAAGATCGAGTCCGCGCGGACCTCGTACGCGCCGATGTCGGTGACGTTCACGAGCGGGCGGTGGCACGGATCGGAGTCGATCGTTCGCACGAAGCGTCCGCCGCGCTGATCGGTCGTCAGCGCACCGGGGTTCGAGCCCGCGTCGACGGCCGGGCTGTCCGACGGGATCGGAAGCACGGGCGTGAGGCCACCGTCGGCGAGCGTGAGGTCCTGCACCCTGGCGTCGCCTTCAATGTTCGCGCTGCCGCTCGTCAGGACGCCGATGGCCGGCGTCGTCTGGAACAGGTTGTGGTCCGCCACGAGCGTGCTTTCGGGAATGCCGGTCAGCCGCGTGAGGTCGAGCGACGCGCCCGCGTTGCCGTGCGTATTGCGACTGAACAGCGTGCTCTGCACGGTCACGCGCGTGCCGGTGCCGTTCGCGACCCAAAGCGCGCCGCCCGCATTCGAGCCGGGAGCGGTGTCGGGCGCCGTCGCGTTGAACGCGAACGTGCTGTTGCGCACGGTCAGATTGCCTTGCGCGACGGCGATGGCGCTGCCGCGACCGGACTGGTGCTGCGAGCGATTGCCGGAGAACGTGGAGTTCTCGACGACGTTCTCCGGTGAGCCCGCGTCCGTCACTCCGTCGAAGTAAAGGCCCCCGCCTTCGGTCTGGCTCGTGACCGCGTTGCCGGCGAAGGTGCTGCGCGAGATCCTCAGGCTCTTCATCGTGCCCGCCTGGATGCCGCCGCCGCTGAGCGATGCGCTGTTGCCCTGGATCAGGCTGTCGGTGATCACCGCGCTGATGCCGGGCGGGGCGAGCCTGATGCCGCCGCCGGTGAGTTGGGCCGTGTTGTCGATGACGCGGCTACGGTCCATCTGCAGCAGGCCGCGATCGAGGTACAGCCCGCCGCCGGACGGCTGGAACCCGCCGCTGGCGTCGTTCCCGTTCATCGTGACGCCAACGAGCGTGAGGTTCGCGCCCGACACGCTGATCGCGCCGCCCTTGCGCGCGGCTTGGTTGGCGGAAAACACGACGCCACCGAGCGTCAGGGACGGCCGCGTCGACGACGACGCGGGATTCTCGTAGAACAGGCCGCCGCCGCTGTCGCCATTGGCCGACGTCGCGGTGCCGCGCGTGACGGTCATGCCGCTGATCGCCCATGTCCGCTCGGCCGCGGTCGGGTTGTCGAAACGGAATACGCGGCTACGGCCGTTCGCGTCGATCGCCAGTCTGGAAGCACCGGGGCCGACGATGCCGACGCTGCCGGTGACGACGAGCTCGCCGCCGGTGAGGTCGATCGTGCCCTGCAGGCCCGCCTGGAACTGGATCGTGTCGGCTTCCGCGGTGGCATTGGCTTTCGCGATCGCGTCGCGAAGGCTGCCGGTGCCGCCATCGCCGAGTTGGTCGACGGTAAAGGTCGCGCCATGCGCCGCCGATGTAGCGGTCAGAGCGATCGCATGGAGAAAAGGTCGAGTCAGGTTCATCGCGCACTCCAGGGGAACGGGCACCCGCCGTAGTGCGGGTGTGTCCGTATGTACGCAGGTGCGCGATCGATCCCCTCGCCCGCAGTGGCAGTGCGCAGTATTCGACAAGCGTGCGCGACGCCGTGCATCCGGCAGGCGATGTCTGCCGGATGCACGGCCGGCTTCAGCGGCGCATCTCGGTGCCGGTCGCGAAGATGCGGTCAGCCTCGAACGCGCCGAGGTCGTAGGTGCCGAACAGGTCGCCCTGATCGGCATCGAGGCCGCGCGGCGTATCGTCCATGTCGGGCGACTGGCTCGACACCGGGGTGCCGTCGCACCAGTCGATCGCGATGCTGTCGGCGGGCAGGTGGTAGTCGCCGCGCGCGGCGTCCTGGAACGTGAAGGCCATGACCGCGCTGCGCGAGGCGGCGATTTCGTCGCTGCCGCTGTCCTTGAGCACGCAGTCGTACGACACGGTCGGCACCGCACCGAGGAAGTCGAAGATCTTCGTCTTGCCGGACACGAGGCTCGAGTAGCCCTTGATGTCCGTGACGATCGCGCCCTGCGCGCCGTCGCCCCAGATGAGGCTGTCGGCACCGCCGTTGTCGGCGAACGTGGTGTGCTCGAAGCGCAGCGAGCCGCCCGAGGTGTAGATCGTCGCGCACCCAGGCGCACCTTCGACGCAGCCGTTGCCGACGACGAGGCTCGCATAGATGCGCATCTGCGAACCGTCGCCGTAGAGCCACAGCGCGGAGCCACCGGCCGAGGTGTTGCCGCGCACGATCGCCTCGTCGAGGTGGGCGCTGCCGTCGTCGCGCACCGAGATCGCGCCGCCGCGCTCGGCCGTGTTGCCGGACAGGCGCAGGCACTCGAGCTCGTGCGGGCAGTGGCGGAACGGGCCTTCGCGGAAGCGCGCGAACTGGGCGTAGCCGCCGTTGCCGGCGAACACGCCGCCGCCTTCGCCCGCGCTGTTGTCGCGCACGACCGTGTCGTCCGCCAGCATCGACGTACCCGCACCGCTCACCATCACGCCGCCGCCATAGTTCCCGGCTGCGTTGTTCGCGACGAGGAAGCCGTCGACCGGCGTCGCCGGATCGTCCGGATCGGTGCCGACGCTGAGCAGCGCGCCGCCGAACAGCGCGACGCCGCCGCCGTTGAGCGCATCGTTGTCGCGCACGACGACGTTCTGCGGGCGCACGCGCAGCGTCGCGCCGTCGGAGAAGATGCCGCCGCCGGCGGTGGCATGGTTGTGGTGGATGTCGATGTTGCGCTCGAACTGGACGATCGCGTTGCCGGCGAGCTGCACCCCGCCGCCGAACAGGTTGTGGTTGTCGTGGATGGCCACGTCGGCGAGCGAGACGAACGCATGCCCGTCGACGTTGAGGCCGCCCCAGGTTCCGATCTCGCCGCTCGCGCCGCCGCCGCTGATGTCGAGGCGTTCGAGGCGCACGCTGATGCCGGCCTCGCTGCCCCCGATCGCGAGGGTCGCCCACTGGCCGGTGCCGACCAGGGCAGTGGCGCCCACGGGCGAGGTCGCGCCGCAGGCGGCATGGCCGCCGACGAGATTGACCGAGGTGCCGATGAACACGGTCTGGTCCGTGTAGCCCTGGTCGTCGGCGAGGCGGATCGTGTCGATTTCGGGCGTCGCCGCCGCCAGGGTCAGGGCGTCGGCGATCGTATGAGTGGTGCAGGCAGGGCCCGCACCGACGCTGATCTCGGCCGCATGCAGGGGAGCGGCGCTCGCGAGGGCGAGGCCGGACAACAGGAAGAAGTGTCGCATCGTGGGCTCCGTCGTGACCGTCCATGGCGGTCGTCAGCCCCCAAGAACGGCTCCGCAGCGGGCTTCCTATCACGAGGCGTGTCGTAGCGGGCGCGTCGTTCGCCGCGCATTCAGGTAGCGGCCCGCCGAGGAAACGCGATCGCCCATGCGGCGCGCGGCATTGGCGTCACGCATCGCGCGAGATGCGCGGGGAAGGCGGAGCAACTAGAATACGGGTTTCCAGCAGAAAGCTCCGCCCATGACCCCCCTCATTTTCGTGACCGGCGGTGTGGTGTCCTCGCTTGGCAAGGGCATCGCCGCCGCGTCGCTGGCTGCCATTCTCGAAGCGCGCGGCCTGCGCGTGACGATGATGAAGCTCGACCCCTACATCAACGTCGACCCGGGCACGATGAGCCCGTTCCAGCACGGCGAGGTGTACGTCACCGACGACGGTGCCGAAACCGACCTTGATCTCGGCCATTACGAGCGCTTCGTACGTACTCGACTGACGGGCAAGAATTCGATCACGACCGGCAAGATCTACGAGAGCGTGATCGCCAAGGAGCGCCGCGGCGACTATCTCGGCGCGACGGTCCAGGTGATTCCGCACATCACCGACGAGATCAAGCACCGCATCTACGAGGCGACCCAGGGCTACGACGTCGCGCTGGTCGAGATCGGCGGCACCGTCGGCGACATCGAGTCGCTGCCTTTCCTCGAAGCGATCCGCCAGATCCGCATCGAGCACGGCGCCGAGCAGGCGATCTTCATGCATCTCACGCTCGTGCCGTTCATCAAGGCGGCCGGCGAGATCAAGACCAAGCCGACGCAGCATTCGGTCAAGGAACTGCGCTCGATCGGCATCCAGCCCGACGTACTGCTGTGCCGCTGCGAGCAGCCGCTGCCGCAGAGCGAGCGGCGCAAGATCGCGTTGTTCACCAACGTCCCCGAGAAGGCGGTCATCAGCGCGACCGACGTCGACGTCATCTACCAGCTGCCGATGTGGCTGCACAGCCAGGGCCTCGACGAAATCGTCATCGACAAGCTGCGCCTCGCCGCGAAACCGGCCGACCTGTCCGCGTGGGAACGCACGGTCGAGGCGGTCGAGCATCCGCAGGGCGAAGTCACGATCGCGATCGTCGGCAAGTACGTGGAGCACAAGGATGCGTACAAGTCGCTCGGCGAAGCGCTGCGCCACGGCGGCATCAAGCAGAAGACGCGCGTGAATCTGCGCTGGGTCGAGTCCGAGGAAATCGAGCGCAAGGGCGCCGACATGCTCAGGGACGCCGACGGCATCCTCGTGCCGGGCGGCTTCGGCAAGCGCGGTTTCGAGGGCAAGATCGCCGCGGCGCGCTACGCGCGCGAGCATCGCATCCCGTACTTCGGCATCTGCTACGGCATGCATGCCGCGGTGGTCGATTTCGCGCGCAACATCGCCGGCCTCCCGGGCGCGAATTCGAGCGAGAACGACCGCAACTGTTCCGATCCGGTGATCGCGCTCATCACCGAGTGGACGACCAGTGCCGGCGAAGTCGAGAAGCGCGACGAAGGCTCCGACAAGGGCGGCACGATGCGACTGGGCGCGCAGGAATGCCGCCTCAAGGCCAGTACGCTCGCGCGCGAGCTCTACGGACAGGACGTCGTGCGCGAGCGACATCGCCATCGTTACGAGTTCAACAACCGCTATCGCCAGAAGTTCGAGGACCTCGGCCTCGTGATCTCGGGCAAGTCGATGGACGACCTGCTCGTCGAGATGGTCGAGCTGCCGAACCACCCGTGGTTCGTCGCCTGCCAGGCGCATCCGGAGTTCACGTCGACACCGCGCGACGGCCATCCGCTGTTCATCGGCTTCGTGCGCGCCGCGCGCGAGCAGAAGGCGGTGCGCGAAGTGCCGCGCCTTGCCGGCGCGGATGCGAAGGAGGCGGTCGCGTGATGCGTCGGACCTGCGTTATCGACAGCGGCGTGCGCCGCGATGCGCCTGCCGGGCGGTTCGCGCAAGGCGTCCTGCGGCGCTCCGCCACCGTGGGAGCGGCATCGCGATGAAGCTTTGTGGTTTCGAGGTCGGCCTCGACAAGCCCCTGTTCCTCATCGCCGGGCCGTGCGTGATCGAGTCGATGCAGCTGCAGCTCGACACCGCGGGCACGCTGAAGGAAATCACCGATCGGCTCGGCGTGCCTTTCATCTTCAAGTCGAGCTTCGACAAGGCCAATCGCACCTCGGGCACGAGTTACCGCGGTCCCGGGCTCGAGGAGGGCCTCAAGGTGCTCGCCGAGGTGAAGCGCCAGATCGGCGTACCTGTGCTCACCGACGTGCACGAGTACACGCCGATGGCCGAAGTCGCGAGCGTCGTCGACGTGCTGCAGACGCCCGCGTTCCTCTGCCGCCAGACCGACTTCATCCACAATGTCGCGAGCGCGGGCAGGCCGGTCAACATCAAGAAGGGCCAGTTCCTGTCGCCGTGGGAGATGAAGCATGTCGCGGCGAAGGCGAAGGCGACCGGCAACGAGCAGATCATGGTCTGCGAACGCGGTGCGAGCTTCGGCTACAACAACCTCGTCTCCGACATGCGCAGCCTCAGCGTGATGCGCGATACCGGCTGCCCGGTCGTGTTCGATGCGACGCATTCGGTGCAGTTGCCGGGCGGCGCAGACGGCAAGTCGGGCGGCCAGCGCGAGTTCGTGCCGGTGCTCTCGCGCGCCGCGGTCGCGGCCGGCATCGCGGGCATCTTCATGGAAACGCACCCGGATCCGGACAATGCGCTCAGCGACGGACCGAACGCGTGGCCCTTGGCGAAGATGGCGGCGTTGCTCGAAACGCTGGTCGAGCTCGATCGCGTGGGCAAGCGCAACGGTTTCCTCGAAGCAGTCTGATGGGGGCGCGATGCCGTTCGACCACCGACCCGTGAAGCCGCGATCGGTGCAGCGATTCGCGCTCGTCGGCCTGTGCGCCTTCGGCGTCGTGCGTGCCGCGGCGCCCGCGCCCGCGCCGAAGGTCCATACCGGCCGCGACGATTGTGCCGGTGCGAGCGTCACGGCGACCTACTCGCCGCGACTGCAGTTCGGCCTCGACGGCCAGGCCATGTCGCCCGCGATGTTCGCCGCCGAAGTCGTGCGCCGGCGCGAAGGCAAGCCGCTCCGGTGCGTGATCGTCGTCGCCTCGTGCCGCGACGCGGCACTCTCGAAGCAGACCTACCAGGCGCTCAAGCCCTACGGCGTCACGCGCATTTCGTGGCAGCCGGACCCCACGTTGTTCCCCGATCCCACCACCAAGATGCCGGAGTGCACGCAGTGAGCCGAATTGAACGCATCCACGCCCGCGAGATCCTCGATTCGCGCGGCAACCCGACCCTCGAAGCCGAAGTCACGCTCGCCGATGGATCGTTCGGGCGTGCGGCCGTGCCGTCGGGCGCGTCGACCGGCTCGCGCGAGGCGGTCGAACTGCGCGACGGCGACAAGACGCGCTACCTCGGCAAGGGCGTGCGGAATGCGGTCGCCAACGTCAACGCGACGATCGCGGATGCGCTGAAGGGGTTCGATGCGGCCGACCAGCGCGGGCTCGACGCGAAGCTGGTCGCGCTCGACGGCACGCCGAACAAGGGCAGGCTCGGCGCGAACGCGCTGCTCGGCGTGTCGCTCGCGAACGCGCATGCGGTCGCGGCGTCGCGGAAGATCCCGTTGTGGAAATACCTCGCCGGCGATCGCGCCGCGCGCCTGCCGGTGCCGATGATGAACATCATCAACGGCGGCGCGCACGCGGACAACAACGTCGACATGCAGGAATTCATGATCCTGCCGATCGGCTTGCCGACGTTCGGCGAAGGCCTGCGCGCGGGGACCGAAGTCTTCCATGCGCTCAAATCCGTGCTCAAGGGCCGCGGCCTCAACACCGCGGTCGGCGACGAAGGCGGCTTTGCGCCGAACCTCAAGTCGAACGAGGAAGCGATCGAGACGATCCTCGCGGCGGTCGAGAAGGCCGGCTACGCGATCGGCAAGGACATCTGGCTCGGCCTCGACGTCGCGAGTTCCGAGTTCTACAAGGACGGCGCCTACCACCTCGAAGGCGAAGGCAAGGTGCTGAGTGCGGAGCAGCTGATCGAGTTCTACGCGGGGTGGTGCGCGAAATACCCGATCGTGACCATCGAGGACGGCATGGCCGAAGGCGACTGGGACGGCTGGAAGCGCCTCACCGAGCGCCTCGGCAGGGACGTGCAGCTGGTCGGCGACGACCTGTTCGTCACCAACACGTCGATCCTCGAGCAGGGCATCGATCGGCACATCGCCAACGCGATCCTGATCAAGGTCAATCAGATCGGTACGCTGACCGAGACGCTCGACGCGATCGCGATGGCCGACGCGGCGAAGTACGCCTCGATCATCTCGCACCGCTCGGGCGAGACCGAGGACACGACGATCGCCGATCTCTCGGTGTCGACCGCGGCGACGCAGATCAAGACCGGCTCGCTGTGCCGCTCCGACCGCGTCGCGAAGTACAACCAGTTGCTGCGCATCGAAGAGGCCATCGGCGCGGCTGCGCGCTACGCCGGCAAGGACGCGTTCCCGAACCTGCCGAACTTCGCCCGCTGAGGCTTCGCGCATGTTGCGCTGGGTCGCCCTCGTTCTCGTGATCGTGCTGATCGCGCTGCAGGTTCGCCTGTGGACGGGGCAGGGCGGCCTGCGCGATGTGTGGCGGCTGCAGCAGCGCGTGGCCGAACAGAAGGCAGAGAACGAGCGCCTCAAGAAGCGCAACGAGACGCTGTCGGCCGAGGTGGAGGACCTCAAGCACGGCGAAGAGGCGATCGAGGAACGCGCGCGTTCCGAACTCGGCCTGCTCAAACCGGGCGAGACGTTCTACCAGGTCGTCGAACCCGGCGACGCTTCGCGGACCGAAGACGGCCAGGCGCATGGCCGCTGATCGCTTGTGGTGCGTGGTCCCCGCGGCCGGGCGCGGACAGCGCTTCGGTGCGGAATGCCCGAAGCAGTACGTCGCGCTCGGTGGGCGACCGCTGATCGAATGGACGCTCGAGCGCCTCGCGGCGACGCCGTGCATCGCCGGCATCCTGCTCGTGCTGGCCGCCGACGACCGCCGGTGGGTGAGGCGCGAGTCCGTCGGCGGCAAACCGCTGCTCGTCGCGACGGGCGCAGCCGAGCGCAGTGGCTCCGTGCTCGCGGGCTTGCGCGCCCTGCCGCCCGACGTCGGCGACGAAGCGTTCGTGCTCGTCCACGACGCGGCGCGGCCGTGCGTGCCCGCTGCGGACATCCTGCGCCTCGTCGCGCTAGGCGGCGCCGCCGGCGGCGGCCTGCTCGCGGCGCCGCTGCGCGACACGCTCAAGCGTGCGGACGGGGCCGGCCGCGTCGCCGCGACCGAATCGCGCGAAGCGCGCTGGCGCGCGCTGACGCCGCAGCTGTTCCGGCGCGGCGAACTCGTCGCCGCGCTCGCGCGCGCGCACGCGGACGGCGCCGCGATCACCGACGAGTCGATGGCGATGGAGCGCGTCGGCCATCGCCCGCTGCTCGTCGAAGGCGCGGAAAGCAACATCAAGGTGACGACGCCGGCCGACCTCGCGTTGGCGGAATACCTGTTGCTGAGGGCTGAGGGCTGAGGGCCGGCGGTGCGCGCTCCGCTTCGGCCCAGCCCCGGCGACCGGTTGCACCGCACGCCGCACGCTTGCCGTATCCTTGCAGCCCCCAGCTCCCGGCCCTCACGAGATGCGCATCGGCCAAGGCATCGACGTCCACGCCTTCGGACCGGGTGACCACGTCACCCTTGCCGGCGTACGCGTGCCGCATACGCACGGACTCGTTGCGCATTCGGATGGCGACGTGGTGATCCATGCGCTCTGCGACGCGGTGCTCGGCGCGCTCGCGCTCGGCGACATCGGCCATCATTTTCCGCCCGATGATCCGCTCTGGAAGGATGTCGACAGCCGGCATTTGCTGTTGCGCTGCATGGCCTTCGCGATCGAGCGCGGCTACGCGCTCTCGAACGCGGACATCACGGTCGTATGCGAACGGCCCAGGCTCGCGCCGCACGTCGAGGCGATGCGCCTCAACCTCGCGGCCGACCTCGGTTGTACCGTCGGGGACGTCAGCGTGAAGGCGACGACGAGCGAGAAGATGGGCTTCACCGGGCGTGGCGAGGGCATCGCCGCGTTCGCGGTCGTGCTGCTGCACCGGCACCGCGCCGCGGCGACGGTCACGCCACCGGCCACGCCCGCGCTCGAAGCATTCGCGCGCCGGCTCGAGCCGGACGAACTCGAATGAGCGGTGCGCTGCCGTACGCGCACGGCGGCCCACCCGCGACCGGCGTGCTGCGTGCGGACCCCGTCGATTTCCGCGTCGACGAAGTGCTCGGTTTCGAGCCTTCCGGCAGCGGCGAGCATGCATTCCTCGTGGTCGAGAAGACCGGGGCGAACACCGAGTGGGTCGCGCGCGAGCTCGCGCGCGCGGCCGGCGTCGCGCCACTCGCGGTCGGCTTCGCCGGGCTCAAGGATCGTCATGCCGTCACGCGGCAGGCGTTCACGGTGCAGCTCGCGGGACGCGCCGACCCGGACTGGTCGGCCGTGGCCATCGAGGGCGTGCGCGTGCTCTCGGCGACGCGCCACAACCGCAAGCTCAAGCGCGGCGCGCATCGCGGCAACCGTTTCCGGATCGTGTTGCGCGACGTGCGCGGCGATCGCGACGCGATCGAAAACCGCATCGCCGCGATCGCCGCCCGCGGCGTGCCGAATTATTTCGGCGAGCAGCGCTTCGGCCGCGACGGCGGCAACCTCGCGCTCGCGGCGCGCCTGTTCGCGGGCGAACGCATGCCGCGTGAGCGCCGCGGCATCGCGCTGTCGGCGGCGCGCTCGGAACTGTTCAACGCGGTGCTCGCCTCGCGCGTCGAGCGCGACGACTGGAATCGCGCCGTCGACGGCGAAGTCTGGATGCTCGACGGCACGCACGCGATCTTCGGGCCGGAGCCGTGGAGCGACGACCTCGCGCGCCGGCTCGAAGCAGGCGACATCCACCCGACCGGCCCTCTGTGGGGGCGCGGCGAGCTGCGCTCCGTCGGCGCCGTGGCCGCGCTCGAGCGCGCGGCGATCGCTCCGCACGCGGCGATCGCCGAGGGCCTCGAACGCGCCGGCCTCGAACAGGAACGCCGCGCGCTGCGCCTGCGCGCGGCGGGCCTCGCGCACGCGTGGGAGGGTTCCGACCGGTTCGTCGTCGAGTTCGCCCTCGGCGCCGGCAGCTTCGCGACGACCGTGTTGCGCGAATTGTGCGACTGGCGCACTGAAATGGCGTGATGCGGCGAAGCGGGGGTTTCGCGCGGCGGGGCACATGCCGGGCGCGTCGATCGGGCGTATGGTGTCCGCGCGATCATGGCGATCGTGCCGTGGTCGCGGCGTCCGAAGCGGAGGTTGTCATGCGATCGCTCGCGATTGGATTGACGGTACTGCTGGGCTTGGGCCTGTCGGCGTGCGCCGGCAGCGGCGGCCGCAACGGCATGGCGCGCCGCTCGTACGACGGCGACATCGATTACGGCAAGGTCATCGCGGTGAACCAGTGGGCACTTCGCCGCCACGCGACCGTGATGTGGGTCAATTACCCGACGCGTCCCGAGCGCCTCGCGCGCAACGACGGTTGAGGTCCCACGTTGCCTGGCATCGGCGCACGCGCGTCGCGCGTGCCGTCCTCACGCGCCCTGCAGGAGCACGATCACCGCGCCCGTGCCGCCCTGCGCGGGGCGCGCCGACGTGAAGGCGAGCACGTCCGCACGCCGGCGCAGCAGGCCGTCCGTGAGTTGCTTGAGCACCGGGCCGTGCGCCTTCGAGCGCAGGCCCTTGCCGTGCACGATGCGCACGCACAGTTCATCGTGGCGGCGGCAATCGTCGAGGAACTGGCGGATCGCCTCGCGCGCGACTGCGACGCTCATCTCGTGCAGGTCGATTTCCGCGCGCACGCTGAACTGGCCACGGCGCAGCTTCTGCAGCAGCCTCGGCGGCTGGCCCGGCTTGAGGTAGCTGATCTCGTCGCCGACCTCGATCGCACCGTGGTCGATCGCGTGCGTGAGCAGTTCGTCGCGCACGCTCGCCTCGTCGCGCTCGGACTGGAGCGGTTCCGGTGCGGGCCGCGGCCGCGTCGGTTCGGCCGCCTCCGGTTCCGGCAGCGGGCGCACTTCGCCGATCGCGTCGCGGAACAACCGCGCGTCCTCGTCCGGCGACGAAGCGTCCTCGATCGGCGCACGGGAGGCGACGGCGCGCCGTCGCAGCGCATCGCGCACGCGCACTGACCAGGGCTTGTCGTCGGATATCGTCACGAACGTGCGTAAAGCTGCGTGCTCGTCTCGGGCGGGCGGCCCGTCGCATCGGGCCTGTTCGGTAGGGTCCGAGCGTAACCACGCGGGTCCGCATCGACAACCGCCTGCCTGCCCGGCGTCAGCGTCCGCCGGCCCGATCCGCTATCATGCCTGCTTCCCCGAGAACAGATACCCGCTGGTGTGCCGTGCGCGCTGGCGCGGGCGCAGGAAGCCGCATGCGAGTCCTGGTTTCAAACGATGATGGCGTCGACGCACCGGGCATCCACGTGCTCGCGCGGCGCCTCGGAGCGGTGGGCGACGTCACCGTCGTCGCGCCCGACCGCGACCGTTCCGGCGCGAGCAATTCGCTGACCCTCGACGCGCCGATCCGCGCGCTGCGCCTCGACGACGGTCGCTGGCGCGTCGCCGGTACGCCGACCGACTGCGTGCACCTCGCGCTGTCCGGCCTGCTCGACCACGAGCCCGACATCGTCGTTTCGGGCATCAACAATGCGGCCAACCTCGGCGACGACGTCATCTATTCGGGCACCGTGTCGGCGGCGATGGAAGGACGCTTCCTCGGCCTGCCTGCGATCGCGGTGTCGCTCGTGACGAAGGACCACAAGGGCACGCACTACGACAGCGCCGCCGAAGCCGTACTCCTGCTCATGCGCCGCCTGCTCGTCGATCCGTTGCCGGCCGATACGATCCTCAACGTCAACGTGCCCGATCGGCCGTGGCACGAGATCCGCGGCCTCGCGGTCACGCGACTCGGACGGCGACACCGCTCGGCGCCGTGCATCGCTCAGAACGATCCGCGGGGCCGGCCGATCTACTGGATCGGCCCGCCGGGCGAGGCTGCCGACGACGGCCCCGGCACGGACTTCAACGCGGTGCGCGACGGCTACGTCTCGATCACGCCGATCCATGTCGACCTCACGCGCTTCCAGGCACTCGAGAAGGTGAGCGGCTGGGTCGCTGCGCTGCGGCCTGACGTCGCCGGGGCCGCCTGACCATGAGTCCGCTGTTCTCGCGCCCGGATCCGTCGTCGCGCGGCCTCGGCATGACCTCGCAGCGGGCGCGCGATCGCCTCGTCGACCGCCTCGTCGCCGAGGGCATCCGCGACCGGCGCGTGCTCGACGTCATGCGCCAGTTGCCGCGCCACCTGTTCATCGACGAAGCACTCGCGTCGCGCGCCTACGAGGACACCGCGCTGCCGATCGGGCAGGGACAGACGATTTCCCAGCCCTGGGTCGTCGCGCGCATGACCGAAGCGCTGATCGAGGCGAGGCTTCCGCGCCGCGTGCTCGAGGTCGGCACCGGGTCGGGCTACCAGTGCGCGGTGCTCGCCGCGCTCGTCGAGCAGGTCCACACGGTGGAGCGTATCGACGAACTGCTGCGCAACGCGCGGCGCCGCTTCCGCAAGCTCGGCCTGTCCAACATCCGTTCGAAGCATGACGACGGTCGGCTCGGCTGGCCCGAGCAGGCGCCGTTCGACGCCATCATCGTGACCGCGGCGGGGGCGGCGCTCGAGCCCGCGCTGCTCGCGCAACTCGCGCCGGAGGGGTACCTCGTCGCGCCGGTCGGGCCGTCGGGCCGCCAGGGCCTGCTGCGCGTGCGACACGGCGACGACGGATTCGTCTCCGAGAATCTCGGCGCGGTCAGTTTCGTACCCCTGCTCGGCGGCCTCGGATGAACGGCACCGCGACGGATCGCCGCCTCGTGAACGGCAGGGAGCGCATTCGATGAAACTCTTCCGGCCGCTGTACGAACGCGCGCTCGTGTGGGCGTCGCATCCGTTCGCCGAGCGTTACCTCGGCGTGCTGAGCTTCGTCGAAGCGATCATCTTCCCGATCGCGCCCGAAATCATGCTCGCGCCGATGGTGCTCGCGCAGCCACGGCGTTGGGCGCGCTATGCGGGCGTGAGCCTCGCGTGTTCGCTGGTCGGCGCGCTGGCCGCCTATGCGCTCGGCCACTTCGCGTTCGACGCGATGCGACCGTTGTTCGCCTGGCTCGGCTGGCTGCCCCGCATCGACGCGCTCGTCGCCGAGCTGCGCACCGAGATGGGTGCGCATCCGTGGCAGGCGTTCTGGATGCTCGTTGCGGCCGGGTTCATCCCGGTGCCGCTCAAGATCTTCACGTGGGCGTCCGGCATCGTCGGCATGCCGTTGCTGCCGTTCGTCGGCGGCATGGTCGTCGGGCGCGGCAAGCGCGTGTTCCTGCTCGCGGGCGCGATCCGCCTCGGCGGCCGGCGTGCGGAGGAACTGCTGCATCGCTGGATCGAGTGGATCGGGTGGCTCATCGTCGCGGCGGTCGCCGGGTTGATCGTGTACCTGAAATTCATGCGGTAACATATTGTCATGCGGAGATATTTCTGCGGTGGATTCGAGCGGCGCCTCGTCGGCCTGATGCTCGCTGCGTGCATCGGGGGCTGCGCCTCGACGGGACCCGCGCCGGTCGAGGACCGCAGCCTTGACCGACCGCCTCGCGCGCGCGCGCCCGCCGCGGCTGTCGGCGTGAAGGCCGACACCTATCTCGTGCAGCGCGGCGACACGCTCTACAGCATCGCGTTCCGCCACGGCGTCGACTACCGCGAACTCGCGGACTGGAACGGCATCGGCGCGCCGTACACGATCTATGTCGGCCAGGAACTGCGCACGAGCGCGCCGCCGGCGGCGGCGGCGCCGGCAGGGGCCTCGCGCATGGCGGCGGCTCCGCCGCCGCCGCGCCCGAATACGGTCGCAACGCCGACGAAGAACAGCGCTCCCAGGCCCGGCGCCTTCGAACCCCTGCAATCCACGCCCGCACCGACGCGCGCGGAGGCGCGTGCCGCGACGGCGCCCGCCTCGTCCAGTCGCGACGTGCCGCCGCCTGCGGGGACGGCGGCCGCTCCGTCGGCGACGACCGCGGGAGCCGCATCGACGGGCGCGGGTGCCGCACCTGCGCCGGCGCCGAAACCCACGGCGCCGCCCGCGCCGGAGCCTGCGCTGCCCGCCGGCGAGGTCAGTTGGCGCTGGCCGGCCGAGGGACCCATCGTCGGCAGCTACGCGGCGGGCGATCCGACGCGACAGGGCATCGACATCGCCGGCAAGAGCGGCGATCCCGTGCGTGCCGCCGCGGACGGCGCCGTCGTCTACAGCGGCAATGGCCTGATCGGCTACGGCGAACTCATCATCATCAAGCACAGCCCGAGCTTCCTCTCCGCGTACGGCCACAACAGCAAGCGCCTCGTGAAGGAAGGCGATCGGGTCAAGGCCGGGCAGGTGATCGCCGAGATGGGTTCGAGCAGCGCGAGCCGCGACTCGCTGCATTTCGAGATCCGCCGCAACGGAAAACCGGCGAACCCGGTCGACTTCCTGCCGCGGCGTTGAGCGTCGTGCGGCGGCGACGCAGGTGACCTCGAGGTCCGCGCGCGCGCGTCGAAGGAATGCATTCGCCGACATCGGCATGCGCGGAACCCGTCCCTCGCACGGAGAAACCCGTATCGCGCTCGCGGGTCCGCGGCTTCCCGCGCACGCCCCGTCGTTCGCGCACGCCGTCCCGCTCGTTGGACCCGCATGCGCGGAAATGACGCCTGCATCGGCGTTGCCGTAAGCTGCGTCCGTGACGCGGCCCGACGCCAATGATGCCCATGCCCAGCAGGACGGGATCCTCGATCTCGTCGACGCGATCGAACCGCAGGACGAAGAAGCACGCAGTTCCGCGAGTGCGTACCTCGGCGAGATCGGCTACATCGAACTGCTCGGTGCGCGCGAGGAATGGGCGCTCGCCGAGCGCGTGCAGTCCGGCGACGCGGATGCGCGCCGCCGACTCATCGAGGCGAACCTGCGCCTCGTCGTCAGTGTCGCGCGACCGTACGTCGGCCGCGGCGTCCCTCTCATGGATCTCATCGCCGAAGGCAACCTCGGGCTCATCCGTGCAGTCGGCAAGTTCGACCCCGCGCGCCGGTTGCGCTTTTCGACCTACGCGGTGTGGTGGATCCGCGAAGCGGTGCAGTCGGCCGTGATGAACCAGGGCCGCACCGTGCGCCTGCCCGTGCACGTGCTGCGCGAGCTCGCCCAGGTGCTGCGCGCCGAACGCGAGCTCGCCGCGCGCAATGGCGCGGCGCCGAGCCTGGACCAGATCGCGGAGGTCGTCGGCAAGAGCGTGCAGGACGTCGCCGAACTGTTCCGCGTCAGCGAGCGCGTCGACTCGCTCGATGCGCTCGACGCCGGCGAGCGCGCGCTGATCGGCACGATCCAGGACGGCGATGACGGCACGAACGAAACCGCGGCCGCGATCGGCAGCGAGCGACTGAACGCGCTCATCGCCCGCCTCAACGAGCGCCAGCGCCTCGTGCTGCAGCGCCGTTTCGGTCTCGACGGCACGCCCGTGCAATCGCTCGCCGACATCGGCCGCGACCTCGGCATCTCGCGCGAGCGCGCGCGGCAGATCCAGGAAGAGGGCCTCGAGCGCCTGCGCAAGCTCGCCTCCCAGTGAGCGCGCGCGGCAGCGCCCGCGCCCCGCCGTTTCACGGCGGCGCTGGATCGAAGCCGTCGGCGAAGACGAGGTCGACGAGTTCATGGGCGCCGCGATCGAACGGCGTCGGCGAGCCGGTGGCCGATTGCGGGCGTGGATGGCCGGCGACATCGACGTGGCTTGCGCCCGTTCCGGCTGCCGCCGCGGTGTCCGCGCACGCGTCGACGTTCGTCGAATCGGCGCGCAGCCGGAAGTCGCCGGTCGCCGCATCGACGAAGCCGGGGTCGGTCGTGACGCCGTCGATGCCCGCGCCCGCGTGCACGTTCATGCACGTGCTCGACACCGTCTCGCCCGCGTTCGTGTCCTGCACGAGCACTCCGGGCTGCCAGACGACGCTGCGGTCGAAGTGCAACGCCGCGGCGCCTCCGCTCTCGCGCACGTCGACCAGCGGCGAGAGCGTCGCGTTGCCCACGACCGTGCTCGCGCCGAGCGTGAACAGGTTGTCGCTGCCGTAGAGCACGATCAGGCGGCCGGCGCCCGCATCGTTGTCGTGCACGAGGCTGTCGACCACGCGCACCCCGCTGTGGCCGTCGAGGCGGACGAGCGACTGGCCGGTGTGGGACGCGTTGCCGGCGACGTCCGTCTGCGCAATGACCGCAACCGCGTCGATGACCTGCAGCGCGCTGGCGGCCGCGGTCGGCACATCGTCGACCGTGTTGTCGACGATGCGGCTGCAGACGGCGTCGCGGGCGCACGACGTACCGCCGTCGGCGCCGCGTTCGAGCGCGAGATACGCGCCGCTCTCGACGTAGGCCGCGGCGCCGAAGCCGCCCACGCTGTTGCTGGCGAGCGTGATGCCGGCGCCGTGGAACTGCGTGCCAGCGGCGCTGAGGTGGATGCCGCCGCCGCGGCTCGCGCGATTCGCCTCGAACGTGACGGGCTGGTGGTCGTTGTCGAGGCCGATGTTGCTCGCATTCGTCGCGTAGAGGCCGCCGCCGAAGAACGTCGCGGTGTTGTCGCGCACGAGCGCCGACAGCAAGGGATGGCCGGCGACGACGAGTGCGGCCGCGCCCGCGTCGAGATCGCAGGCGAGCAGCGCGATGCCGCCGCCGTAGTCGGCGTCGTTGCCCTGCACGAGCGCGCTGCTCAGCTGCACGCGCGCGTCGGCGCAGTACACGCCGCCGCCGAACGTCGCTGCGTTGCCGTCGCCGTTTCCGACCTCGGGCGTGCCGACCGTGCTGTGCACGAGGCGCAGCACGGTCTGCGCCGGCGACACACCCGTCACGGAGATGCCGCCGCCGTCGGCAGCGCTGTTCGCCGTGACCAGGGTGTCGTCGAGGCGCACGTCGAGCAGTCCGTCGACCTCGATGCCCGAACGCGTTCCGCCGCGGACCTCGAGATGCTCGAGCCGCACGCTGCGCGACGTGCCCGCGGCCTGGATGCGCAGCACCGGCAGGTTCGCGCCGGCCGCACCTTCGATGAGCGTCCGCTGCGCGGACGGCGTGCCGGCGCAATCCGCCCAGCCGCCTTCCAGCGTCACGCTCCTGTTCGAGATCGTGAGATTCGTGTTCGCGTATGACTGGTTGTTCGCGATGCGGATCGTCGCGCCCTGCGGCACGGCGCCGAGCGCGGTCGACAGCGAGCCGAAGTTGCACGGCGCGCCGCCGCCGCCGAGCCAGAATACCGGGCCGCCGGCGACGGCCGGCGGCGAATGCAGCAAAGCGAGCGAGACGGCGAGCAGGCCGGCACGGATTCGAACGAACACGAGGCATCTCCCGTGGGCGGCGCAAGGCCGCGGACCTGACGGAATACGCAGCCGGGCGCATGAAACGCCATGCGCGCGGCGCCGCGCGCGGGGCGTCGGGAGATTGCGCGCCGCGCGCGGAGGACCTAGGGCTGCAACTGGAGCCGGTTCGCCGTACCCGCGAGATCGCGGTTGAGCGTGAGCCACAGCTCGTTCGCGCCCGCGCGCAGCGACGGGTAGTAGTCGACGTCGGCGACGAGCGTCGCGCCATCGAGCTTCACCGTCTGCGGGTATGCGCTCATGCCGCGCACGACGAGCAGCGGGTGCTTCAGCGTGCGACCGGCACCGACCGCGATGTTCGCGTCGAGCGCGTTGGCGGCGGCATTGAACGTAAGCGCCCCGCGCACCGGGTCGTAGCCGGCGGGCGCGTAGGTGATCGTATCGCTGCGCGCGGGGCCGGCCGGCCCGCTCGTCGCGACGCTGCCGACGCTCGCACTCAAGACGAGTGTCTGGATCGCCTCCACTTCGGCGCGTTGGCTCTCGACCGGATTCGCGGTGTGCGGGCCGAGTACGACGTAGACGGCATAGCTCTTCTTCGGATAGCCCGACGCGGTCGCGACGACGCCGTCATGCACGTCGTAGCTCGTCTGGCCGAGGAAGCCGTACGACGTGCCCCAGGTCAGGCGCGCGTTGTTGCTCGACGTGCCGACGTCGATCGAGTACGAGTTCGCCTGGTACGGCCAGCTGTCCTGCCATGGCATCGCGTAGCCGTCGCCGGCATCGCCTTGCGCGCTCGTGTGGTTCCAGTACGCAGTGACGTCGTGATAGAACGCATTGCGCGCACCCGCGTCCTGCTGCGTCATCGTCTGGCTCTGCACGAGCCCCATCGTCGCGTTCGTCGTCGTCACCCAGAGCTTCACGTACGGGACGCTGTTCGGCGTATTCCAGGTCCACGCACTGTCGAGCGTGACCGGCGCGGTCGTGCTCGTGAACTGCCAGCGATCGCCCCATGCGACGCCGCTGATGTCGGCGGCGCCGCTGCCGTCGATCTCGAGTTCGCCGTAAGGCGCGCGCGAATCGTCGAACAGGTAATCCGCGCCGAGCGCGCTCATGTCCCAGGTCACCGACCAGAGCGGATTGTCGCGGCCGGTCGAGAAGGTCCAGTCGATCGTCACGGGCACGACCGCGCTCGCGCCGCCCGCCGCCGAGCTGCAATGGCGCGGGTAGGCCTGCGTGAAGCGGAAGATCGCATGGTGGCGGCCTTCGAACACGCGCTGGAACGACCCTGGCGTACCGTAGCCGAGCGGCGAATCATCGCCATTGCAACCGCCGCCGTTGCTCGGCCAGGCCGAATGCGAGACGACGTAGCCGAACCCACCCTGTCCCGCGTTGCCGTAGTCGGTGACGCCGGCGACGCGCGTCGAGCCGTCAGGCATCCGGTACCGGAACTCACGCAGCGCGCCGCCGCGGTTCGGGTAGCCACCCGGTGCGGTCGGACCGGTCTGGCCGTCGTTGTGCGCGAGCACCGCAACGCGCGGCGCGTTCGCCGAATCGCGCCAGGTGAAGCGGTCGCTGACCATCGAGTCGACCGTCACGTCGTGTTCCTCGACGAGCAGGTCCGCCGCGACGGGCGCGCCCTCGAACCCGTTCGCGTAGATCGGATCGACGACGTTCGACCCTGCCTGCAAGGCGACGTCGTCGATGTACAGCGTCGGCTGCGCGCCCGCGGCATCGCTGACGATGTCGATGCGGTCGAACGGCCCCGAGTACGACAGCGGCGGCTGCGCGAGCGGCACGGTGGCTTCGCGCCAGGTGCCCGCGGCCGGCGCGCCACCGGCGATGTACGGGCCGAGGTCGCCCTGCGCGACGACCGTGCACGGGTTGCCGGATGCGCTGCAGTTCGTCTGCAGCACCAGCCCCAGCTGCTGGCCGCCGGCCGTTCCACCGTGCACCCAGAAGTGCAGCGTGGGGTAACCCGTCGTGGACAGGAGGCCGGACTCGTGCGTGAACGACACCGCATTGAACGCGTTGCCCGCGAACGCGATCGAGCGGATCCCCGCGTGTACCGGCGTCGTATTGGCGAAGTCGCTGCCGCCGCCGTAGGACCAGTCGCCGAAGCCGTTCTCGAGCGCGTCGTCGTAGACGACCAGCGCTTGCCCGCGCGCGAGCGGTGCGAGCGAGAGCAGGACGACGGGAAGGAGCACGAAGCGACGGCGGAAGGACATGGCGGACTCGCGTGGTCGGAGGACGTTTCCCGATTACGCGATTGTGCGCCGGATTCGGCCACCGCGGTTCGTCGCGCCATCCGCCGACGGCGCCACGCCCCCGATCAGGCGTGGCCGCGGCGTGATCGCTCCGCCGTGGCGGGCAGGCCGCGCATGCCGCGCTCGCGTACCCACAGCATCGCCTCGGCACGGCTGCGCACGCCGAGCTTGGCGTAGATCGAGGTCGCATGGTTGCGCACGGTGCGCGGCGAGAGCCCGAGGCGCGCCGCGATGGTCTTGTCCGCGAGCCCTTCGCCGATCAGCGCGAGCACCTCGCCCTCGCGGCGGGTGAGGCTCGCGAGTTCGGCCGAATCGACCGGCGCGTCGCCGCGGCGGACGCGGGCGAGTCGCTCGATCAGCGGCCGGCTGAACCACGAGGCGTCCTGCATGATCGCCTCGACCGCATCGGCGAGCTCGAGTTCGCGCCGCTTGCGATGGGTGATGTCGAGGTAGGCGATGAGGACGCAGTCGCGGTCCTCGATGCGCACGGTATCCGCGGAGACCAGCACGTCGATCGACTCGCCCTCGCGCAGCGCGAGCGTGAGTTCGGCGTTGCGCACCCGCCCATGCGACCCGAGCTGCGCAGCGACGCGCTTGCGCTCCGGCCCCGATCCGAGCAGGCCGAGGTCGTCGAGCGTGCGGCCGGCGAGCTCGGTCGTGGGCCGCGCGGCGAGGGCGGAGGCGGCTTCGTTGACGTCGGTGATCTCGAGCGTGTCGGCGCGGCACACGATGGCGGGGAGCGGCGACATCGCGAATGCCTTGGCGAACTTCTCCTCGCTGTGGCGCAGCGCGAGTTCGACCTTGCGACGCGGTTCGAGGTCGATGAAGGTGAACAGCATGCACGGCTCGCCCGCCATCTCGATCGGCTGTCCAGCGACGACGACGAGCCTGCCGCTGCCGTCGGCGGCGATCAGTTCGGCTTCCATCTGCGGAATCGTCTGCCACGCCGACAGCCGCGCGATCGCGTCGTCGCGGGCGGCCGCGTGGGCGAGCACGTCGAGCTCGTAGGTGGAGCGACCGACCACCTGCTCGCTCGTGAAGCCGGTCATCTGCAGGAACCCGGGATTGACCTTCACGTAGCGCAGGTCGCCGATCCGACAGATCACCGCGGGTGCGGGATTGGCGCCGAACGCCTTCTCGAAGCGGTGTTCGGCGCTCGCCCATTCGGTCATGTCGGTGATGAACAGCGCATGGAGGTCGGCGGTGCCCTGCGGCGACAGGATCGTCTGCCCGCGCACGCGGTGCACCCAATGGGAGTCCGGATCGGCGTGCGCCTGCACGTCGACGATCACGCCATCGAAGATCTCGCCTGCAGCGACGCGTTCGAGCGGGTACTGCGCGGCCCTGAGCGGATGATGGTTGCGGTACTTCAGGCGGAACAGGCGCCGATAGCCCGCGGTCGTGCCGCCGAGTTCGGACGGCGTCTTCACGCCGTGCAGCGCGCAGGCCGACGCGTTGGCCCATAACACGTCGCGCTTGCGCCCGACGAGGATCACGCCTTCGGCAAGGCCGGCGAGGATCTGGCGAAGCTGGTCGAAGTCCGCGAGGGAGGCCGGTGGTGTCGGTGTTCTGCTCATGCCGTGAGCGATGCGTCGATGTCGAGAGGGGTTACGGGGCCCGGCACGGGACACATGCCCCGGGCGATCCGGGGCATGCGTCCCACGACGGCGTTCAGCTCGGCGCGCAGACTTCCGCGCTTCCAGGCCGCGGCCATCATGGCGTCGACGCATGAACGAAACGGAAACGACAGCAGGATCATCACGGATGCACACCCTCGCCGTCATCGAGACGACGGCCTCGCTCGAGGACGTGCGCGCGCTGCTCGCGGGCTTCGGCAGCGCGGCACCTTACCGCATCGAGCACTTCATCAAGTCGCCGCACGGCTCGTCCTGGTACAGCGTCTGCGTCGCGGTGTCGCAGACCGACGACGCGCTCGCGACCACGCGCGGCGTGCTCGAAGCGCTGCTCCGATTCGCCGACCTCGGTCGTCTCGACCGATTCCGGATCGTCTGGGGGTCGTGGGTGTTGCGCGACGGCCCGGCCGAGGCGTGGGAGCCCGGCGTCCAATGAGGCGCCGTACGCGACGGGCGGCGCACATGCTCTCGGGCGATCTCGCCGCCACCGCACTCGCGATCCACGCCGCCCTCGCCGACGGCGACGTCACGGTATGGTCGAACGCGGTGGGCGACATCCTCTGGACCGTCGATGTCGACCCGGCGCAACGCGCCGCGACCGACACGACGATCGGCTGGTATCGCCTCGGCGTGTCCGCGGGCGACATCGAGGACGATCTGCGCGCCGTGCGCAGCACCTATGCCGGGGGCGCGATCCTGCTGGATTGATCGCGCGCGGCGCGCGGCCGCGAAGGGACTCATGGTGCCGGCGGATTTCGACGAGCGACATGATCCGGAGCGGCCGCATATGGACCTCCGCACGCGGGCCCGCGGATCGCAAATTCGTGTGAAGCGGGTCCCGTTTCGAGACCCGCGTCACCGATTGGGCGGGGGGCGGGGCCCATAGTGGCCCTCCCGGAGCACGATCCCGGAGCAGTCATGAATCCCGAGTGGCGCATCGTCGCGGTCGTCAGCACGCCGGTCCTCAGCAACTCCGTGCGCGACGTGTGCGATGCGGAACCCTCGTACTACCGCAGTCGCAAGCTGCCCTCGCGGTGCGAGTCGCTTTCGCACTGGGAGCTCATGGTCAACTACGCGCAAGGCGAATTGTCCGGTGCGGCGTCGGCGGGAATCCTGCTGCGCATCCTGCGGACGATGGCCGCCGCGCGCGTCGTCGACCTCGAAGTATCCTGCGACTGATGCCGCGCTCCGACGAGGGGCCGGTCGCGACGCGATGAAGCGCACCTGGACCGTCATCGGCGTCCGCGACGTCGCGCGCAGCTTCGCGTGGTACCAGCGCTTGTTCGGCCAGCCGGCGGGCGCGCCGGCGCACGCCCATTTCGGCCAGATCGTGGACTCCGACGGAACCGTGCTGCTGTGCCTGCACGCGTGGGGAGCGCACGAGCATCCCACGCTGGCGAGCCCTGGCCGTGCCGAGCCCGGCAATGGCCTGCTGCTGTTCTTCCGCGTCGACGACTTCGACGCCGCGCGCGAGCGCGCACGGGCCCTGGTCGACGGATTCGAGGAGGATGCGAACCGCAACCCCAACACCGGGACGATGGAATTCTCGCTGCGCGATCCCGACGGCTATTACGTGACGATCAGCGCCTGGCCGGCGTGACCTGCGGGCCCGCGCACGCGCACGGCGAGCGTGGCAACCCGAACCGGGCGTCACGGCCCCGTCGCGCGACTCAGGCGGCCGCGCCGGGCGGAGGCGGCAGCATGATCGCGGCGACGACGCGGCGGCCCTCGCCTGCGAGCAGGTTGTAGGTGCGGCAGGCGGCCGAATTCGTCATCACTTCGACGCCGATGCGCCGGCGAAGCAAGGCCGCGAGCGCCTCGCGTGGCGGGAAAACCTGTGTTTCGCCGGTGCCGAGCAGGACCACTTCGGGCGCGAGCGCAGCGACCGACTCGGCGGCCGCGACGTCGAATTCCGCCGCGACCTTCACCGGCCAGTGCTCGACGATGCGATCGGGTGCGAGCAGGAAACTCGTCCGGAGTTCGCGATCGACGACGCTCACGGCGCCGGGCGCGCAGGAGCGGAAGAAGAAATACCCTTCCGGCAGTTCATGCGTGAGCTGCACGGCGCGGCCCTAGCCTTTCGGCAGCGGGAACTGGTTGCGGTCCGGATTGCGCTTGTAGAAGCAGGCGACCTTGCCGATCGCCTGCACGAGTTCGGCACCCGAATGCGCGCGGATCTCCTCGATCGATGCCGCACGCGACGCGCGGTCGTCGTCGGCGAGCTTGACCTTGACGAGCTCGTGGTGGTCGAGTGCGCCGTCGAATTCGGCCAGCAGGGCGGCCGTGACGCCCTTCTGCCCGACGAGGATCACGGGCTTGAGGTCGTGGGCGAAACCGCGCAGGTAGCGCTTCTGGGAGGCGGACAGGGGCATGAACGGCAACCGAATCGAGGCGGGCGGGAGAGCCGACCGCGGGTCGGACAGGGTATCATGGCCGCCTTGACGAGTCCCTCGCAGCAGGCGCCGGTCACCGGCGTGCGCCGCCACGGGCAGAACGCGACTCCGGGCCCATGGCGCGCAGCAAATCGAGTTCCCGCTGGCTGCGGGAACATTTCAACGACCCCTACGTGAAGCGGGCGCAGGCCGAAGGCTGGCGTTCGCGCGCGGTGTTCAAGCTCGAGGAGCTTATCGAGCGCGATCGCCTGCTCAAACCGGGCATGGTGATCGTCGACCTCGGCGCCGCGCCGGGCGGCTGGTCGCAGGTTGCGCGCGAACGGCTCGGCGACAAGGGGCGCTTGATCGCACTCGACATCCTGCCGATGCAGGGCATCGGCGGCGTCGAGTTCATCCTCGGCGATTTTCGCGAGGACGCGGTGCTCGAGCAGCTGAAACAGGCGCTTGGCGGTGCCGAGGTCGATCTTGTGCTTTCGGACATGGCCCCCAACATGAGTGGCGTGAACGCGGTCGATCAGCCGCGTTCGATGCACCTGGTCGAACTTGCGGAGGAATTCGCCGCCCAGCACCTGCGCAAGGGCGGGGCATTCCTGACCAAGGTTTTCCAGGGCGAAGGATTCGACGATTTCGTCAGGCGCTTGCGTGCAGGCTATGAGCGAGTCAGCATCCGCAAGCCGAAGGCTTCCCGGGCACGCAGCCCGGAAGTGTATGCGCTGGCCGTGGGCAAGCGCGCGTGAGGGCATTCATGTTCGAAATTTTCCAGACCACCGCCGCTATTCGTGAACCGTCCGCGCAGGGTTGCCCGGCCGCTCGCGGGAGTTCCGCACGATGAACGACATGGCCAAGAATCTGCTGCTCTGGGTGGTCATCGCGGTCGTGTTGCTGACCGTGTTCCAGAGCTTCAACCCGCGCGTCTCGCAGCCGACGGACGTGCCGTATTCGCAGTTCACCCAGCAGGTGGGCAACGGCAGCGTGTCGTCGGTGACGTTCAGCGCCGAGATCCCATCGAAGGCGACGGCCAAGCTCAAGGACGGAACCAGCACCGTGTCGACGATCGTGCCGATCGACGGCAACAAGGACCTGCTCGAGCTGCTCGCGAAGAACAACATCGAGGTGCGCCAGACGCCGCCCGACAACGTGATGCCGCTCTGGCGCATCCTGCTCGACTGGGTGCCGATCCTCATCTTCATCGGCCTGCTGGTCTATTTCATGCGCCAGATGCAGGCGGGCGCGGGCGGGCGCGGCGCGATGTCGTTCGGTCGTTCGCGCGCGAAGCTGCAGGGCGAGGACCAGGTCAAGATCACCTTCGCCGACGTCGCAGGCTGCGACGAGGCGAAGGAGGAAGTGTCCGAACTCGTCGAGTTCCTGCGCGACCCGTCGAAGTTCACCAAGCTCGGCGGCAAGATCCCGCGCGGCGTGCTCATGGTCGGTTCGCCCGGCACGGGCAAGACGCTGCTCGCGAAGGCGATCGCGGGCGAGGCGAAGGTGCCGTTCTTCTCGATCTCGGGCTCCGACTTCGTCGAGATGTTCGTCGGCGTCGGCGCGGCGCGCGTGCGCGACATGTTCGAGCAAGCGAAGAAGCACGCGCCGTGCATCATCTTCATCGATGAAATCGACGCGGTCGGCCGCCATCGCGGCGCCGGCCTCGGCGGCGGCCACGACGAGCGCGAGCAGACCCTGAACCAGTTGCTGGTCGAAATGGACGGCTTCGAGGGCAGCGAAGGCGTGATCGTGATCGCCGCGACGAACCGCCCGGACGTGCTCGATCCCGCGCTGCTGCGCCCGGGTCGCTTCGATCGCCAGGTCGTCGTGCCGCTGCCCGACCTGCGCGGGCGCGAGCAGATCCTCAAGGTGCACATGCGCAAGGTGCCGGTCGCCGCCGACGTGGAGCCGCTGACGATTGCGCGCGGCACGCCGGGCTTCTCCGGTGCCGACCTCGCCAATCTCGTCAACGAGGCGGCCCTGTTCGCCGCGCGCGAGAATTCGCGCGAAGTGCGCATGGATCACTTCGAGCGCGCGAAGGACAAGATCATGATGGGCGCCGAGCGGCGCTCGATGATCATGAGCGAAGACGAGAAGAAGCTGACCGCGTACCACGAGGCGGGTCACGCGATCGTCGGCCGCCTCGTGCCGGACCACGACCCGGTCTACAAGGTCACGATCATTCCGCGTGGCCGCGCGCTCGGCGTGACGATGTACCTGCCCGAGAACGACCGTTACAGTTACAACAAGGAAAACATCGTCAGCCGGCTCTGCTCGCTGTACGGCGGCCGCGTCGCGGAGGAGCTGATCTTCGGTGCCGACAAGGTCACCACGGGCGCGTCGAACGACATCGAGCGCGCGACCAAGATGGCGCGCAACATGGTCACGAAGTGGGGCCTGTCGGACAAGCTCGGCCCGATCGCGTACGGCGAGGAGGAGGACGAAGTGTTCCTCGGCCGTTCGGTCACGCAGCACAAGAACGTTTCCGACGAGACCGCGCGCCGCATCGACGAGGAAGTGCGCGACATCCTCGACCGTGCGTACGCGCGCAGCAAGGAGCTCCTCACGGAAAACCTCGCCAAGCTGCACACGATGGCGGAAGCGCTGCTGCAGTACGAGACGATCGATGCCGCGCAGATCGAGGACATCATGGCTGGTCGCACGCCAGGTCCGCCGAAGGACTGGCGCGGCGACAAGAAGCCGGGCAGCGGCGGTGGTGGCGACAAGCCGCGTGGCGAGAGCCCGATCGGCGGTCCCGCGGTGCAGCCGCGCGAACGCCTCGGCGACTGAGCCCATCGCATCCGCAGCATGACGAAGGCCGTCCCTGGGGACGGCCTTTTTTTCGGGCGCGCGCCGGAGCCGGGCGGTGCGTCGGGTGGTATACACTCGAATTTTGCCGCGCGATGCGGCGGGCGCCCTGGGGACGTCCGGCGATGCCGATGGCGCGGCCGCACCGGTGGGTTCTCCAGCCACCCCGGGGAGCCAGCGCATGCCTTGCATCCATCGTCCGACCTTGATCGCGGCGGCGATCGCCGCGTCGTTCTCGATAGCCGCGTCGGCGACGCCGCCCCCGGCGCGCATCTACGGGTTGCGCGTGGAAGCCGCGGCGGAGCAACTCGCGCGCGTGCGCGGCACGTCGGCGGGCAGCACCGATTACGGCCGCTTCCAGTGGCTCACCGTCGACGATGCGCAATTGCGCGGTATCCGCAGCGCGGGCTTCGACGTCGACGTCATCGCCGAACCGTTCGTGCTCGATCTCGGCGGCGCGCGGTTCGATCCCGTGCGTGCGCCGCCGTCACTGCCCGCCGGCTGGCGACATGTCGCATCGACCACGGCCGACGGCAGCGACCTGCACCTCGTGCAGTTCACCGGCCCCGTACGCGAGAGCGATCTCGACGCCTTGCGCGCGGCCGGGGTCGAACCGGTCCAGTACATTCATCCGTTCACGTACGTCGTGTGGGCGCGCCCGTCGCAGCTGCGGGCGGCATCCGCGCGCGCCGCCGTGCGCTGGAGCGGCGATTTCGCCCCGGCCTACCGGGTACTGCCGCAGTGGCGCGCGCTGCCGCCCGACACGATCGAGGCGCACGTGAGCACGTATCGAGGCGCTGCCGGCGTCACCGCCCGCCTGCGCGCAGCCGGCGCCGACGTCGTCGGCGAGCGCGCCGTCGACCGCACGTTTTCGGTCGTCAGCGTACGCGTCGCGGGAGACCGCCTCGGGACGCTCGCGAACGTTCCTGGCGTCTACAGCATCCAGCCCGTGCCGCGCGACGGCGGTTTGCGCGGCGAGATGAGCGACCAGATCGCAGCCGGGAACTACGGCGGCAACAACCTCGCCGTGCCGGGCTACCTCGCCTACCTGGAGCAGATCGGCCTCGATGGCGCGGGTGTCGTGATCGCCGATGTCGATGGCGGCATCTACGACACGCATCCGGATCTCGTGCATCGCATGCTGCCGTGTGCGGGCACGACCTGCGGCGGCGCCGCGAGCGATGCGCACGGTACGCACACGGCCGGCATCATGGCCGCGGACGGCAGTTCCGGTACGCTCGCTAACGGGTTCCTGCGCGGGCTCGGCATGGCGCCGGGCGCGAGGCTCGTCGAGCAGCTGTACGACCCGACATTCACGCAGGCGGGCGGCATGCTCCTGCTCATGACCGAGTCGCAACGCAACGGTGCGGTCATGTCGGGCAACAGCTGGGGCCCCGCGGGCTCGCCGCGTGGCTACGACGACGATACGCGCCAGGTCGACGTCGGCGTGCGCGATGCGGATCCCACCGCGCCGGGCGACCAGCCGCTCCATTTCGTGCTGTCGTTCATGAACGGCTATGGCGGCGTCAGCTCGCAAGGCACGCCCGACGAAGCGAAGAACATCTTCACGATCGGCTCGACCAAGATGCAGAGTTCGGCGACCGTGCAGATCGCCGCGATCGACGACCTTTCTTCGAACAGCGCCCACGGGCCCGCGCTCGACGGGCGCAGCATTCCCGCGATGGTCGCCCCCGGGTGCAGCGTCGATTCGAGCGCGAGCGCGACCGGCTACGAGCTCATGTGTGGCACCAGCATGGCCTCGCCGCACGTGACCGGTGCCTCCGCGCTGTTCGTCGAGTACTACCGCAACCTGTTCGGCCACGACCCGAGCCCGGCGATGATCAAGGCCGCGTTCACCGCGGTGGCGAAGAACCTCACCGGCAACCACGACGCGGACGGCGGCGTGCTCACGCACCTGTTCGACAGCAAGCAGGGCTGGGGACGCCTGCAGCTGCCGCCCGTGTTCGCGCCGGACGCGGCGGTCGAGTACGTCGACCAGGCGACCGTGTTCGACAACACCGGCGAGAGTTGGACGCATACCTACACGGCGGCGGACCCGGCCAAGCCGATCCGCATCATGCTCGCCTGGACCGACGCGCCCGGCCACGGCCTCGGCGGTTCGACGCCCGCGTGGAACAACGACCTCGATCTACGCGTGACCGCCGACGGCACCGTCTATCGCGGCAACGTGCTCGACGACGCGGGCTGGTCGACCCCGGGCGGCAGCGCCGACGCGAAGAACAACACCGAAGCGGTTTTCCTGCAGTCGGCACAGCATGCGGGCTCCGTCACGGTGGAAGTGCTCGCGACCGACGTCAATTCGGATGCACTGCCGCACTCGGGCGACGCGACCGACCAGGACTTCGCGCTCGTCTGCTACAACTGCGTCGGCGAGGTTCCGCCGTCGGCGAATCTCGGCGTGAGCGCGAGTGCGGATGCGGCGTCCGTCGTCGCGGGCCAGGCGATCCAGTACACGGTCGACGTGCACAATGACGGCCCCGATGCCGCGAACCACGTCGAAGTCGTCGTCACCGCTCCCGACCTCGCGAGCGCGGGTACGCCGGGGTCGTCGGGATGGACCTGCCTCGGCCTCGGCGCGAACCTGCAGTGCGCACTCGCCGATCCGCTCGCCGCAGGCGCGAGCGCGACGCTCGTCCTCGACACCGTCGTCGGCGCGAACCCGGCCGACCCGGTCACTACGACGTTCGCGGCGAGGGCCGACGAGGCGGACGGAAACGCCGCCGACGACACGGCGGTCGTTTCGACGCCGCTCGACGATGCGATCTACGCCGACGGCTTCGAAGCGGCCGGATGAACGCGTCGACATACGTCCCGGCGCGCGACGGGCGCATCGCGACATGCGTCCCGAGGCGCGCACGGCGACCGCCGTGCCGCCGTCGCCTGCCGTCGCGTGACGGAGCGAGGAGCACGACCCACTCGCTGTTCGCGACGAACCGATGAGGGAAGCGCGCATACAATGCCCGGGCCGCCCACCCGGAAGCCGCCATGTTCCACGCCCGCCTCGACTGCAACGGCCGTGAGCTCGTGCTCGACCGCACCCTCGTGTGCGGCATCGTCAACGTGACCACCGATTCGTTCTCCGACGGCGGCGAATTCGTCGATCCCGCGCGCGCGGTCGCGCACGGCATTGCGCTGGTGGAGCAGGGCGCGGACCTGCTCGACATCGGCGGTGAATCGACGCGGCCCGGGGCGGACGAGGTCGACGCGGCGACCGAGATCGCACGCGTCGCACCCGTGATCGAAGCGCTCGCGCGACAGGTGAAAGTGCCGATCTCGATCGACACGTCGAAGGCCGAGGTCATGCGCGCTGCAGTCGGCGCGGGCGCGGGGCTGATCAACGACGTGCGCGCGTTGCGCGGCGACGGTGCGCTCGATGCGGCCGCCGCGCTCGGCGTGCCGGTCTGCGTGATGCACATGCAGGGCGAGCCGCGCACGATGCAGGACGCGCCGCACTACGACGACGTCGTCGGCGAAGTACACCGCTTCCTCGCCGAGCGGCTGTTCGCGTGCCAGATGGCCGGCATCGACAAGAAGAAGATCCTCGTCGATCCCGGCTTCGGCTTCGGCAAGACACTCGAGCACAACCTCGCGTTGCTGCGCGCGCTCGAGCGCTTCGCCGAGATCGCGCCGGTGATGGCCGGGCTCTCGCGCAAGCGCTCGATCGGCATCCTGACCGGCCGCGAGGAACCGCACGAGCGGGTGGCGGGTTCGGTCGCGGCGGCGCTGATCGCCGCGCAACGCGGCGCCGCGATCGTGCGCGTGCACGACGTCGCGCCGACGCGCGATGCACTCGCGGTCTGGCAGGCGGTCGCCGCCGGGGACGGATCGGCGCGCAAGCCACCCGCGGCGAAAACGACGGGTCTCTGGGACGACGACTGACCCGCCGACTGCCGCGCCGCTCAGGCCACCCTGGGCGCGGGGCGTCTTCGCGGACGGAATGCCGATGCGCGCGTCCACCCCGGTCTTCGCGGCACCGGTCCGCCGGGAGCGGCGGACCGGTGCGCGTCAGGGAGAAATTCCCGCCGTCGCCCGAGGGAGAGAGGGAGGCGACGGCGGGGCCGGTCGGGGCTGTTGGGGGGTACCCCGACCGGGGGGACTTTGCACCGAGGACGTTGCATGCGGCCGCTTCGTCGCAGCCGCAACGGATCGCGCGCCGAAACGTGCGGGCCGCACGCCGGACCGTTGCCTGCCCTCGACGGCATCCGGTGCGGCAGGCGCCTGTCGAACGGCGGCCCTCGATGGAACCGGGGCAGGATCGCGCGGGGAGTGCGCCGCTGCACTCCATCTTCATTCGTTTTCCGTTCGTATCGCATGAAGCGACGCTGACGGACGGCGGCATGGCCGGCTGGACGGCCGTTCGACGGGGGCGCCGCGGCCAGGGCGGGGGGCCGCGCGGCCGGCCTACCCGCGGCGCGTCGGCGTTTCGGCGTCGCCCGTGGCCGGCACCGGCCGTTCGCCCGCGAGCGCGCGCACGCGCGCGAGGGCCGCGCGCCAGGCGTCGGTCTGGTGCAGCGCCTCGTAGAGGTGCGCCTGCAGCAGTGCGCAGTCGTAGTCCTGTTCGGCCCAGCGCGCGACGCGGCCGACGACCTCGCTCGCGCGATCGAGCTCGCGGTCCGCGATGAGGCTCGCGCCGTAGGACGAGACGACGACGGCGAGGTCCTTCGGAACGCCCCATCGCTCGGCGTCGGCGAACGCGGCCGCATAACTGCGGTAGGCGTCCTCGCGCCGCTGCCCCGCGCGCGCGAGCTCGGCATCGGCCAAGCGCGCGAACTGGCCGATCGACGGCATGTCGGCGTGCTCGCTGGTCCAGCGCTGGAACTGCGCACATTCGTCCTGCGCGTCGTCGGAGCGCCCGGCGGCGATGAGTGCGCGCACGCGCGTGAGCCAGGCCTGCGCGCGCACGTGCGCTTCGTCGGTGGTCGGCAGCGCGGCGACCGC
>NZ_DATDMY010000033.1:0-4654 GCF_036518555.1 Dokdonella sp. | reverse complement strand
CCCGGACGCGTCCCACACGCGTCCGGCGGGATCGAGCTCGACCGTCGTGCGCGTACCGGCGCGCGGACCGAAGCCGCACACCGCGATCGGACCCTCGAACAGCGGATCCAGGCCGAACGCCTGTTCGATCTCGACTTCGTTGATGGCCGCCGTGACGTACGCACCGAGGCCGAGGTCGGTCGCGGCGAGATAGAGGTTTTGCGAGGCGTGGCCGGCTTCGAGCAGGATCGCGCGGTAGATCTTCGGGTGTCTGCGATATTTCCAGAACGAGCGCGCGAATCGGGCCGCAACCACGACCACCGCGTGCGCGTTCGCGAAATAGTCCTGGCCCGCCACCATGCCCAACGACAACGCATGTGCCTCATCGACCTTCATCGTACTCAAGAGGTCGAGCGCGTGCGCCTCGACATTGTAGTGATACAACCCGCAGGCCAGCCCCTCGATATGCCGCAGCAACAAGTAGGCTTCGAGTGGATGCAGCCCCCCCCCGGACGGATGATTCTTCTTGAGTGCCACGACACCGGGCAGGAACTCCTCTCTGCCATGGACGCCGAAGACTCGCCCGAGGACGACGCTCACGGCACGCAGCGACATCGACGTTTCAGTCTCGAAGTTTCTGCACGTCGCGCGTCTTTCAAGGAGACCGTCCAGCGGAGCCGGGTCCGATCGCTCCAGCGATATGCGAGTCGTGGCATCGTCGCGTCGATGGAAGTGCGGCGGTGGCAGGCCGCTTTCCGCGACGAGGTCGGCGGTCGTGCGTATGCGCGACTCATTTTGGGTCGCGATGCTGTCGACACCGGACCAACGCAACGCCATATGCGCCACGGCGGACAGTGGATGCCATTGCAGTTCGCGCGTTCGGAGGTCACGGTCGTGACGCGGATCGCCGGGGTGGTCGACCACGGCGACACCGATTTCGATCATGCGCCGCAAGCGCTCGGTGCCAATCTGCTCCGCGATTTCAGTGAACGCCTTCCAGCGCGTCTCGCTGAGGAGCGGGAGCGCTTCGACGATTGCGCCATCCACTTCAATCTCGCTGGGAAGATGTGGCGCCATCGCGAACCACGCCTGCTCAACGCGGATCGCGTCTCCGCCGCCGAGCAATGCAGCAAGATCCATCGCCTGTCGTTCCCTCGGCTGCAGGAACAAGCCGGCACAGCGTCGAACGCGGCGATCGTCGGCCATCGATGGTTCTCGCTAAGGGGGGATTGTGCTAGAAGTACGCCGCTTCTGTTCCACCGCTACATGCGACAGTGAATGGAGCGGGTCATGGAGGCATAGCGTAACGATGCTCGAAGCAAAGCGTCGAGTCCGTTACCCCAATGCTCCTCGATCCGCGCATCGGAAACTACGAAGTCATGACTTGGAGGGGGCAACATGATCAAGGGTACGCCATCGAGCGACGCCATCGCTAAGGTTCTCGAACGCCTGTCGACGGACCGCGATTTCCGTGAGCAAATGCTCGGGGATCCGGTGGGCGCAATGCAGGCACACGGTATAGACGTCGATCCGCAAGGCGTCCCGGCAACTCGAAAGCTGCCGTCGATGGCCGACGTCGCGTCCATTCACAAACAGTTCGTCGCCGACCCCCAAACGGACAAGAGCTGCATCGCTGTCCTGCTGGTCGTCGGAGCGAAGTAGCCCGGGGTATGAGGCATCCGATGCGGTGCCGCACCGGATGCCTCAGTCCCGCTTCGTCGCTCGCCGCAACGCGAGCAGGTTCGGGATCAATGCGGGCTCGTTTTCGAGTTCGGCGACGGCCCGGCCGCGGTGTTGCTGTAGCCACCGGACTTGCTCCTCCGACTTGAGCGTGTCGGTGGCCAACCGGTAGGCCAGCCACAGTGCGACGTGGGTCTGGTAGTACTCCCTACCGTCCAACAATGCCGTCAGGCATTTGATTCTCTTTGCCACATCGGTCGAAAACTGCGTTTCGCAATCAGCGGTGCGCCAGAGCGCTTCGCGGTCGTAGTATCCATGGTCGAGCGCGACCCTGCGGGAAGCGTCGAGTGCCCCGCGGGCGAGCTTGATCTCGCCGATGCGAGCGGCCTGCATCGCGGCGAGGGCGAGGTGGAGCGATGAACTGCCGTCGATCGTCGGCCCTTGCTCGGATGCCCGCTTGGTTTCCGCGCCGATGAGGGCCGCCAGCTCTCGGCTGCCTTCCTCGCTGTCGCTGGCGATGTCGAACGCGGCGCGACCGAGCAGCAGGCGCGCCTGCTGTTGTTGCGAAGGTGATTTCGCACCCAATTCCGTAGCGGCCTGGAGGCGCTCGCGCGCTTCCTTGTCGTTGCCGCGATCGAGGGCTACAGCGGCGAATCTTGCCTGCCGCTCGGCCTGCAACGTCAAAGGCAACGATTCCGGCATGCTGTTCAAGCGAGCAAGCACGGCATCGTATCGGCGAGCCGCCAGATCAGGGGCCACGTCCTCGAAATGCGGCGACACGACACCAAGCGTCCTCGCGCGCTGGACGTAGCTGATCGCCTTCGCATCGTCGCCTCGCTCGGTTTCGAGTACCGCCAATGCTACGAGGCTCATTCCGCGCAGCGGATGGCGCGAATCAGCCATGATGAGGAAGCGCGGAGCGGCTTCATCGAGGCGATGGGCGTACCACAGGTAGCCCAATCCGAGGTTGTGGTGCGCCGTATAAGCGTCCGGATAGAGGCCGGACGCCGCAGTCCACTTTTCGATCCAGGTATCGGCGTTCTCGTATTGGGCGATCGTACCGTCCAGGAAAAGTTGCTCTCGGGCACTGAGGCGATCGCGATTCGCCTGGGCGGACTGCAACGAGGCGTAGGCAGCCTTGGCGTCACCGAGGTAGGCATATTGCATCGTGCTCAGGCGCGTCCACGCCAGCGCAAACTTCGGATCGAGCCTCAGCGCCTCCTTGAGCAACACGATCGCGTCGTTGATCTTGCCCTTGCCGTATTCTTCCTCGGCCTTGCCGAGCGCCCGCAGCGCGTCGAGGTTGCCCGTGGTGATCTGCGCGAGCGGCTTCGACGCGTCGCTGACCGACGCGAGGGATTCGCCGAGACGCCCGCGCATCTTGCGCAGCAGCTCGTCCATGCGCGGCAGCATCGACTCTTCGCCGTCGGCATCGACCGAATCGCTGTAGACCGACGTCTGCGTGTGCGGATCGACCAGTTCCGCGGTCATGCGCACGCGTCCGCCTACCTCGGCGACGGTCGGCAACACGAGCGCGCGTGCGCCCTCGCGCAATGCGATCTCGGAGCCTACGGTGCGATCTACGGCGGTGCCGGCCGGGTCGCGCTCCATGCGCTTGAGCGCGTCGCGCACCTGCAGCTGGGGCACGACGTTGACGTAACGCGACTGTTCCAGGCCGACGCGGAACGCAGCTTCCAGCGAGTCGTCGAACACCTGATGCCCGGTGAGGTTCTTGAGGCTGCCGACGACGACCCAGTCGCGATTGGCGAACGCGATCGCGGGCGCGGGCTTCAAGAAATACCACGCCGGTATGGCGACGAGGACGAGCAACGCGAGGATCTCGCCGACGATCGCGACCGGGCGGCGCCAGACCGGCATCTCGCGATGCGCCTTGCCGGTCCATGCCGGCGCGCGCAGCGGTGCGATGCCTTCCTCACCGACCTCGAACACGGGCACGAGGTCGGGCACGCCCTTGAAACGGTAGCGCCCGTGCGTGCGCCAGCGCACGCGCGCGAGTTTTTCGCCGAGTTCGCCCTGCGCACGGTGCGCGATGTCGTAGGCGGTGCCCGACATGAGGATCTGGCGCGGCAGGGCGAGACCCATGAGGCGCGCCGCGACCGGCTTGACGAGTCCTTCGACCTCGGTCTGCTTGGCACCGCGGCTGACGTCGTCGGCACTGTTGTCCCAGACGACGATGTCGCCGACGTGGATGCCGATGCGCGCGGCGAGTTCGGTCTGCTCCTGCTTGCCGAGTTCACCGAGCTCGCGCTGATAATCGAGCGCGTAGGCGACGGCCTGGATCGGCCGCTCGAACACGAGCAGGAAGCCGTCGGTCTTGTCGATCTCACGGCCACCGTGCTGCTGCACGAGCGAGCGCGCGAGACGATCGTGCTTGCGGATGAGGTCGGCCGCGCGCTGGTCGCCGAGGCGTTCGACGAGCGCGGTCGAATCGACGAGGTCGCTGAGCACGAGCGTACGCAGCACCGACGTCGTGCTGCCGGTCATGCCGCTGATCCGCGCTGATTCGTCTGCAGTCACCCTGCCCGTCGCCCGTCGGCTGCATTCGCATTATTTTGCGCCGGATGCCCGACGATGACCAGCGATACGCGCGAAACCGATAACCGGCGTTCCGACGCCCCTGCCCGGCCACCCCGCCCATGTCGGGGGCGGCCCGCGCCCGTCAGGATGACGGCCAGACCGTGTTGAGCGGGTCGAACTCGACTTCGTTGCGTTCCGCTCCGCGTACGCCGAACCCGGTCACGGCGAGCGGGCCTTCCTCGAGCGGATCGAGGTCGAATGCCTGCTCGATGTCGACTTCGTTGACCGCCGCCGTAATGAACGCGCCAAGACCGAGTTCCGTCGCCGCGAGATACATCGTTTGCGACAGGTGTCCGACATCGAGGATCAGCGCACGGTGCGCCTTGGGATGCCTGCGGTACTTCCAGAACGTGCGGGCAAAACGGCTCGTCGGCACGACCATCACGTGGGCATCGAC
>NZ_DATDMY010000032.1:0-4903 GCF_036518555.1 Dokdonella sp. | reverse complement strand
GCGCGCGCGCCGCCAACGACCTGCCTCCCCGCTACGACTCGCGCACCAACGTCGAGCGCCCCGCCACCGATCATTACGCCACGCCGGAAGACAAAGGTCGTCCAGGCGAAAAGTTCTACTTCGACGCCGTTCGCGCAGTCGGCAAGAAGGACTACCGGTTCGCGATCGACATGTACGAGGTGTCCGCGTCGTGGGCGTACAAGCCCGCGCAGTACAACCTCGGCGTCATGTACCTCAAGGGCGAAGGCGTGCCGGTCGACCGCGCGCGCGCGATGGCGTGGTTCGCACTCGCGGCCGAACGCGGCGACGCCGACTACGCCAGGGCCCGCGAACTGCTCTATGCCGATCTCGACAAGGACGAGTTCGCGCGCGCGAACGAGATCTGGCGCGAACTCAAGCCCACCTACGGCGACGACGCGGCGCTCATCCGCGCGAAGATGCGCTGGGCGCACGTGCGCGCCGAGATGACCGGATCGCCGGTCGGATCGCCGGGCAACCTGAAGGTCGGCAGCGCGAGCGGCGGCGTCCGACCCGTGCGCCTCGGCCCGACCGGGCGATCGGAGGTCAACGGCTTCGCGACCGCGGCCTTCGGCGTGCTCGGCGGCAGCAGCGAAGACGGCTCGATCGCGTATCGCCAGCTGCGCGAGAGCGACAACCCGTACGACCCGAAGTTCGAATGGCGCACGTCGCCGACGCCGACCGGAACGGTCACGGTCGAGCCGATCGTGTCGCCGTCCGGTGGTGACGAGGCTCGCACCGACGAGCGCACACGCTGACCCCTTGCCGAGGACGACCCCATGACGACGCGAATCGCGCTCCTGATCACCCTCTGCGCCGCCCTGCCGGTATCGCACGCACGCGCGGACGATGTGCCCACCGACCACCTGCCGCCACGCTACGACTCGTCGTTCAACACACGGCGGCCCGCGAGCGACCACTTCGCGACGCCCGAAGACGACGGCCGTCCCGGCGAGAAGTACTACTTCAATGCCGTGCGCGCGGTCGGCAAGAAGGACTACCGGTTCGCGATCGACATGTACGAAGTGTCGGCCTCGTGGGCCTACAAGCCCGCGCAGTACAACCTCGGCGTCATGTACCTCAAGGGCGAAGGCGTGCCGGTCGACCGCGCGCGCGCGATGGCGTGGTTCGCGCTCGCGGCCGAACGCGGTGACGCCGACTACACCAGGGCCCGCGAACTGCTCTACGCCGACCTCGGCAAGGACGAGTTCGCGCGCGCGAACGAGATCTGGCGCGAACTCAAGCCCACCTACGGCGACGACGCGGCGCTCACTCGCGCGAAGATGCGCTGGGCGCACGTGAAGGCGGAAATGACCGGCTCGCGCGTGGGCATGCCCGGCGCGCTCAAGGTCGGGAGCGCGAGCGGAGCAGTTCGGCCCGTCAATGTCGTGGCTGGCCATTCGGCTGTCGACGGATTCGCGACTGCCGCGTTCGGCGTCCTCAAGGGCGGCAGTGAAGACGGCGCGATCGCCTATCGGCAGTTCCGCGAAAGCGACGATCCCTACGATCCGAAGTTCGAATGGCGCATCTCACCGAATGCGAGCGGCACCGTCGTCGTCGACCCCTTGCTGCCTGCGACGGCAAAGGACGCCGGGGCGGTCGATGCACCGACGTCGAAGCCGCGCCGGTTCTACTGAGGCGCTCAGCGAAGGCGCGCGCCACGGAAACGGCACGCGGCGCAGCCGGCTCGTCCGGATGCCACCGGATCGTCACCCCTGGTCCGGTCCCCCGCGGTGCGGCGATGGACAGCCGCACCGCATCTTCCGCGCGCCTTACCCTCCTGCGCCTCCCCGCCTCGCGTGCCATGGCATTGCGGTTGCATGCTTCGCGCGTTCGTTAATTGCGCAAAGATTTCGTTATTGTTCAAAACGTTAACGCGCATTCCGTGAGTGACATCACAGGTTCAGGATCGCGTTGCGATCTACGCTCGGGCTCCCCTGAAGCGGAGTGCGCACGACCATGGCGATCTTCAACCAGCAGCCGTCAGCGAAGAAGGAAACCCCGGCCTTTGCGCCCGAGCCCGCAGCCGCCGCGCCGAGGGAGCCGTCGCCGCTCACCGACTACGCGACCCCGGCGCCTGCATTCCGCGCCGAGCGCAGCGAAGCGAAGGAGTCGCTGATCGCGTCCGACATCACGATCGAAGGCAAGATCGAAGGTTCCGGCCACGTGCGCATCGCCGGCCGCTTCAAGGGCGACGTCAACGTGCAGGGCGACCTCACGATCGAGAAGGACGCCAAGCTCGCGGGCGGCGTTCGTGCCAAGAAGGTCACCGTCGCGGGCGAACTCGAAGGCAACATCGATGCCGCGGCGCAGGTCGACCTGCTGCAGACCGGCGTGCTCGTCGGCGACCTCAAGGCCGGTTCGCTCACCGTCGCCGCGGGCTCGCGCATGCGCGGCCAGGTCGAATTCGGCTGGGAGGAGAAAGGCGCGTCGAAGGCATCGCGCGCCGCCAACGAGAACGCTGCGGCGTGAATGCCCCACGGCCCCGCGTCACGCGCGTCTGTCCGCACTGCAAGGCGACGATCCTCGCCAGTGCCGCGGTGTGCCCGTCGTGCAGGCACCACCTGCGCTTCGATCCCGCCGCCGCGGCGGCGCGCGCGCAGCACGCGATCTCCGCGCTGCGCGTCGAGGGCACGGTGCGGCAGCCTGCCGATGCCGAGGCGTGGGAATACTCGATGGTGCTGTCGATCCGCAACGAACGCGGCGAGGAGATCGACCGCAAGATGATCGGCGTGGGGGCGATGCGTCCGGGCGAGCAGCGCACGTTCGCGCTGTCGGTCGAGATCTATGCCGGCGACGCGGACGCCGGGCCGCCGCGTCCGCACTGAGCGCAGCATCGCGGCGTAAGCCGGCGCCGACGCATGATCCGGCTGCGCGGCGGCGTGTTCCGCCGCGATGCTCCTTCGATGCTGCGTGCGAAACCGGGTCGCGTGCGAGACCGCCCTACATGAGGACGAACTCTTCGGCCGACGTCGGATGGATCGCGACGGTCGCGTCGAGATCCGCCTTGCGTGCCCCCATCTTCACCGCGACCGCGAAGCCCTGCAGGATCTCGTCGGCGCCGACGCCGATCATGTGCAGGCCGACGATGCGCTCGTCTTCGCCGACGCAGACGAGCTTCATGAGCGACTTCTCGGCGCCGTGCGCGAGCGCCGTGAGCATCGGGCGGAATTCGCTGCGATGGATCCTCACGGCCGCGTCGCCGAACTGCGCACGCGCGACGTGTTCGGCCAATCCGACCGTGCCGATCGGTGGATGCGAGAACACGACGGTCGGCACGTTCGCGTAGTCGAGCTTCGCGTCGTGCTTGCCGCCGAAGAGTCGATCGGCGAGGCGCCGCGACGCGGCGATGGCAACCGGCGTCAACGCGAGTCGACCGGTGACGTCGCCGACCGCATGCACGCCCGCGACGTTCGTGTCCTGCCACTCGTCGGCGAGGACGAACCCCTTCGCATCGAGCGCGACGCCGGCACGCTCGAGGTCGAGACCGGCGGTCATCGCGTGCCGGCCCGTCGCCCAGATCAGTTCGTCGAAGCCGTCGGCCAGGTTGCCGTCGGCGAACTGCAGCGCGTAGCCGGAAGCGTCCTTGGTGGCCGTCGTCGTCTTCCGATCGAACGCGAGTTCGATGCCGCGTGCGCGCATGGCGGCGGCGAGCGCCTCGCCGAGTTCGTGGTCGAACGCGCTCAGCACGCGCTCGCCGCGAGCGAACACGCTCACCTCGCTGCCGAGCGCTCGCAGGACGCCCGCGAGTTCGACTGCGATGTAGCCGCTGCCGACGATCGCGACGCGACGTGGCGCGGCGCGCAGCGCGAAGAAGCCGTCCGAATCGATGCCGAGTTCGCCGCCGGGGACCGGCTCGCGCTGCGAGTGCGCGCCCGTGGCGACGAGCACATGGCTCGCGCGCAGCTCGCGCGTCGGCGTCGCGATGCGGTCGGCGGCGAGGAAACGACCGGGCTCGGCGATCAGTTCGACGCCGACTTCGTCGAAGCGGCGACGATAGGCGGCGTGGATGTTGTCGATGTAGGCGCTGCGCCGCGCGACGAACTCCGGCCAGCGCAATGCGCCCGGATCGACGTCGAATCCGACCTCGCGCGCGACCCGCTGCGCTTCGGCGAGCTCGGCCGCGAACCACATCGCCTTCTTCGGCACGCAACCGACGTTGACGCAGGTGCCCCCGGGCGCGCCCGGCTCGAGCAGCGCGACCCTCGCGCCGTACCGCGCCGAGCGCACCGCCATCGCGATGCCGGCCGACCCCGCGCCGAGCACCACCAGATCGTACCGCCCGCTCGCCATGCTCTTGCCTCACGCGTCGATGCGCACGAACGGTGGGGCCGCCGTGCGGCGTATCAAGTCCCATGCCACGCCGTAAAAAGACCAAGCTTGAACCAGGAAAGACTCAACAGAAGAGCGGTAAGGATTGAAACACGAAGCACACCGAGCACACGAAGGAAAGCCTTTTCAGGAAAAAGGCTCCTTGGCTCTCGCCTTCTCCGTGTGCTCCGTGCTCCGTGTTTAAGTTTTACTCGCTCGTCCTTCGTGTGCTCGGTGTGCTTCGTGTTTCAGGCTTGCGCTCTTCGCACCGCCAACTTACTTCGCACCGACCGAAGACGTGGCCGCGATCGGCACCGTCAGCGCGCTCGGGTGCGCGGCGTCGTGGTAGAGCGTGACGGTGACCTTGCGCGCATCCTTGCCGGATTCGGCACTGACGACGCCGCCGGCGTTGTAGTTCTTCTCGGCATACATGGAATTGATCGGCGCGATCATGAGGCGCAGGCGGCTGCCCTTCGCCACGCGACGCGCGACGAAGCTGAAACGCGAGAAGTCATAGCGTTCGATCGCGCCCGGCTTGACCGCCTCCGCCGCGCGCAGGCTCTTGCGATAGCGT
>NZ_DATDMY010000031.1:0-4055 GCF_036518555.1 Dokdonella sp. | reverse complement strand
AGCACGCCGACGCGAGGCACCGCGGGCGCGACGACCGCTGCGGGAGCAGGTGCGGTCCATGGAAGACGCCAGAGCCAGGCACCGGCGCCGATGCAGGCGAACAGCGCGAGCGCGGCGGACAGCAGCACGCGCCGGTCGAGCGGCGCGCGAGGCACGCGCCTGGCCTCGAGCGCGCGCAGTGCGTCGCGCGCGGACGCGAAGCGATGCGCGGGGTTGACCTTGAGCAGGCGTTCGCCGAATGCGTGCAGCCAGCCGGGCAGGTCGGGCCGCGCCTTCGCGAGCGATGGTGGCGGACGCAGCAAGCGCTGCACGACCGCTTCGGCGGGCGTGCCGCCGGAGAACGGCAGTTCTCCGGCGAGCATCTCGTGCAGCATGAGCCCGACCGCATAGAGGTCGCTGCGCGCGTCGATCGCTGCGCCGCGCGCCTGTTCAGGCGAGAGGTATTCGGGCGTGCCGACGATCATGCCGGTCTGCGTCATGCCGGTGGCGCCGAGGATGCGCGCGACGCCGAAGTCGGTGATGTACGCGTGGTCGCCGTCGCCGAGCAGGACGTTGGCGGGCTTGAGGTCGCGGTGCACGACACCGCGCAGGTGCGCTGCCGAGAGTCCCTCGAGCAGACCGCGCACGATCGCGATCGCCTGCTCGGGCGCGAGCCCGGGCGCGCGGCCGAGGCGATGCTCGAGCGATTCGCCGGCGATGTAGTCCATGCTGATGAACCAGCGGCCGTCGTGCTCGGCGATGTCGTGGATGCGCACCACGTGCGGGCTCGACACCTGGCGCGCGAGCAGCAGCTCCTGGCGGAAGTTGCCGAACGCCTCGGGCCGGCGCGCGAGGTCGGGGCGCAGCAGCTTGAGCGCGACGTCGATGTCGAGCGAGAGGTCGCGCGCACGGTAGACCACGCCCATGCCGCCGATGCCGATCATCCGTTCGATGCGGAAGCGTCCGCCCAGCACGTCGCCGACGCGCAGCTCGCTCGCGGCGAAAAAGCCGGTGAGCGTCGCGGTGGCGTCGCCGGGCGCGTCCTCGTCGGGGCTGGCATTCACGCGTCCACGATAGCGCGGAAGCGGCGCGCCGCACAGGGAGGAACGCTTTCTCTACGCCGATACCTTGCGCAGTTCTTGCCACAGCGGCGCGTCGCCGTCCGGCAGCGCATCGATGAGGCCGGAGATGCGATCGCGCAGTCGCGCGGCTTCGAGTGCGGTGGCGGCCGCGCCGGCGACGTTCTCGACCAGTTCGAGGTCGAGTTCGGTGACCGGCGGTCCCGGTGCGCGGCTGTCGGCATAGATCGCGCCGCGCGAACCGTCCTGCATGAGCAGGGGCGTGCAGATCACGGCGCGGATGCCGCCGAGGCGCACGCTCGGCCGCTGCGCGAGCCAGGGCGAGTCGGACGTGTCGCAGCACACCACGGACTTGCGGCTCGCGAGCGCGCGTTCGACCGCCGCCGCGCTGCCGGCGAAGCGGTCGCCGGAGAAATCCGCGTGGCGCAACGCGCGGCTCGCGTGCACGCGCAGCGGCTGTCCGGCGTCGGCGTAGAGCACGAAACCGCGGTCGAGCCCCGACAGTTGCAGCACCATGTCGAGCATCTGCGGGATCAACGTGCTCATGCCGACGTTCGGCTGCCGCAATTGCGACGACAGCGCGCGCGATATCTCGCGGCGGCTGAGCCCGGCCGAGCGGTGCGCGGCGACCGCCTCCGCGTCGATCGGTTCGAACGAGCACTGCACGTCGCCGATCGAGAACCACGTGGAAACCGCCAGCTCCGAACTGCGCACCATGTGCCCGTCGACGCGCATGCCGTTCTTGCTGCCGGTGTCGGACAGCAGCCAGGCCCGCTCCTTCCATTCGAGTTCGGCGTGGAAGCGCGACACCGACGGGTGCTCGATGCGCAGTTCGCACGCGCTGGCGCGGCCGACGCGGTACGCGGTGCCTTCCTCGAGCACGCGCACGAGCGCGGCACCGTCGGGGGGGTAGGCGGTCAGGCGTGCCGGCATCGAGCGGTCACGAACCGCTGGCGCAGCGCAGCAGGCTGAAGCGCAAGGTGCGGGCGAGGCTCGAGAGCTCGCCCGCATCGTTGACGACGTCGCGCTGGCCACGCCAGAGGTTGGCGATGTCGATGCCCGCGTGCGCCTCGATGTCGGCGATGAGATCGTCGAGCGGCGCGATCGCGTTCGTGCAGCCGAGCACGGGGTCGAGTACCGCGGTGCCGATGGCGGCGATCACGTTGGTGAGCAGCGCGGTCAGTTCGCCACGCAGCAGGTTGTCGAGGATCGCCGTGGTCAGGCGCAGGGTCAGTGCGGTCGACTTCGGCAGGATCACCACGAGCACTTCGCCGAGGCCGCTGTTGTTCGCGTCGGACCCGACGACGAACTGCGAGAACGCACCGCCGCGCCCGCGCGCGCGTGCGCTGCCCTTGAGCACGTCCTCCGTGACGTCGGCGAAATCGCCGCCGATCGGCGCCTTGAGCAGCCGGTATCTGCTGTTCGGCTCGTAGGCGAGCCGGTGCGTGTGCACCTCGATGTCGTAGGTATTGCGGAACGACAGCACCCCGGTGCCGTCTTCGGACGGTTCGAAGCCGCTCGTGAACAGCGCGGGCGCGCCCGGTGGCTCCACCGTGACGAGCATCGGGAATGCCGGGTCGATGCTCAGGCCCGCGGGAAGGTGGTTGGTGATCGCCGGTGCATTGTCCGGGTCGAACAGCGCCGCGCCGAGGTTGAGGCTGCGCGGGCTGAGATTCGTCGGCGTGTCGAACACGATCGTGACTTCGGCATCGTACGGCGTGCCGAGCGCGTCTTCGAGCAGGATCGTCGCGTGCGCGGTGTTGCCGATCACCTCGACGTCCACTTGCGCGAGCGCCGCACGCGCGCCGAGCGCGGTCGCGAGCAGCAGCACGCATGCGCGAAGGCGGAACGATCGGATGTCCATCAAGCCCCCTCGAACCCATGCTCGGGCAAGCGGTCGGGGTTCGCGGCCGAGTCTAGCGCGTAACCGGCAGGGCGCTCGCCGGCCGGTGCGCGCGAGGGATTTTCCCCGTCGGTCGCGAGGGGGATTCCGTCGCGCGATCGGGTGCAACGGTGCGTGCGCGCCGTATCGTCGGCGCGCGGAGCGGATCGACACCCTGGCGACCACCCGCGATCGCGAACAGGGCGCGACGACGATGGGCGAGAGCCAGTGAGCCACACGCGGGACGACGATGCTCGGCGCAACGAACTGCGCCGCCGCATCGCGGAGGAACTGATTGCGAGCGACCTGCGTCGCCGCCAGCGCAAGCGCATCGACGCTGCGCTGCTCGACGCTGCGCGCGAAGCGGGCGTGAAGGAGGATGGACTCGCGAGCCCACCGCCCGCGTGCGATCCGGCGGACGGACCGGAGTCGCCGTAGGCCCGTCGCGCCTCGGTCGGGGTCAGTGCGGCGGCCGCTGCTTCAGGCCGCTCTTCCATGCGTACACGGCCGCCTGCGTGCGGTCGCTCACGTCGAGCTTGCCGAGTACGTTGCTCACGTGCGTCTTGACCGTCTTCTCGCCGATGCCGAGCCGTTCGGCAATCTGCTGGTTGTTCAGGCCCTCGGCGATCAGCGCGAGCACCTCGCGCTCGCGCTGGCTCAGCGATTCGAGCATCTCCGCGCCCGGCTCGCTCTCCTGGCGCAGCAGCTCCATCAGGCGCGCGGCCACGCGCTGGTGCAGCACGGCTTCGCCGCGCGCGGCCTTGCGCACCGCTTCGGCCAGCGCGTCGGCATCGACGTCCTTGAGCAGGCACGAGAGCGCGCCCGCGCGCACGGCCTGCACGATCTGCTGGGCGTCTTCGAACGACGTCAGCAGCACGACCTGGGTCTGCGGGTTCTGCTCGCGGATCGTGCGCGTCGTCTCGATGCCACCACCGGGCATGACGAGGTCCACGAGGGCGACTTCCGGCGACTTCTCGCGGCACAGCCGGATGGCGTCGCTGCCGTTCTCGGCCTCGCCGACGATCGCGAGATCCGGATGGGTCTCGAGGAAGGCGCGGATTCCTTGCCGGACGAGCACGTGGTCGTCGGCGATGACGATGCGGATGGGGGCGTTC
>NZ_DATDMY010000030.1:0-13001 GCF_036518555.1 Dokdonella sp. | reverse complement strand
CCCGCGATGGAACAGTCCGAGGCGCTGTCCTACCTCATCACCGGCAAGCCGCTGTCGGGCCTCAAGAGCGGCGAAGGCGACATGCTCGGCACCGCCGCGCGCGCGCTCGGCAGCGCGACCGGCGACCTGCTCGCGAAAGGCATCGGCGCGCGCATGGGCGTCGAAGCCGGCGTGTCCGACAACGCCGCGGTCGGCGGCGCCGCGTTCACGGTCGGCAAGTACCTGTCGCCGAAGCTCTACCTCAGTTACGGCGTCGGGCTGTTCACGCCGGGCGAAGTCGTCAGCCTCAAGTACATCTTCAACAAGCGCTGGAACTTCGAGGCGCAGAACGCGACGAGCGGCAACCGCGCCGGCATCAACTACCGCTGGGAGCGCTGAGCATGCGCCGCGAGGACGAGGTCGCGCGCATCCGCGAGCGCCTGCTGCGCTTCGGCTTTCCTCGCGCGCGCATGCTCCTGCTCGTGCTGCTCACCGGCGGCTGCGGCCTGCTCGCCTCGTGGCTGATGCTGCGCGCGGGGCTCGTTTCGATGCCGCTGCGCTACCTGCTCGCGCTGGGCATCGCCTACGCGATCTTCCTGCTGCTCGTGCGCCTGTTCGTCGAACACGTCGATCCCACTGTCGATATCCCCGGCGACCCGACGCGGCCTTGTTCGACCGGTTCCGGCGGCGGCCGCATCGATGCCGGACCATCCTCCGCGCACGATGCAGGCTTGCTCGACGGCCTCGGCGGCGCCGACGAGGCGCTGCCGCTCGTGCTGCTCGCGATCGCGGCGCTCGCGATCGCGTGCGCCTTGCTCTGGGTCGTCGTGTCGGCGCCGACCCTGTTCGCCGAGTTGCTCGTCGACGGTGCGCTGTCGGCGACCTTGTACCGTCGCCTGCGCAAGCTCGACCAGCGGCACTGGCTCGACACGGCCCTGCGCCACACGATCGGCCCATTCCTCGTCACCGCGATCGTCCTCGTCGCATTCGCGTTCGCCGCGCAGCACTACCGGCCGCTGGCGCATTCGATCGGCGACGTGTTCGCGCAGCGCAACGACGCGTGGACACGATGACGGCACCGACCGACGAGGACGCGACCGCGCGCCTGCAGCGCAGCTGGCAGTCGAATGCGCAGCCCTGGACACGCGCGGTGCGCGAGCGCCGCATCGCGAGCCGTCGCGCCGGCACCGACGCCGCGATCGTCGACGCGCTGCTCGCGAGCGGCGCCCGGCGCATCCTCGACCTCGGCTGCGGCGAGGGCTGGCTCGCGCGCGCACTTGCGGCACGCGGATGCGACGTCGTCGGCGTCGACGGCAGCGCCGCGCTCGTCGAGGCGGCGCGCGGGCTCGGTGGCGCGCGCTACGCCTGCGCGAGCTACGCGGGCCTGGTCGCGAACCCCGGCGCCTTGGGCGTGTTCGATGCGGTCGCGTGCAACTTCGCCCTGCTCGACGCCGACCTCGCGACGCCGCTCGCCGCAGCGCGCGCGTGCCTGCCGCCGCGCGGACGGCTGTTCGTGCAGACGCTGCACCCGCTCGACGTCACAGGGCCCTACGAGGACGGCTGGCGGCTGGAGGAATTCGGCGGCCTCGAGGGCTTCGCCGAGCCGATGCCATGGTATTTCCGCACGCTGTCGGGCTGGTGCTCGGGCCTGGATGCGGCCGGCTTCGTCGTCGACGCGATCGACGAGCCGCTCGACCCGGCCACGCGCCGGCCGCTGTCCCTGCTGCTGCGCACGTCGCTGCGCGACGCGGCCGGTCCGCGCTGAACTCGACGCATCGAGGCCGGGTCAGACGCCCCATGCCGCCCCTCCACACACGACGCGCTTTGCCGCACGACTCCGATCGCACCCTCGAGGCGGACCTGTGCATCCACATCTTCACCGCGTCGGCCGCGCTCGTCGGCGTCTGCCTCACGGTGATCGGCCTCATCCGCATCGTCGTCACCACGACCAAGGTCGGCACGATCGCCGACGACCTGCTCGCCGGCGACGCGACGCTGTTCATGGTCTCGTGCGTGCTGTCCTACTGGGCGCTGCGCGCGCGCAGCGCGCGCCGCATGCACCGCATCGAACAGGCGGCCGACGCGATCTTCCTCGTCGGCCTGCTGCTCATGACCGTCGCCTGCGCGGTCATCACGTTCGCGATGCTCTGATGCAGCCGCGGCGCCGCGCTCAGCGGCGACCGGCTGCGATGTCCGCGAGCATGCCGCGCAGCGGCGCAAGGCGACCCGCGCACTCGAGCGCCGCGCCGCGCAACGCGGCGACCGGCTCGCTCGCGGAACCGTACACGCGCTCGATCGCGTCGAAGCCGCGCGCGGCGAGCGTGTTGTCGCTTCGCCGTTCGCGTTCGTAGCGACGCAGCACATGGGCGACGCCGAGGTCGCTGCCGCGTCCGCGTGCGTCACGCAGCACGCGGCGCAGGCAGGCGACGTCGCGCAGGCCGAGGTTCATGCCTTGCCCCGCGAGCGGGTGCACGACGTGCGCGGCGTCGCCGGCGAGCACGCAACGGCCGGCGACATAGCGCGTGGCGAGGCGCAGGCGCAGCGGGAACGCGGCGCGCGAGGTCGAGCCCGTGATCGCGCCGAGGCGGAAGTCGAAGGCGCAGCCGAGTTCGGCGCGGAACGCGTCGTCGTCGAGCGCGAGCACGCGCGCGGCTTCGGTCTCGGGCAGCGACCAGACGATCGAGCAGCGGCCGTCGGCGAGCGGCAGGAACGCGAGCGGACCGCCCGGCTGGAAGCGCTGCCATGCGGTGCCTGCATGCGGCCGTTCGGTCGCGACGTGGGCGACGACCGCGCGCTGTGCGTAGTCGTGGCCTTCGAAGGGTATGCCGAGGCGCGTGCGCACGGACGACTCCGCGCCCTCGGCCGCGACGAGCACGCGCGCGCGCAGGCGCGTGCCGTCGGTGAGCACTGCGGTGACGCCCCGGTCGCCGTCCTCGATGTCCGCGACTTCGCCGGGACAGTGCATCCGCACCCCACCAAGGCGGTCTCCGTGCAGCGCCCGCCACAACATGGATTGGACGAGCTTGTTCTCGACGATCCAGCCGAGCGCGGCCTCGCCGTGCTCGGCCGCGTCGAAATGAAGCTCGCCCGGCGCGAGCGCGTCCCACACGTGCATGTGCCGGTAAGGGCCGATGCGCGCCGCCGCGATCGACGCCCAGACACCGAGGTCGTCGAGCAGTGCGCGTGCGTCGGGCGCGAGCGCGACGACGCGCAGGTCGACTTCGTCGTCGACGCGCCACGGTTTCGGCTCGCGCGCCTCGACCAGCGCGACCTCGAAGCCGTCGCGCGCGAGCGCGAGCGCGAGCGCACCGCCGACCGCTCCGGCGCCGACGACGATGACGTCGAGCTCGCCGCGCCGGCTCACGGCTGCAGCGCCAGCGCGGACGCGTCGCCGCGAAAGCCCATGCCACGCAGCGCGAAACCGCGCTTGAGCGTGCGGCTGCGCTCGAGCGCGTGGAAGCCGAGCGAGCGCAGCACGCGCAGCGGCAGGACGTCGTTGCCCATGAGGCGCACGAGATCGTCGCTGAACGCGGTCGTCGCCGCGCGGTCGCCTGCGCGTCGCTCGACGTAGCGCGCGAGCAATCCGGCGTCGCCGGGATCGGCGCCGCTCGACGCCGCTTCGCGCAGCAGTTCGGCGAGCGTGAGCGCATCGCGCAGGCCGAGATTGAACCCCTGCGCGCCGAGCGGATGAACGGTTTGCGCCGCGTTGCCGACGAGCACGCTGCGCGCGGCGGTCGTGCGCTCGGCGAGTGCACGCGCGAGCGGATACGGCTTGCGCCGACCGGGGCGCGAGAAGCGCCCCGCGCGCCAGCCGAAGCGGTCGTGCACCAACGCGACGAACGCATCGTCGTCGAGCGCGCCGACGCGCGCGGCGTCGGCGGTCGGCACGCTCAACACGAGCCCGGCGCGGCGTTCGCCGAGCGGCAGCAGCGCGACCGGCCCCGCATCCGTGAAGCGCTCGTAGGCGAGTCCGTCGAGCGGCCGTTCCGTCGTCAGTGTCGTCACGAACGCGGACTGCGCGTAGTCGTGCCGCTGCACGCCGATGCCGAGCGCGCTGCGCACGAACGACTCGCTGCCGTCGGCGCCGACGAGGAGGCGCGCACGCACGCGGCGCGTCGATTCGCCGTCGCGCAGGCTCGCCTCGACGGCGTCGTCGCGGGGTTCGAGCGCGACCGCCTGCGCCGGCGCGATGCGCCGCAGCGTGCGGCAGCCATCCAGCCGGCGCAGCAGTGCGTTGCCGAGTTCGCGTGCGGGCAGCACCGCGCCGAAAGCGCGCAGGCCGAGTTCCGCCGCATCGAGGCGCACCGCGCCGAAATCGCCGCGACGGCTCACATGGATGCGCCGCAGCGGCGCGAGCGGCGTGGCGGCATCGAACACGCCGAGCGCGTGCAGCGCGTTGACGCTCGCCTGGGCGAGCGCGAGGTTGCGTTCGTCGTAGCTCGGTTGCAGCTCGACGCGCGGCGGCACGGCCTCGGCGAGCGCCACGGCGAGCCCGGCACCGTCGAGCGCGATGGCGAGGCTGGCGCCGACGAGGCCGCCGCCGACGATGAGGACGTCGAGGTCGCTGTTCACCCCGCGATCATAACCTGCCGCGCGGGCGGGCCCGCACGCACTCGGCGCGCCCGTGCGCGTTGGGCTAAACTCGCCGGCCTGTTCCCAGGGTTCCGGAATCATGACCGCACCTTCGTCTTCCCTCAGCAAAGACCTGCGCCTCGGCCTGTTCCTGCTGCTCGGCCTCGTCATGGTCGCCACGCGCAGCCATCACTTCGGCGCGCTGCCGGACGCCTCATGGGCCGTGTTCTACCTCGCCGGCTTCTACCTGTCCGCGGCTGCGCCGCGGCAGCCGGTCACGCTCGCGGGCGGCGCGTTCCGCTGGGCGTTCCCGTTGCTGATGGCACTCGCGGTCCTCGTCGACTACGCGGTCATCAGCGCGCAGGGACTCGACTTCTGGAGTCATTACTGCGTGTCGCCGGCGTACTGGTTCCTCGTGCCGAGCTATGCGGCGTTGTGGTTCGGCGGCGCCTGGCTGCGCGCGCGCTACCGCGGCCTGCACCTGCGCGAAGGCGCGCTGCTCGTCGCTAGCGTGATGGTCGCGGCGAGCCTGTGTTACCTCATCTCGAACGGCAGCTTCTACTGGATCAGCCCGAGCGTGCCCGCGCGCAGCTTCGCGGGCTGGATCGCGAACCTCGGCGACTGGTACCTGCCTTTCATGCAGACGACGCTCGTCTACGTCGGCATCGGGGCCGCGCTGCACGTCGCGACCACGCTCGCGGTGCATGCGCTCGGCGGCGCCGCGCAGCGCTCGCCGCAGTCGCAGCGCTGAGCCGGCCGCGCGACGGGACGTCCGCAGCCGTGGGCAACCGACTGTCGAAGATCTACACGCGTACCGGGGACGACGGAACGACCGGCCTCGGCGACGGTACGCGCGTCGGCAAGGACTCGGCGCGCGTCTCGGCCTACGGCACCGTCGACGAGCTCAACAGTGCGATCGGCATCGTGCTCGCGGGCGAGATTCCCGAGCGCGTGCGCGAGGTGCTGACCCAGGTGCAGCACGACCTGTTCGATCTCGGCGGCGAGCTGTGCATCCCCGGCATGGCGATGGTGCATGCGGCGGACGTCGAGCGCCTCGAGCAGGTGCTCGACGCGTTCAACGAAGGCCTGCCGCCGCTCAAGGACTTCATCCTGCCCGGCGGCGGCGGCGCCGCGGCGCACTGCCATCTCGCGCGCACGATCTGCCGTCGCGCCGAGCGCGAGGCCGTCACGCTCGCCCGCCACGACGCCGTTCGCGCCGAAGCGTTGCGTTATCTCAACCGCCTCTCCGACCTGCTGTTCGTCGTCGCGCGCGTGCTCGCGCGCGCGTCCGGTCACGGCGAAGTGCTGTGGCAGCACGAACGGCGCAAGCGCGGATAGCGGCACCCGGGAGCCGTCATGGATACGCGCAGCTACGTCGTCGCCAGCGCGAGCATGTTCGGACCCGCCGCACCGGCGCACGCGGTTCGCCCGCTGCCGGGCTGGCCGACGCATCCGCGGCCGCTCGCGACTCCGCCTGCGGCGTCTCGGCCCGCCGCCGTGCCCGCCGCACCGCCGGGCGCGTCGGGTCTCGCCAGCCTGCGCCGATGAGCGCGCACGCGCCCTCGCCGCTGCCGCGCGACGGCATGACGCCCGCGCAGGCGCTCGCGTTCGTCGAACGCCACGGCATCGTGCTCGAGGCAGCGCGGCGCGGCGCGATCCCGTCGCTCGCGGACGCGGTCGCGGGCGAAACGCTCGCCGGCACCTGGTGGGCGCATGCGCAAGGCAAGCGCATCTTCGCCGCGACGCGCGCGGTGCGCGCAGCCGCCGACGTGCTCGTGTGCCGCGTCGTCGACGGCCGGGTCAGCTTCGTGCACGCGCGGCTGTGGCCCGCGCTCGTGCGGCTCGCCGACCGGTTCCCGCGCGAGCGGCTCGCGCGCCTGCGCGAGGTGCACGGCGACGACGGCCGCCATCGCGTCGAGGAGGTCACGTTCCCGAACTGGCTCGATGCGGCGACGCTCGCGGCCGGCCGACGACTCGGTGAGGCGGCTGCGCGGGAAGCCCTCGCCGCCCTGCCCGAAGCCGCCGCATGAGCGTCGCGCTCTACACGCACGCGAGCTGCCTCGCGCACGACCCCGGCCCCGGCCATCCGGAGTCGCCGTCGCGGCTCGCGAGCGTGCTCGATGCGCTCGAAGAGGAGCGTTTCGCGCTGCTCGTGCGCGTCGAGGCGCCGCGCGCGACGCGCGCGCAGCTCGCACGCGTGCATCGTGCACCGTATGTCGACGACCTGCTCGCGAATGCGCCGCGCAGCGGCTGGCTGCAGCTCGATCCCGACACGCTGATGTCGCCCGCATCGGCCGAAGCGGCATTGCGCGCGGCCGGCGCCGCGTGCGCGGCGGTGGACGCCGTCGTCGCCGGCGACGTGCGACGCGCGTTCTGCGCGGTGCGCCCACCCGGGCACCACGCGACCGCGGCCAGCGCGATGGGCTTCTGCCTGTTCAACAACGTCGCGGTCGCGGCCGCGCACGCGATCGCCGCGCACGGGCTCGAGCGCGTCGCGATCGTCGACTTCGACGTCCATCACGGCAACGGCACGCAGGACATCTTCTGCGGCGACGCGCGCGTCCTGTACGCGTCGACCCACCAGTGGCCGCTCTATCCGGGCACCGGCGCGAGCGAGGAGCGCGGCGTCGGCAACATCGTCAACGCGCCGTTGCGCCCCGGCGCAGGCAGCATCGAGTTCCGCGACGCCTGCATCCGCACCGTGCTCCCCGCGATCGACGCGTTCGCGCCGCAGCTCCTGATCGTGTCCGCAGGCTTCGACGCGCACCGACAGGACCCGCTCGCGAGCCTCGAACTCGAAACCGACGACTATGCCTGGATCACGCGCCGCCTCGTCGACCTCGCCGAGCGGCACGCGGGCGGGCGCCTCGTATCGAGCCTCGAGGGCGGCTACGACCTTGGCGCGCTGCGTGCCTGCAGCGCGGCGCACGTCGCCGCGTTGATGGCATGAGGCGAGGGCGGCCGCCGGCGCGGGTTTGCCGCCGGACGGCAGTTTGGGCAAGCTAGCGGCCCCGCTACGCCACAGAACGGATTCCCGTGCTGCCCAGCCTCCCCGTCGCCGTCGGCCGGCGCCATCTCGCGCTCGCGATCCTGCTCGCCCTCGCGTTCACGCCCGCGCACGCGGAGGACGCGCCGGCATGCCCGGCCGGCACGCTCAAGTGCCCGAAGAAGCCGGTCGACTGGGGCATGTGCGGCAAGAACGACCTGCTCGACTTCTACGTCCCCGGCCTGCCGACCACCGGCGACCGCAGCGCGGCGCCGCGCGATGCGAGCGCGCTCAAGGTGAGCACGACCGACAAGAACCACTACGTGCTCGAAGGCAAGGCCGAGATCCGCCAGCTCGACCTGTTCCTGCACGCCGAGAAGATCACCTACGACGCGGAAACGACCGACTTCACCGCGGCGGGCCCGGTCACGTACCAGGACCGCGGGTTGCTGCTGTCGGCAGACCGCGCGAAGGGCAACACCGACCTCGACCAGTGCACGCTCGATGGCGTGCGCTACCAGCTGCTGCAGTCGCGCGGCAACGGCGTCGCCCAGGTCGCGGTGGTCGACGACGTCGACCACGCGCGCCTCACGCGCGCGACGTACTCGACCTGCAACCTGCGCGACCAGCAGTGGGCGTTCGCCGCACGCGACATCGAACTCGACCGTGCCGAGGGCATCGGCCGCGCGCACGACGTCACCTTCCGCGTGCACGACGTGCCCGTGTTCTGGTTGCCGTACCTGCGCTTCCCGCTCGACGACCGCCGCGTCAGCGGCTTCCTCTATCCGCTGGTCGGCTACGGCGAGCGGCGCGGCTTCGACCTCACGCTGCCGTATTACCTCAACCTCGCGCCGAACTACGACGCGACCTTGTCGCCGCGCATCATGACCGAGCGCGGCCTCATGCTCGGCGGCGAGTTCCGCTACCTCACGGAAAGCAGCAGCGGCACGTTCAACGCGGAATACCTCGCGCACGACAACCGCGCCGACGACGAGTCGCGCGAGACCGGCGACAAGGTGCCCGACAGCCGCTGGTGGTACCAGTGGAAGGACGTCACCACGTTCAATGCGAACTGGGGCGCGAACGTCAACCTCAACCGCGTCTCGGACGACCGCTACTTCGAGGACTTCGGCCGCGGCCTGTACAGCTCGGCGATCGGCTTCCTGCCGTCGAGCGCCTACATCAACGGCCACGGCACGTGGTGGAACGCGTCGATCGGCGGCGATCGCTACCAGATCACGGACCCGACCCTGCCCTCGCAGTACGAGCCGTACCGCCGCCTGCCGCGCCTGACGTTCACGGGCCAGCACGCGCTCGCCGGCCTGCTCGAAGGCGGCATCGACGCCGAGGCGGTCTCGTTCTCGAAGGACCACGCGCTCGACGGCCAGCGCGTGGACCTCTACCCGCACCTCGACCTGCCGATCGAGCGCGCCGCGTGGTTCGTGCGCCCCGAACTCGGCTACCGCTATACGAGTTACAGCCTCGACCACCTCGACGAGAGCAGCAATCCGTTGCTGCAGGGCCGCCACCCGAGCCGCGGCGTGCCGATCTTCAGCGTCGACAGCGGCCTCGTGTTCGAGCGTTCGCTCGACATCGGCGGCGAGGCGTACACGCAGACGTTCGAACCGCGCGCGTATTACCTGCGCGTGCCGTACCGCGACCAGGACGACCTCCCGATCTTCGACACGCAGGACGTGCCGTTCAGCTTCGGCCAGCTGTTCCGCAGCAACCGCTTCGTCGGTGCCGACCGCCAGATGGATGCGAACAACCTGTCGCTCGCGCTGACCACGCGCTTCCTCGAGGACGCGACCGGCGTCGAGCGCGTCTCGGCGAGCATCGGCGAGATCCGCTACTTCGACGACCAGCGCGTGCAGCTGCCCGGCGTGCCGCCGACCGATTTCGGCGGTTCGATCTATGCCGGTGAGATCGACCTGCACCTGAGCGACCGCTGGCGCATCGTGCTCGACCAGCAATGGAATCCGAACCAGCACCGCACCGAGCTGTCGACGTTCACGTTGCAGAATCGTTTCGGCGACGAAGGCATCGTCAACTTCTCGTACCGCTACCGGCGCAATTTCCTCGAACAGGTCGACGTGTCGGCGGCGATTCCGCTCACGCCCGCGTGGCGCCTCATCGCGCGCGAGAACTACGCGCTGAACGACCCGCTCGCGACCGATCCGCGCGGCCGCGACGGCCGCACGCTCGAGCGCTTCATCGGCATCGAGCATGACACCTGCTGCGTCGCCTGGCGCGTGATCGCGCGGCACTGGATCCGCAGCGTGGGCGGCCAGGCCGACGATGCGATCTATTTCGAGCTCGAGTTCAAGGGCGTCGGCTCGATCGGCCAGCAGACGGACTCGTTCCTGCGCCGTGGTATCCTAGGTTATCAATGACTTGGCCGACCCTTGCCGTGCGCCGCGGAACCAACCGGCGGCGCCGGGGGTCGATCCGACATCCTCGTTGTCGCGGCGCCGCAAGCGCCCTATCCGGAACCCCCATGAATCGAACCCTGACCGGCCTCGCCCTCGCCTTCGCCCTGCTGACCCCGTTCGCGACGCCCGCGTTCGCGCAGGCGGTCGCGAGCGAACCGCTCGACCGCATCGTCGCGGTCGTCGACGAAGACGTCGTGCTGCAGAGCGAGCTCGACCGCCAGGTCGCCGCGGTCACCGCGCAGTTCGCCAAGAACCCGCAGCAGCTGCCGCCGCACGACGTGCTCGAGCGCCAGCTGCTCGACCGCCTCATCATGCAGAAGCTGCAGGTCGCGCGCGCCGATTCGACCGGCGTCAAGGTGTCCGACGCGCAGATCGACCAGGCACTCGCGCAGATCGCGCAGCAGAACCGCATGGACGTGAGCCAGCTGCGCGGCGCGATCGAGCGCCAGGGCATGAGTTACGACGGCTTCCGCGACAACGTGCGCGAGCAGCTCATCGTGCAGCAGCTGCGGCAGCGCGTCGCGCAGAGCCGCGTGCAGGTCAGCGACGCCGAAGTCGACAGCCTGATCAAGAACGGCAACCTGCACCCGGGCCAGCTGCACATCGGCTATATCATGATCAACGTGCCCGACGGCGCGACGCCGGAGCAGGTCGACGAAGCGCGCGCGAAGGCCGACGACATCAAGAAGCAGATCGACGGCGGCATGGACTTCGGCGCGGCCGCGATCCGCTATTCGAATGCCGAGAACGCGCTGCAGGGCGGCGACCTCGGCTGGCGCAGCGCGAACGAACTGCCGCCCGCGATGGTCGAGGCGGCCGACAAGATGCAGGAAGGCGACGTGTCGTCGCCGCTGCGCGGCGCGAACGGCTTCCACATCATCAAGCTGATCGGCAAGCGCGATACCGCCACGCACATGGTGACCGAATACGAGGCGAGCCACATCCTCGTCAAGACGAGCGAGCTCGTCAGCGACGAGCAGGCCGAGAAGAAGATCGGCGAGATCCGCGGCCGCGTCGTCGGCGGCGAGGACTTCGCGAAGGTCGCCAAGGCGACCTCGGACGACGAGCAGACCGCCGGCCTCGGCGGCGATCTCGGCTGGTTCGTCGCCGACGCCTACGGCGCGAGCATCGCCAATGCGGTGAAAGACATGAAGCCCGGCGACATCTCGCAGCCGTTCAAGACCAACGCGGGCTGGCACATCCTCAAGCTCGTCGAGGTGCGTCAGACCGACAAGGCCGGCGAGATGCAGCGCGACGAGGCGAAGAATATGCTGTTCGGGCGCAAGGCCGAGGACGAGTACGCGAGCTTCCTGCGCCAGCTGCGCAGCGAGGCGTTCATCGAGATCCGCCTGCCGGGCGGCGACGCCCCGACCGGCACGACCGGCGGCTGACCGCGCGCGGCATGAGCCTGCCGCGCCTCGCGCTGACCGCCGGCGAACCGGCCGGCATCGGCCCCGAACTCGTCGCGAAGCTCGCGGCAAGCGAGCTCACGGCCGATCTCGTCGCGATCGCCGATCCCGACCTGCTCGCACGCAGCGCACGCGCGGCAGGCATCGCGCTGTCGCTGCGCGCCTACGACGGCAAGGCGATCGCCGCGCGCGCGCCCGGCGAGCTGCGCGTGATCGCGACGACGTTGTCCGCGCCGGCGGCGCCCGGCCGGCTCGATCCGCGCAATGCCCCGTACGTGCTCGCGACGCTCGCGCGCGCCGCCGACGGCGCGATGTCGGGCGAGTTCGGCGCGATCGTGACCGCGCCCGTGCACAAGGGCGTCATCAACGACGCGGGCATCCCGTTCACCGGCCACACCGAGTTCTTCGCCGCGCGCGCACGGCGTGATGTCGTCATGATGCTCACCGCGCCCGGCGGCGCGCGCAACGGCGGCGACCTGCGCGTCGCGCTCGCGACCACGCACCTGCCGCTCGCGAAAGTCCCTGCGGCGATCACGCGCAGCGCGCTCGTGCAGACCCTGCGCATCCTCTGCGACGACCTCATCGCACGGTTCGGCATCGCCGCGCCGCGCGTCGCCGTGCTCGGCCTCAACCCGCACGCGGGCGAAGGCGGCCATCTCGGCCATGAGGAGATCGACGTGATCGCGCCCGCGATCGGCCAGCTGCGTGCGACCGGCTTCGACGTCCAGGGCCCGATCCCGGCCGACACCGCGTTCGTGCCGACCCAGCTGCAGCGCTACGACGCCGTGCTCGCGATGTACCACGACCAGGGCCTGCCCGTGCTCAAGCACGCCGGCTTCGGCCACGCCGTCAACGTCACGCTCGGCCTGCCGTACCTGCGCACCTCGGTCGACCACGGCACCGCGCTCGACCTCGCCGGCGCCGACCGTGCCGACCCGGGCAGCCTGTTCGCCGCGACGCGCCTCGCGCTGTCCCTCGCGACGGAAGCGCAGAAAGATTGAAAAGATTGAAACACGAAGGACACGAAGGACACGAAGGAAAAGCACGATCATGGAAGAGCTTGAAACACCGAGGACACGGAGAATGCGAAGCAGAGAGCTCGTCTGTTTGAAAGCTATTCTCTGTGTGCTCCGAGTGCTCCGTGTTTCAATCTCTAGCTGCTTTTTTTCCTTCGTGTCCTTCGTGTCCTTCGTGTTTCAGGCTCGGCCCTCGCCTTCCTCCAGCGACCCCAGAAACGCACGCAGCGTGGCGCCGCGCCAGCGCGTGCGATGGACGAGCAGCGTGAGGCGACGTTCGAGGACGAGGAACGGCGTGCGCAGCGCAACGATGCGACCGCTCGCGACCGCATCGGCGACCGCGACCGCGGGAAGGCACGCGACGCCGAGGCCGGCGATCACGGCCTGCTTGATCGCTTCGCTCTGGCCGAGTTCGAGCGCGATGTCGAGCGGGCCGAGCACGCCGCGGCTCGCCTCCTCGAACAGCGCGCGCGTCGCCGATCCCGGTTCGCGCAGGATCCAGCGCTGGCCGCGCAGGTCGTCCGCGCGCAGGCGCTTGCGCAGCGCGAGCGGATGGTCCGCGCGCACGCACACCGCGAGGTCGTCGCGCCGCCAGTCGATGCGTTCG
>NZ_DATDMY010000029.1:0-2327 GCF_036518555.1 Dokdonella sp. | reverse complement strand
GCCTGCCGCTCGACGTCGAAGTAGGCGCGCGCGAGCGGGCTGGCGACCTGCTCGCGGATGAGCTTGAGGGCGACCTCGCGATGCACCGGGCGCAGCTGCTCGGCGAGGTAGACGCGGCCCATGCCGCCTTCGCCGAGGACGGAGCGGATCAGGTAGGGGCCGAGCTGCATGCCCGGTTCGAGCACGCCGGCGGCGTCGGCCGCACGGGCGTCTCCGATGAATTCGGTGGCGTCGTTCGCGCCGGGTTCGTCGCCGTGCATGTCCGCCCCTGTCCGGAACCGCGTGCGCGCAGTGTAGTCAGTGCCGGACGGAATGCCACCGCCCGTCGGTCATGGCCCCGCGGTGGCGGCCGTGGCCGGTGCCGCGGCCTTGCGCGCGCGCCATAGCGCGACCTGGTCTGGCTTGTTCCACGCCGAGTACAGCTCGACGCACGTGTCGACCACGTCCTGGCTGCGCGGATGCTGCGGGCCGAACCCTTCGGCGTGCGAGAACACGTCCCAGGCGAACAGCAGTTCCTTCTCGGCTTCCTCGAACTTGCGCTCGCGCACGAGCACGGTCGCGAACTCGCGGTGCATGATCGCGCGCATCGCGTTGTCGCCGAACGCGGCGCCCGCGTTGCCGGCGGCGATGCGCCCGTGCGCCTCGGCCGCGGTGAGGTCGCCGGCGTCGCGCAGCAGCAGCGACAGGTTCGACTCGGCGACCACCGCGGACGGGTTGGTCGGCCCGTACAGCTTGTTGGCGAGCGCGGCCGCGCGCTCGTAGTAGGGCCGCGCGTCCTCGTTGCGGTCCTGCTGGCGGATCGCGCCGCCGAGGTTGCTGACGAGGCGCATCGTCAAGGGATGGTCCTTGCCGAACACGCGTTCGACCATCGGCAGTTGCGGCGCGAGCAACCGTTCCGCGTCCGCGTAGCGCTTCTGCTCCAGCGCGACGATCGCGAGGCCGTTGATCGCGTCGATCGTCTTCGAGTTCTCCGCGCCGTACTGCTTGCGCCGCTGCGCGAGCAGTTCCTCCAGCAGCGGCCGCGCCTCGTCGAGGTGCGCGGTGTCGATGTCGACCGAGGTGAGGTTGTCGATCGTCGCGAGCACGTCCTCGCTGTCGTCGCCGAACAGGCGGCGTTGCGCCGCGAGCACGCGATGCAGCCGCACACGCGCCTCCTCGGGCTTGCCGGACATGCTCTCGACCGCACCGAGCGAGGACTCGACCGAGAGGCGGTCGCGATCGTCGGCGGGCAGCACGGCGACGTCGGCGAACGCCTGCTGCGCGAGCGCGAGTGCGTTTGCGGCTTGCTCGTAGTTGAGCAGGTTGGTCGCCGCGCGTGCGCGCGTGCGCGCGATCTCGGCGACGGGCAGGCCGGCGTCCTTGCCCGCGCCGAGCGAGGCCTCGTAGTGGCGCTGCGCGATCGCGTAGTCGCCGAGCGACGAATAGCTGTCGGCGATCGTGCGCTCGATCGACGCGCGCACGGCCGGCTGGTCGGCGAGTTCGCGGCCGGCGCGTTCCGCAGCCGAATCGAGCACGAGGTGCATGAGGCTGCGGTCCATGCCCTTGGCCCGGTTCGGGTCGATACCGGCGAGCATGCCGCGCGTGAACTCGGCGACGCGATCGGCCTTGGCCGCCTCGATCCCGGCGATCACGGCGGAACGCCGCGCACGCGCGAGGCCGTCGAGCGCGAGCGCGATGCCGGCGACGAGCGACACCGCGATCAGCATGCTCACGGCGAGGCCGAGCCGGTGGCGCGCGACGAACGTGCGCGCGAGATACCAGCGCGTCGGTTCGATCGCCTTCAGCGGACGCCGTTCACGGAAGCGCTCGAGGTCGTCCGCGAGCGCGGCGGCCGAGTCGTAGCGATCGGCGCGATCGGTCGCGAGCGACTTGCGCAGGATCGCACGAAGCCCGCGCGGAAGGTGCCGCGCCGAGGCGAGCAGGGCGCCCGACGCGTCGACGGCGTCGGCGACCGCGGTATCGCTGTCGATCGCGGCGAGCAGGGTTTCGTGCAGGCGCCGCGTCGAATGGTGCGCGACCGGCGTGATCGCCGCGGCATCGGTGTCGGTGAGCACTTCGTACAGCATCACGCCGAGCGAGTAGACGTCGCTGCGGGTGTCGATGCCGTGCGTCTGCGCCTGCTCCGGGCTCATGTAAAGACCCGTGCCCGCGCGCTCGGCGACGGTCGCGCTCGCGGCGACGCCGCTGCCCTCGCTGCCGGCGCTGCCGCCGATGGCGATGCCGAAGTCGATGATCTTCGGCATCGGGGTGCCGTCGACGCGGCGCACGAGCACGTTGGCGGGCTTGAGGTCGCGATGGATGATGCCCTTCTGGTGCGCGTGCTGGAC
>NZ_DATDMY010000028.1:0-2071 GCF_036518555.1 Dokdonella sp. | reverse complement strand
GTGGCCGTACCGTCGGCAATCCGGGCGCCTCGAAACCGCCGGTGACCCGTGCTTGCGCCTCGCTGAATCGGAGCCGCGCGCGCGGCGCCCGTTCGACAGCCAGTCATGCGCGCGAGCGGAGGCTGTCTGCTGCGATCCGATGCGCGGGATCCACCGCAGACGCGGACATCCTGCGGCGTCGGCGCGCACGGCAGGAGGCGGCTCGGCGACATCGCGGGCCCGTCGAGATCCGACATCTCCGAGGCGACGATCACCGACAGGAGCACGACATGCCACGCGGCGACAAGTCCAGTTACAGCGCCAAGCAGCGACGCCAGGCGGAACACATCGAGGAAAGCTACGAGAAGCGCGGCGTGTCTAAGAAGACCGCCGAGAAGCGAGCCTGGGCCACAGTGAACAAGGAGACTGGCGGCGCGAAGGGACGTACGGCATCGAAGAAGGCGTCACCGGCGAAGAAGACCCCTGCGAAGAAGGCTTCCACGAAGAGCACGTCGGCGCGGAAGAAGGCGCCGGCGAAGCGAGCCTCGAAGAAGTCGACCCGCACGTCGTCGAGCCGGTCGGCGGCCGCGAAGAAGGCGGCGCGTACGCGGGCGCGCACCAAGCGGTGAACGGTGCGAGGGCGCATCGATCGGGGAGTGGCTCACCACCGGGAGCCGTGCTCGCGATCGACCTCGTCAATCCGTTCGATTTCCCGGGAGCGGGTTCGCTGCTTCGCCAGACGCGCAGGGTGCTGCCGAATATCCGGCGCATCCTGCGGCGCGCGCGCGAGGCAGGCGTCCCCGTCGTCTACTGCAACGACAATTTCGGGCAATGGCGCTCCGACCTGCGCAGCAACGTCGACCTCTGTGCCGGCGACGGCGCGATCGGCGCCGACGTCGTGCGCGAGATCCTGCCTTCGCCGCTCGACTACTTCGTGCTCAAGCCCAGGCATTCGGCGTTCTTCGAGACTCCCTTGCGCATCCTGCTGAACCAGCTCGGCGTCGAACGCCTTGCGCTCGTCGGCATCGCCGCGGATGCGTGCGTCCTCAATACCGCGCTCGATGCTCATGCGCGCGCGTACGAGGTCGCCGTCGTTCGCGATGCCGTGGCCGCCCGCACGAGCGCCCGAACCCGACGCGCGCTGGAACTGCTGCGCACCGATCGGCCGGTGCGCGTGATCGCGACGCCCTCGGCGCTGCGCTGGATCGGTGCCTAGGAGCCGGTCTGCCGGTGCGGAGCCTCGACCGGCTTGGACTGCGGCGAGTCCTTCTGGCGAAGGAAGATCGAGAACACGACGAGCGAGAGCACGGCGAGGAATTCGCTCTGCCAGTTCTGCATCGACTCGAACCAGAACTGCGCGCCCGCGACGTGCTCGATGAATCGCTCCGGCGCGAGCCCCGACGCCGTTCGCTGTTCCGACTCGAGCATCCAGCTGCCGACGGCGTGGCCCGCGAACGCGATCGCGAACAGCAGGAACATCGCGATCGACAGCGAACGCTCGTAGAGCGCGCGCCACAGGCCGCCTGCCCGTACCGGCCATGGCGCCGGGCCCGCCTCGATCGTTTCCGCGGATCGCTCGAACGGACGCGATTCGGCCGAACCGCGCTGGCGCAAGTGCACGGTGAGGAGCACGTACATGCCCATCTGCAGGAACTCGCTCTCCCAGTTCTCCATCAGTGCGGAGACGAAGTGGCCGCTGTGCAGGTATGACCACAAGTCGATCGGCGGCATGCCCTGGCGCACGAGCTCATCATCGTAAGCGCGATGGCCGAAAGCGATCTGCGCGACGAGGCACGCGACGAATGTGGCGAGCAGGGTCAGCGAGAGCGCGTTCGACCGCAGGAAGGTCGTCATCGGCAGAGGGGGCGTTCGTCGGGCCACGAAGAGTGTGTCGATGTCGATGAATCGGCGTTGAGCCGGCCCGGGTTCATTCATGCGCCGCTGCCATGTCCGCTCCTACGATCGCGATGCCGGTGGCGGCAGGCCGCCGGCGATGCACAGGGGCGTCGACCGGGGCCGAGGAGGATGGGATGGACGGATGGTTCGAGCTCGCGATGCCATGGTGGCAGTTCGCCGTCCGCGGTGCCGTCGC
>NZ_DATDMY010000027.1:0-21103 GCF_036518555.1 Dokdonella sp. | reverse complement strand
TTCAGCGACGTCGCGGCGCAGCCGCACGACGTGCCGTACTTCAGCACGATGCTGTCGAACCAGACCGGGCGCCTCGACCACTACTGGCGCGAGGTGTCCTACGACAAGGCCGACGTCGCCGGCAGCGTCGCCTACGGCTGGTTCACGCTGCCGCATCCGCGTTCGTACTACGTGCCCGCGGGCGGTTCGGCGAACCTCGGCGCGCTGTTCGACGACTGCACCGCGGTCGCCGACGCGAGCGTCAATTTCGCGAACTTCGTCGGCGTCAACACGTTCTACAACGACGACCTCGACGGCTACGCGTGGGGCGGCAGCCGCTTCGCGACGCTCGATGGCGTCGGCAAGGTCTGGTACGTGACGTGGGAGCCGCCCTGGGGTTACGCGAACGAAGCGCCGCTCGCGCACGAGATGGGCCATGGCTTCGGCCTGCCGCACGCGAACAACTCCGACGGCGACGGCAACCCGTACGACAACCCGTGGGACGTCATGAGCGACGCCTGGGACAACGCGGGCCACGATGCGACCTACGGTACGCAGCCCAAGCACATCGGCATCTGGTCGCGCGACGACCTCGGCTGGATCGACGCCGCGCGCAAGCTCACGGTGTCCGCGAACGGCGCCTACAACGGCATCACGCTCGATCGCGCGAGCCTGCGCGGCTCGACGCACGCGCAGATGATCGTCGTCACGTTGCCCGCTCCGGCCCCGGCCAGCCACTACTACGTGATCGAAGCACGCAAGCGCAGCGGCTACTACGAGGCGAACCTCGCCGGCGATGCAGTGATCATCCATGAGGTCGACACGACGCGCGACGAACCCGCCTGGAGCGTCGACGCGAGCGTGCCGCCCGCGGACACGGCCAACAACGAAGGCTCGATGTTCAAGGTCGGCGAGAGCTGGACCGCGCCCGGCAACGCGTTCACGGTGAGCGTGACGGCGACGAGCGCGGAGGGCTTCGTGCTGAACCTGCAGCGCGGAACCGTCGTCGACCTCATCTTCAAGAACGGCTTCGACGGGTGAGGCTCGCGCTGTTCGACCTCGACGGTACGCTGATCGACTCCGAGGCGGGCATCGTCGGTTCGATCGAATATGCGCTCGCGCGGCTCGGCGCGACGAGCCCGCCGCGCGATACCTTGCGTGGCTGGATCGGTCCGCCGCTGCGCGCGACGTTCCCGCTCGCGCTCGGCGACGATCCGGTCGCGGTCGAACGCGCGGTCGACCATTATCGCGAGCGCTTCAGCGAGGTCGGCTGGCGCGAGCACCGCGTCTACGACGGCGTCGGCGCGATCGTCGACGCGCTCGCCGCGCGCGGCACGCGACTGGCCGTCGTGACGAGCAAGGTCGACCTGTACGCGGAGAAGATCGTGCGTCACCTGCCGTTCGGCGACCGCTTCGCGCGCGTGTACGCGGCGGCGCCGGGCAGCCGCGACAGCGAGAAGGCCGCGATGATCGCGCGTGCGCTCGCCGACTTCGACGTCGCGCCCGATGCCACCGCGATGATCGGCGACCGCCATTTCGACATCGCTGGCGCGAAGGCGAACGCGGTGCGCGCGATCGGCGTCGCCTGGGGCTTCGGCAGCGTCGACGAGCTGCGCGATGCCGGCGCCGACGCGATCGCGAACGAGCCTGCCGAACTGCCCGGATTGCTCGCGCACCGCGCCTGAGGCATCGCCCTCCTTCGTCGTCGCGCGCCGCGATGGACGCCGTCGCGGTGACGCTGCTAGCGTAGCGGGCTCGTCTGGAACGGAAACGACGCGGATGGCAGAGCAGCTTCGCCGCACCAAGATCATCGCCACGCTCGGGCCGGCGACCGACGCGCCCGGTGCGCTGAAGAAGCTCATCGCCGAAGGCGTCAATGTCGTGCGCCTCAACCTCTCGCACGGCAGCGCGGTCGACCACCGCCAACGGGCCGATGCGGTGCGAGCGGCGGCCGCCGAACTCGGCGTCGAAGTCGGCGTGCTCGCCGACCTGCAGGGCCCGAAGATCCGCATCGAGCGCTTCGCGGCCGGCCCGGTCGAACTCGTGCCGGGGCAGGCGTTCGCGCTCGACTGCCGCGCCGACGCGCCGCCCGGCGACGCGACCCGCGTCGGCGTCAGCTACCACGACCTCTGGCGCGACGTGAAACCGGGCGACGTGCTGTTGCTCGACGACGGCCTCGTCTCGCTCGACGTCGTCGACATCGTCGACCGCACGATCCGCTGCAGCGTGCTCGCCGGCGGACGCCTGTCCGATCGCAAGGGCATCAACCGGCTCGGCGGCGGCCTCACCGTCGCCGCGCTGTCGGACAAGGATCGCGCGGACATCCGGCTTGCCGCCGAGCTCGGCGCCGACTTCCTCGCGGTGTCGTTCGTCAAGGTCGCCGACGACATCGAGCAGGCGCGCCGGTTGCTGCACGAGGCGGGCGGCAGCGCCGCGCTCGTCGCGAAGATCGAGCGCGCCGAAGCGATCGAGAACCTCGCCGAGATCATCGAAGCCTCGGATGCGGTGATGGTCGCGCGCGGCGACCTCGGCGTCGAAATCGGCGACGCCGAGCTGCCGGGCCTGCAGAAGAAGATCATCCGCGAGGCGCTCACGCGCTCGCGCGTCGTCATCACCGCGACGCAGATGATGCAGTCGATGGTCGAGTCGCCGATCCCCACGCGCGCGGAGGTGCTCGACGTCGCCAACGCGGTCATCGACGGCACCGATGCCGTGATGCTGTCGCAGGAGACCGCGGCCGGCAAGCATCCGGACAAGGCAGTCGCGGCGATGCGCCGCGTCTGCCTCGGCGCCGAGCGGCAGTTCGAACCGACCGAGGACCTGAGCCCCGGCGCGCATCGGCTCGACCGCACCGACCAGGCGATCGCGCTCGGTGCGATGTTTCTCGCGAGCCAGGTCGGCGTCCGCGCGATCATCGCGCTGACCGAGAGCGGTGCGACCGCGCAGTGGCTGTCGCGCTATCGCTCGACCGTGCCGATCTACGCGCTCTCGCGCAACGCCGCCGCGCGGCGGCGCATGCTGCTGTACCGCGACGTGAACCCGGTCGAGTTCGACGCGCAAGGCGTCGGGCCGACGCAGGCGTCGCGCGACGCGATCCAGCATCTCTACCGCCTCGGGCATCTCGCCGTCGGCGACCGCGTGCTCGTCACGAACGGCGATCACACCGGCCAGGGCGGCGGCACGAACACGCTCAAGCTGCTCATGGTCGGCGCCGACGGCGTCGCCGAGGGACTCAACGACCTGTAGGCCGCCGAGGGCGAAGGAGCCGGGCATCATGCGCACGTCGCTGTATTCGATCCTCTGCATCGTCGTCCGCCTCGGCGCGGTCCTGCTCGGCGCGTCCACGCTAGGGTCCGTGCTGTCGGTCGCCCCTGCAGTGTGCGGCCGGCGTCGCGCTCGTGCTCGGCGCGCGCGGGCTGACGGGGTTGCTGCATCGCCTGCGCTACGGCGATCCCTCCGCGCCTCCTGCGCGCGATGCCGGCGAGCCCGACGCGTAGCGCCCCTGCGTGGCGTTGGGGGCTCGCGATGAGGCGCGTCGCGTCGCGTCCATCGACGCCTCGCGCGTTGCGTCCCACCCTGCGTCCCGCTCCCACGACGGTCGCCGCCGGCGACCGCTTCGCGCCGATCGGCGTAAACTGCATCATCGATCGCACAGGAGGTCGCGTCATGCTGCGTGCCGTTCCGTTCGCTGCCCTCGCGCTGGTCAGCGCCGTTGCCTTCGCGCAATCCGACGCGCCGCCGCGCGTGGTCGTGCCGGACAAGCTCGCCGGCTACTGGACGCTGGTGAACGCGTCGGTCGAGGCCGACGTGCCGATCATGGCGCGCAACATCAGCTCGCCCGGCTGCGCGGCGGTGTCGTTCGTGGTCGAGAAGGACGGCCACACGAGCACGATCAAGGTGCAGCGCGTCGTGCCTGCGGGTGACCTCGCCAAGGTCGCGACGAGCATGGCGACCAACATGCGCTTCGAGCCGACCGTGACGAACGCGGGGCGCGACCGCGTGTTCAGCTGGCTGATCTTCCCGTTCAACGCGCCGACCGATGCGGCTGCGCGCACGGCGGTCATGAAGCAGTGCCAGATCGACAAGCTCGGCTGGAACGACCGCTGAGAGCCCGCACGCATGGCGGGCGCGCGACGAACGCGCGCCGCGACGCGACTGGAGAGGAAGGATCCCGTGTCGAAGCCCGATTCCCTGCGTCCGTTCCCCGCGGCCGCGCTCGCCGCGGCGCTCCTGGCCGCCCTCGTGGGCACGCCGGCCGCGGCCGTGCCGGTCGAAGTACGGTCGCCGCTGCAGGACGCGCGCATCGACCTCGTCATCGATGTCGACGGCGCGCCGGCCTGCAGCGTGCGTCGCGATGTCGCCCGGGACGCGGCGCGCAGCGTGCTGTGCCGCTTCGAGCTCGCGCAGGGTCCGCACGCGCTGCGTGCGCACGGTGGGTACGCGCTGCGCGGCGACGGCGGCGAGCGCACGCGCAAGGGCGAGCAGGCGATCGCGCTGCTCGACTTCGCGCCGGCGGCCGCGCTGCTCGCCAAGCCCGGCCGGCCGTACGGCGAGCGCGTCGACGCCTTCATCCAGGCTACCCGCGCGTTCGCGCGCGAGCATGGCGTCGAGGTCTACCTCGATGCCGGAACGCCCGCGGGCGCGGCGACGCTCGACGCTGCGCGGCAGCGCCTCGGCTTCGATCTGCCGGCCGACTTCGTGTCCATGCAGCGCACGGTCGGCGCGATCCGCATCGGTGACCATTCGATGACGTCGGCCGCCGACCTGCGCGACGCCTACGGCGCGATCGTCAAGGACTGGGGCACGCCCGAGGCGGCCATGCGCGAGGACTATTCGCCCGACATGCAGGAATTCCTCAGGGCGAGCACGCTGCTGTTCACCGAGGTCGGCGACGGTCTCGGCGGCCTGCTGTACCGGCCGCCGCCGACGAAGGCGTGCGGTGCGCGCGGCATCTACTACTGGACCTCGCAGGAAGGCGGCGACGAGAACCTGTCGGCAAACGGCGCCTGCCCCGATTTCGCCGCGGCGTTCCGCTGGCTCGTCGAGGCGTTCGTGATCGACGAGCTCGCCGATGCGCTCGCGGACGAGCACGGCAGCGTGCTCGTCGACACGTCCACCGGAGCGCAGGCGCTCGAACTCGAGCTCGTCGAGGGCGATGCGTTCGGCATCGGCCTCGCGCGGCGCTGGCAGTCGCCGTACTGAGCGCGCGCGGGGATCTCGCGATCCCTGAACGGTCGCCATGGCCGGGCAGCGCCTGCCGCGGAACTGACCTATAATCCCCGGCCCTGAAAATCATCCCGCGCCCCGGCCGAGCCATCCTGCGGCCGTGGCGCCTTTTCGTTTCGCCACGGAGTCATTGATGAGCATCGAAGAGCTTGAAAGCATTGCCCAGGCGATGGTGGCACCGGGCAAGGGCATCATCGCGATCGACGAGTCCACCGCCACGATCAAGAAGCGCTTCGACTCGGTCAACGTGCCGAACACCGAGGAGAACCGTCGCGCCTACCGCGAGATGCTGCTGACCGCGCCCAAACTCGGCGAGCACATCTCCGGCGCGATCCTCTACGACGAAACGATCCGCCAGGCGACCAAGGCCGGCGTGCCGTTCACGAAGATCATGCTCGACGCGGGCATCCTGCCCGGCATCAAGGTCGATCTCGGCGCCAAGCCGCTCGCGGGCTTCCCCGGGGAGCTCGTCACCGAAGGCCTCGACGGCCTGCGCGAGCGCCTCGCCGAGTACGCCAAGCTCGGCGCGAAGTTCGCCAAGTGGCGCGCGGTCATCACGATCGGCGAGGACACGCCGAGCGGCACCTGCATCGAGGCGAACTCGCATGCGCTCGCGCGCTACGCGGCGCTCTGCCAGGAAGCAGGCATCGTGCCGATGGTCGAGCCCGAAGTGCTCATGGACGGCGACCACGACATCGACGTCTGCTACGAGGTGACCGAGGCGACGCTGCGCTCGCTGTTCGGCGCGCTGTACGAACAGAACGTACTGCTGGAAGGCACGATCCTCAAGGCGAGCATGGTCGTGTCCGGCAAGGATTGCGACGACCAGGCCGACGTCGACACGGTCGCCGAGGCGACCGTGCGCTGCCTCAAGTCGGCGGTGCCCGCGACCCTGCCCGGCATCGTGTTCCTCTCCGGAGGCCAGAGCGATGAACAGGCGACCGCGCATCTCAATGCGATGAACCAGATGGGTCCGCACCCGTGGCCGCTGTCGTTCTCGTATGGCCGCGCGATGCAGACCGCCGCGCTGCAGCTGTGGGCGAAGGACATGCAGGCCAACTTCAAGGCCGCGCAGGACATGGTCGTGCTGCGGGCGAAGCAGAACGGCCTTGCCGCGCTCGGCCAGTGGAAGAAGGTGGCGTGACGCCGCGCGATCCGTCGCGGATCGCCTGACGACGCATGCGAAGGACGGGCGCTACGGCGCCCGTTTTTCGTTTCGATTGGAGCGGACCCGTTGCGAGCTCCGCCGCGTTGCATGCGCACCGCAGGCGGTGATTCGATCGACCCCGGAACCGCACGGGTCGTCGCGCCCGGGGGCCATCGGGTTGCCGCCGTTCGCGCGCACGCCGGCCCGGCGCGCACGCCATCGCCGCGGGTCCACGCTATCCTGCCGCGGCGCCCCGCGCCCGCGAGGAACCGCCCATGCAGATGCCGCCGTTCGCGTTCGACACGACCGACTGGATGCGACTCGAGCCGACCGGGCATGCGGGCGCGAGCGGCACCGCGTTATGGCGCACGCGCGAGTTCGGCGCGGTGCGCGTGCGGCTCGTCGCGTACACGCCCGGATATCGCGCCGACCACGGGTGCAGCAAGGGGCACATCCTGTTCTGCGTCGAGGGCGAACTGCAGACCGAACTCGAGGACGGGCGCCGCTTCACGCTCGCCCCGGGCATGAGTCACCAGGTCGGCGACGGTGCCGAGCCCCACCTTTCGTCGACGACAGTCGGCGCGCGCCTCATCGTCGACTGAGGCGCGAATGAAGACGATCGGCCTCATCGGCGGGATGAGCTGGGAATCGACGCTCGGCTACTACCGGCTCGTGAACGAAGGCGTCAAGCATCGCCTCGGCGGGTTGCATTCGGCCCGGCTCGTGCTCTACAGCGTCGACTTCGACGCGATAGAACGCCTGCAGCGTGCGGAGAACTGGGACGCCGCGGGCGTCGCGCTCGCCGACGCCGCCCGCGCGCTCGAACGCGCGGGCGCGGACTTCCTCGTGCTGTGCACGAACACGATGCACAAGGTCGCTGCCGCGCTCGAAGCCGCGGTCGCGATCCCGCTGCTGCACATCGCCGATCCGACCGCGGTGGCGATCAAGGCGGCCGGTTTCACGCGCATCGGCCTGCTCGGCACGAGGTTCACGATGGAGCAGGCGTTCTACCGCGAGCGCCTGCGCGGACACGGCCTCGAGGTGCTCGTGCCGGACGACGTCGCGCGCGAGCGCGTGCACCGCGTGATCTACGACGAGCTCTGCGTCGGCATCGTGCGCGAGGAATCGCGAGCGGAATACCGCGACGTCATGCGCGGCCTCGTCGCGCGCGGGGCGCAGGCCATCATCCTCGGTTGCACCGAGATCGCGCTGCTCGTCGACGCGTCCGATGCGCCGGTGCCGCTGTTCGACACCACCGCCTTGCACGCGCGCGCCGCGGTCGACGCGGCGCTCGAGGACCCCACGGCCACCGCGCCGTAGCGGACCGCGAGGCCGCGTCGCGAACAGCCTGCGCTGCCTGTCAGCCGAGCGATGCGAGCCACTCGTCGTCGGAGCCTTCGTTGACGCCCTCGAACAGGAACGTCGAGAGATACCGCTCGCCGGTGTCGGGCAGCATCGCGAGCAGCACCGACCCCTGTGGTGCGGACTCGGCGACCTTCAGCGCGGCGGCGAGCGTCGCACCCGACGAGAGGCCGACGAAGATGCCTTCTTCTGCCGCGAGCCGGCGCGCGGTATCGCGCGCGACGACGTCGTCGACGGGCTCGATCGCATGCGCGACGCCGCGGTCGAGCACCTCGGGCACGAAGTCCGGCGTCCAGCCCTGGATTTTGTGCGGTTTCCATTCGCCGCCGGACAGCAGCGCCGCGCCCGCGGGCTCGCTCGCGACGACCTTGACCTCGGGGCGCGCAGCGCGCAGTACTTCGCCGACGCCGGTCAGCGTGCCGCCGGTGCCCCAGCCGGTGACGAAGTAGTCGAGCCGGCGTCCGGCGAAATCGCGCAGGATCTCCGCGGCGGTGGTCTGCCGGTGGTAGGCGGGATTGGCCGGGTTCTGGAACTGCCGCGCGAGGAACCAGCCGTGCTTCTTCGCGAGCTCCTCGGCCTTGCGCACCATGCCGCTGCCGCGCTCGGCCGCGGGCGTGAGGATCACCTTCGCGCCGTAGGCGCGCATGAGCTTGCGGCGCTCGATCGAGAAGGTCTCGGTCATGATGGCTACGAACGCGTAGCCGCGCGCTGCCGCGACCATCGCGAGCGCGACGCCGGTGTTGCCCGAGGTCGCCTCGATGATCGTGTCGCCGGGCTTGAGCAAGCCCTTCCGTTCGGCGTCGAGGACGATCGCGAGTGCGAGGCGGTCCTTGACGGACCCGCCCGGATTGAACGCCTCGACCTTCACGTACAGCTCGACGTGCTTGGGCGCGAGGCGGTGCAGCTTGACGACCGGCGTGCGGCCGATGGTGTCGAGGATGCTGTCGTGGATCATGTCGGGTCCTCAAGGGGGGCGAAGCGATCCGGCGGGCCGGACCCTCCAGTCGCATAACGTCAGGCCGCGTGTCGCTCGGACACGGCGTCGGCCGGTCCCAGCGGCGGTGCGCCAAACCAGTGCAGGGTCCGCGCCAGCGCTGCGACCTCGCCGAGGATCAGCAGCGCCGGCGCACATACTTTGTGCGCGTCGGCGATCCGCGGCAACTGGTCGAGCGTGCCGGTCACGACGCGCTGCGACGCGCACGAACCGTTCTCCACCAGCGCGAACGGCGTCGACGCCGCGCGCCCGTGGGCGAGCAGGTGCTCGCGCAGCGCGCCGAGCCCGGCGACACCCATGTACACCGCGAGCGTCTGTCGTTCCTGCGCGAGCGCGCGCCAGTCGAGCGTATCGAGCGAGTCGCGGCAGTGCGCCGTGACGAAGCGGACCGACTGGGCGCGGTCGCGATGGGTCAGCGGCACGCCCGCGTAGGCGGCGCACGCGAGCGCCGCGGTGATCCCGGGCACGACCTCGTAGGGCACGCCGTGCGCGCGCAGGAACTCGAGTTCCTCGCCGCCGCGGCCGAACACGAACGGGTCGCCGCCCTTGAGGCGCACCACGCGCCGACCCGCGCGCGCGTGCTCGAGCAGCAGGCCGTGGATGCGTTCCTGGGCGGTCGAGCGTGCGCCGCCGCCCTTGCCGACATCGACGAGCAGCGCGTCTCGCCGCGCGAGCGCGAGTACGCCCGCGCCGACGAGGCGATCGTGCAGGATCACGTCGGCCTCGTTGAGCGCGCGCAACGCCTTCAGCGTGAGCAGGCCGGGGTCGCCGGGGCCGGCACCGACGAGCGCGACCGAGCCCGTCTGCGGCACCGTCGCTGCGGACAGCGCGGCCTCGAGCGCGGACTCGGCCAGCGCGGGTTGGCCCTTGCGCAGCAGGTCGGCGACGGCGCCGCCGAACAGCGTGGAATAGAACCGGCGCCGCGCGCCGGGGTCGCGATGGCGAGCGCGAATACGCGCGCGATAGCGCGCGGCGAGCGTCGCGAGCGGGCCGAGGGCGGCGTCGAGCAGGGTCTCCAGCCGCTCGCGCAGGAGGCGCGCGAGCATCGGCGCGGCACCGCCACTGGAGATGGCGATCTGCAGCGGCGCGCGGTCGACGACCGCGGGTACGTGGAACGTCGACAGTTCCGCGTCGTCGACGACGTTGGCGAGCATGCGGCGGCGCTCGGCCGCGCGCGCGACGCGGCGGTTGAGCGCGAGGTCGTCCGTCGCGACGACGACGAGCCAGCAGCGATCGGCGCCTCCGTCGCGCTCGCCGTCGAGCCAAGCGTCGACGTACGGGCCGTCGCGATGGCGGATGCGTCCGCGCGTGACGAGCGCGGCCAGGCCCGGTTCCAGCGCGGGCGCGCCGACCGTGACGCGGGCCCCGGCGCGCAGCAGGCCGTCGATCTTGCGCGCGGCCACAGCGCCGCCGCCGACGACGAGGACGGCGCGATGGCGGAGATCGGCGAAGATCGGGTACAGCGGCATGACGGCACGTGGAAGCGGGCGGTGCAGGCTACGTCCGCACGGCGTTGGCGTGGAAATGGCGGCCGCGCCGCCGCTTATGCCCTTCCGTCATGTCCGGCGCAGCCGGCGCCGCTCCCGCGATTTGGACGGCTAGACATCCAAAACACGGTCGGATAGTCTGGACGATCCGTGCGCGTGCGCGGCAACCCGAGTCCAGGAGCAGGCGATGGAATCCCCCAAGTGCAAGCCGATGTGTTGCCCGACGACGATCAGCGGTTCGACGCCCCGCCGACACAGGCCACCCGTGGACGCTCCGACATGACGCTCGCCCAGCTCCGTTACCTCATCGCCATCGCCGACTCCGGCCTCAACATCACGCTCGCCGCCGAACGCGTCCACGCGACCCAGCCCGGCCTCAGCAAGCAGCTCAAGCAGCTCGAGGAAGAGCTCGGCTTCTCCCTCTTCACGCGGCGCGGCAAGAGCCTCGACGCGATCACCGCCGCCGGCGCGCAGGTCATCGAGCGCGCGCGCATCATCCAGTCCGAAGCCGCCAACATCCGCGCACTCGCCGCGAACCTGCGCAACGAGAAGCACGGTGCGTTGCGCATCGCGACCACCCACACCCAGGCCCGCTACGCATTGCCGCGCGCGATCGCCGCCCTGCGCGACGGCTACCCCGACGTCGGCGTGCACCTCCAGCCGGGTGGCGACGCCGAGATCCTCGAGCTGCTCGAGCGCGGCCAGACCGACCTCGCGGTCGTGTCGACCGTGGGCGCACCGCCGCCGGCGGGCCTCGCGCTGCCGGTCTACCGCTGGGAGCGCGTCGCGGTCGTGCCGACCGGGCATGCGCTCGCCAAGCTCGGTCGCGCGCCGACGCTGGCCGACCTCGCCGCGCACCCGCTCGTCAGTTACGAATCCTCGCTCAAGCCCGACTCCTCGCTGCGGCGCGCATTCGAACAGGCCGGACTGCCGCTGCACCTCGCCTTCACGGCGCGCGACGCCGATCTGATCCGCACCTACGTCGCTGCCGGCCTCGGCGTCGGCGTGCTCGCCGAGATGGCGCTCGATCCGGCCGACCGCGACGTCGTCGGCATCGACATCGACGGGCTGTTGCCGGCCTGCACGACGTGGATCGTGCTGCGCCGCGACCGCGTGCTGCGCGAGTACGCGCTCGAGTTCATCGCGCGCTTCGCACCGCAGCTCGATCGGCGCGACGTGCGGCGCGCGTTCGACCATGGCGTCGGCGTCGACGAGTGGCCGGCGCCGCCGCGCTGGCGCGAGCTCGACGCCGCGCGGCTCGCGGCCTGAGCCGCCAGACCGCAGCCTGCCGCGCCCGATCGAAGCGGCGCGCGTGCGATGCGCGACGCCGTGCGCGTCGGCGCCTCACACCTCGAGGTGCAGGCCGCACTCGCGCTTGAGGCCGAAGAAGCGCGTGTCGTCCGCGCTCATGCCGGGCTCCCAGCGCCGCGTCGTGTGCACGTCGCCGATCGAGACGTAGCCCTCGTCCCACAGCGGGTGGTACGGCAGGTCGTGCCGGGCGAGGTAGCGACCGACGTCGCGGTCGCTCCAGTCGGCGATCGGATGCGCCTTCCAGCGGCCGTTGCGCAGCTCGACGAAGTCCGTGCCGGCGCGGCTCGCCGATTGCGCGCGCCGCAGCCCCGCGAACCAGGTGCGCGCGCCGAGCTCGTCGAGCGCGCGCTGCATCGGTTCGACCTTGCGCAGGCGGTTGTAGCGCTCGATGCCATCGATTCCCTGTTCCCACAGGCGGCCATGGCGCGCCTCCATCCACGCCGCGCCGATCTGCGGCCGGTACACCTTGAGGTTGAGGCCGAGGCGTTCGGTGAGCATGTCGGCGAAGCGATAGGTCTGCGCGAACAGGTAGCCGGTATCGATGAAGATCACCGGCACGTCGTGTCGTGCGCGGCTGACGAGGTGCAGGCTGGCCGCCGCCTGCGCGCCGAAACTCGACGACAGGACGTGCGAACCGGGCAGCGTGCCGAGCATCCAATCGACGCGGGTTTCGGCGTCCTGGCGGGAGAGCCAGCGGTTGAGGTCGGCGAGCGCGCGCGCGTCCTCGGCGGCACTCAGGATGTCGGGCGGCGTCATGCGCTGACTCCCGCGGCGATGCGCGTCGGAGGCGCGAGCACGCCCGTGCGCAGCAGGAAGTCCCCGAAGCGCTCCTCGCGCGCGCGCCCGGCGGCGTAGCGCGCGAACAGCGCATCGAGCGCGTCGAGGATCTCCCGTTCGGCAATGTTCTCGCGGAACACGCGGTTGAGGCGGCGGCCCGCGAAGTCGGCGCCGACGCGCAGGTCGTAGCGCCCGGGCGCGCGCCCGACGAGCGCGATCTCGCCGAGGTAGGGACGCGAGCAGCCGTTCGGGCAGCCGGACACGCGCAGCAGGATCGGTGCATCGGCGAGGCCGTGCGCGTCGAGGCGGTGCTCGATCTTCGCGAGCAGGTCCGGCAGGTACCGCTCCGCCTCCGCCATCGCGAGGCCGCAGGTCGGCAGCGCGACGCAGGCGATCGCATGGCGACGGATCGCACTGCCACGGCGCCCGTCGTCGAGGCCGTACTGCGCGACGAGCGCGTCGATCGCCGCGCGCCGTGCCGCCGGCACGTTCGCGACGACGAGGTTCTGGTTGCAGGTGAGGCGGAATGCGGCGGTCTCGCTTGGATCGGCGCCCGCGAGGGCGTGCGCGATCGCGCGCAGGCCGGTCAGCCATGCGCGACCTTCGCGGTCCGCGAGGCGACCGGACTCGATCCTCAGGGTCAGATGGGAGCGACCGTCGGCACCTTCGATCCATCCGAAGCGGTCGCCGTTGTGGTCGAAGCGGAATCCACGAGCCGGTTCGAGCGTGAAGCCGAGGCGGCGTTCGAGCTCGGCGACGAACGCATCGAGTCCGCGATGGTCGATCGTGTACTTGAGCCGCGCGTGCTTGCGCTCGCGCCGGTTGCCCCAGTCGCGCTGCACGCCGATCACGTGCTCGGCGACCTCGAGCACGCGCCCGGACGGAACGAAACCGATCACGTCGCCGAGGCGCGGATACGTCGACGGATCGCCGTGCGTCGCACCCATGCCGCCGCCGATCGCGACGTCGAAGCCCGCGAGCACGCCGTCCTCGACGATCGCGATGAAGCCGAGGTCCTGCGCGAACACGTCGACGTCGTTCGTCGGCGGCACCGCGATGCCGATCTTGAACTTGCGCGGCAGGTAGGTCGCGCCGTAGAGCGGCTCGACGTCGTCGGGACCGGCGACACGCGTCATGGCGCGCGCGTCGCCATCGCCGCGCGCGGCGTCGACCGGCGCCTCGTCGAGCCAGATCTCGTGATATGCGCGCGTCTTCGGCAACAGGTGCTCGGACAGGCGCGTCGCCCACGCGTGGACCTGCGCGTGCACCGCCGATTCGAGCGGGTTGGCCGAGGCGACGACGGTTCGGTTGACGTCGCCGCAGGCAGCGATCGTGTCGGCGAGGCTCGCGTGGATCGCGGCGATCGTCGCCTTGAGGTCGCGCTTGATCACGCCGTGCCACTGGAACGTCTGGCGCGTCGTGATGCGCAACGTGCCGTCGGCGAAGTCGCGCGCGATCGCGTCGAACGCGAGCCATTGCGCGGGCGTGACGACGCCGGCGGGCAGGCGCGCGCGGATCATGAACGCGTAGGCGGGTTCGAGCTTCTGCAGGCGGCGTTCCTCGCGCAGGTCGCGATCGTCCTGCTGGTAGCTGCCGTGGAACTTGAGCAGCTTGTTGTCGGCTTCGCTGATCGCACCGGTCACGGGGTCGGCGAGGCTCGCGACGAGCGTGCCGCGCAGGTAGCGGCTTTCGGCCTTGATGCGTTCGAGTTCGGAACGTGTCGTGGACATGGGGTGTGGAGACCGCTCTCGTTCAAGCGCGCAGCGACGGGTGGCTGCGCCGGAGTTCGACGTGGGAGGACAGGCAGGGGGCGCCGGCTCGCGTCGTCGATGCGAGCGCGCGCGCGGACGACGCCGATCCTGCCAAGCGACGGTCCGGCGAGAGCCGCCGCGCCCGCGAAGCCCCGGCGTCGGGGCTTGCCCTAGTACACGTCGCGCGCATAGCGTCCTTCCTCCACCAGTTGCGACAGGCGTTCCTCGGCCCGCTCGCGGTCGACGCCGCCGTGCTCGACGAAGACATCGAGCAGCGCGGCGTGGACGTCCTTCGCCATCCGCGTCGCGTCGCCGCAGACGTACAGGTGCGCACCGTCGTCGAGCCACGCGTACAGGTCGCGGCCGCGCTCGCGCACGCGGTCCTGCACGTAGCCGCGCGGTGCTTCGCGCGACCACGCGAGGTCGAGGCGATGCAGGCAGCCATCGCGCAGCGCAGCCTGCCATTCGGCCTGGTAGAGGAACTCGCTGCGGAAACGTCGATTGCCGAACAGCAGCCAGTTGCGGCCGCGCGCGCCGATCTCGCGCCGCTCCTGCACGAAGCCGCGGAACGGCGCGATGCCGGTGCCGGGCCCGATCATGATGATGTCGCGGGTCGGGTCCGATGGCAGGCGGAAACGCTCGTTCGCCTCGACGTAGACCGGTACGCGCTGGTCGTCGTCCGCGTGCGCGAGGAACTGCGAAGCCGCGCCGACATGGAGCGAACCGAACGCCTCGTAGGCGACGACGCCGACCGTGAGGTGCACCTCGTCGCCGACCGCCTTGCGGCTCGACGCGATCGAGTAGGACCGCGGCGCGAGCGGGCGCAGTGCCGCGACGAGGTCGCCGGCCGTCCATGCGGCGGGGTACTCGCGCAGCAGGTCGATCGGCTGGCGACCCGCGAGAAACGCGCCGAGCGTGTCGCGCCGCTCCGGCGCGAGCAGGCGATCGAGATCGTCGCTGCGCGCGCGCGTCGCGTGCGCAGCGACGAACGGTCGCGCAAGCCGCGTGAGCTCCCGTTCGCGCGCGAGCCAGTCGCGCAGGTCCAGGCTGCGGCCGGCGTGGCACACCGGCGTGTCGCCGTCGAGGCCGCTCGCCTCGAGTACCGCGGCGACGAGCGCGGGCGGGTTGACGGCCCACACGCCGAGCGCGTCGCCGGGTTCGTAGGCGAGGCCGGAACCGGCGAGCGACAACTCGAGGTGGCGGATATCGCGCGCGCTGTCGCGCGCGACGATGCGCTGGTTCGCGAGCAACGCAGCCGCGAACGGCTGCTCACGCGTCCATTCGCCGGCGGCGGGAGGCGCGCGCAACGGGGTGACGGTCGCGCTGCGCGCGGGCGCGGGTTCGAGCGCTTCGCGGGCGCATCCGAGTGCGCGCGCGAGCCACGGCGCGGCGACGGCCTCGACGTCGACGTCGGCTTCACCCGTGTCGATCAGGCGCGTCGCGCCGAGTTCGGCGAGGCGTGCGTCCACGCGGCGGCCGGTCGCGCAGAACTGCGGATAGCTCGAATCGCCGAGCGCGAGCACGGCGTAGCGCAGGGCCGGCAACTGCGGCGCGCGCTTGCCGCAGAGGAAATCGACGAAGGCGCGCGCATCGTCGGGCGGATCGCCGTCGCCGTGCGTGCTGATCACGACGACGAGGAGGCGTTCGACGGCGAGCTCGCGCGTCGGGTACGCGCTTGCGCGCACGACGCGCACCCCGAGTCCATCGGCTTCGGCATCGCGCGCGAGGCGTTCCGCGAGGCGCTGCGCATTGCCGGTCTGGCTGCCGTACACGACCGTGAGGCGCTCGCGCGCGGCCGCATCGCGCGCGGGCGCCGACGGCGCCCTCGTGGCGCGGCTGCGCGCGAGCGCGGCGGCGTAGCCCGACAGCCACCAGAGTGCGGCTGCGTCGAGGGCGTCGAGCAGGCGCAGGGCTTCGGCGGACATCGCCTCCGGCAACGGCGCGATCGGCATCGCAGGTACGGCGGACACGGCACCCATCCATTCGGACGTACAGACGTCCGTGGACCCCGGATGCTAGGTGCGGATCGCGCGCCACGGAAAGAAGGCGTCGGCATGCGCATATGCGCGATCGTGCCGCGTGGCCTGGCACGGCGCGGGGATCGGTCAGAGTTCGTCCGCGCCGGCGAGTTCGCTCCGGTACGCATCGGCGATCGCGCGGCCGAACGCGCAGAACACGACGGCTCGCGGCTCGCGCCCGCCGCCGAGCCACGCGCGCGCCTCGCGGACCGCGATCGCGGTCGCGGCGTCGATCGGATAGCCGTACACCCCGCAGCTGATCGCCGGAAAGGCGATCGTCGCGATCGCGTGTTCGGCTGCGAGCGCGAGCGCGTTCCGATAGCACGCGGCGAGCAGGTCCGCCTCGCCGTGCGTGCCGCCGCGCCAGACCGGTCCGACCGTGTGGATCACGAAGCGCGCGGGCAGCCGGAATCCCGGCGTGATGCGCGCTTCACCGGTCGGGCAGCGCGCGCCGCCGCGGAGGGGGATCGTGCGGCAGGCCTCCAGCAGTCGGGGGCCGGCGGCGCGGTGGATGGCTCCATCCACGCCGCCGCCGCCCAGGAGGCTGCCGTTCGCGGCGTTGACGATCGCGTCGACCGCGACCGTGGTGATGTCGGCTTCGATGACGCGAAGGTTCATTGCGGGATGCGCCGAGGTGCGAGTCGGTGCGAGCTTCGCGATTCATCGCTCCCCCAGCAACCCGGGGCTGCGGCGTCCTGACCGGGCGCGCATCGCGGCGCGGTCCGCCCGCCGTCCGGCCCGATCGAGGCCCCGATCGCGACCACCCTCGCATCGGGCAAGCCCTTGTTCCGCAAATCCTTCCGAACTGATTGCTGCGCTGCAAATAATTTGTACCGAGAGGTATTGAAATTATATGTCCTAGTACATAATATTCGCAGCAATGATGATCACGACAACCGACAACACGTTCGCCTACCTGCTGCACGACGTCACGCGGCTCATGCGAAAGCACTTCGACCGACGCGCGACGCGGCTCGAGCTGACCCGCGCGCAGTGGCGCGCGCTCAAGGTGATCCGTCGCCACGAGGGCTTGAGCCAGACCGAACTCGCCGATTACCTCGACATGGAGCCGATTCCGGTCGGCCGCGTCGTCGACCGGCTCGAGAAGACCGGCTTCGTCGAGCGGCGCGCGGACCCCGCCGACCGCCGGCGCTGGCGCCTGCACCTGACGTCGAAGGCGCACGCGATCGTCGACGAGATGGAAGTGATCGGCGCGGGACTGCGCGAAGACGCGCTGCGCGGCGTCACGCGCGCCGATTTCGATGCGCTCGTGCGCGTGCTCGGGCAGCTCAAGGACAACCTCAACGCGCTCGACGACGGCGCGACCGACGACCACCGGGACCAGCCATGACCGACAAGCAACCGCAGATCGCCCAGGCCGCCGCCGCACCGCGCGCGCGCGGCGGGTGGCGCACGACGCTCTGGATCGCCGGGCCCGCGCTCGTGCTCGGCGTCGGCGTCTGGCTCTACCTCACGTCGGGGCGGTACGCCTCGACCGACAACGCCTACGTACAGGCGGACCGCGTGACGATCGCGCCGCAGGTCGGCGGTCGCGTCGTCGAGGTCGCCGTGCGCGAGAACCAGGCCGTGCACCAGGGCGACGTGCTGTTCCGCATCGACCCCGAACCGCTGCAGATCGCGGCCGCGCGCATGCAGGCGCAGGTGGAGTCGGTGCGCAGCCTGCTCGACGCCGCGCGCAGCGGCTACGCCGCGGCGCAGGCCGACGTGCGTTCGTCCGCAGCCGACCTCGACTACAAGAAGCAGCAGTTCGAACGCATGAAGGAGCTGCGGGGTCGCGGTCTGATCGCGCAGCAGGCGCTCGACGACGCGGCCAACAACCTCGCCGCCGCGCGCGCGAAGCAGGACGCGAACAGCGCCGCACTCGGCAAGGCGCAGAACATGCTCGGCGGCTTGCCGAGCACGCCCGACGATGAACTCGCCGGCTACAAGCTCGCGCTCGCCCAGCTCGCGCAGGCGAAACTCGACCTCGAGCATGCGACCGTGCGCGCGCCGATGGACGGCACGATCGGCAAGACCACGCTGCAACCGGGCGATTTCCTCGCGGTCGGCCAGGCGGCGATGCCGCTCGTCGCCAACACGCTCTGGGTCGACGCGAACTTCAAGGAGACCGACCTTACCCATGTCGTCGTCGGCCAGCCCGCGACGATCGAGGTCGATACGTTCCCGGGGCGCAGGTGGCGCGCGCGCGTCGCCTCGATCAGTCCCGCGTCGGGCTCGGAGTTCTCGCTGCTGCCCGCGCAGAACGCAACCGGCAACTGGGTCAAGATCGTGCAGCGCATTCCCGTGCGCCTCACCCTCGACGATGCGCCGGAGGACGGCATGATCCTGCGCGCGGGCATGAGCGCCGTGGTCGAGATCGACACCGGCAGGCAGAACTCGGTGATCGGCCGTTGGCACGGTCGTGAGCCGCAACCGAACGCGAGCGTCGCAAGGGCGCCGTGACCACCGCGCATCGGCCGCGCGAAGACGGCCCGCAGCGCAACCCCGAACCGAACGGATACCGACCATGTTTCGTGAGCACACCTACGAACCTCTGACCGAAGCAGCCGCGTGGCAGTACCACGCCCACGCCCACGCCGCACCCGCGCCGATCGCTGCGGCATTCGACGCCCAGTCCGCCTTCACCGACCGCACCGGAGAGCTGTCGCCGGTCTATCGCGAGATCGCGCGTCGCATCGCGCGCGACGCCTACACGCGTCACGCGAGCACGCTCGGCGACGCGTTGCGCTGAGGGCACCGTGACCGCGGCCGACGCCACCCATCGCGAAGTCGCCAACCGCGGCCTGCTGGTCGTGTCGGTGATGCTCGCGACCCTGATGCAGGCGCTCGACACGACGATCGCGAACGTCGCGCTGCCGAACATGCAGGGCACGTTGTCGGCGACGCAGGACCAGATCTCCTGGGTCCTGACCTCGTACATCGTCGCCGCGGCGATCGCGACGCCGGCGACCGGCTGGCTCGCCTCGGTCATGGGGCGCCGCCGCCTGCTGCTCATCGCGATCGCGGGCTTCACGTTCGCGTCGGTGCTGTGCGGCATGGCGACGGGCATCGGCGCGATGGTCGCATTCCGCCTGCTGCAGGGCCTGTTCGGCGCCGCGCTCGTGCCGCTGTCGCAGTCGACCCTGCTCGACGTCTACCCGCGCGAGAAGCACGGCGCGGCGATGGCGTTGTGGGGCATGGGCGTGATGGTCGGCCCGATCCTCGGCCCGCCGCTCGGCGGCTGGCTCACCGACAGCTACAGCTGGCACTGGGTGTTCCTCATCAACGTGCCGATCGGCGCCCTCGCGCTGTTCGGCGTCGCGGCGAGCCTGCCGACCGACGAAACGCGCCAGTCGCGTTTCGACTGGCGCGGCTTCGCGTTCCTCGCGATCGGCATCGGCGCGCTGCAGCTGTTCCTCGATCGCGGCGAGCAGCAGGACTGGTTCGGCTCGGTCGAGATCCGGGTCGAGGCCGCGCTCGCGTTCCTCGGCTTCTACCTCTACGCCGTGCACTGGACGTTCAGCGCGCGTCCGTTCGTCGACCTCGGCCTGTTCGCCGACCGCAATTTCCTCGCGAGCAACCTGTTCATCTTCGTGCTCGGCGTCGTGCTGTTCGCGACGATGGCGCTGTTGCCGCCCTTCCTGCAGGGCCTCATGAACTATCCGGTGGTGACCACCGGCCTGCTGCTCGCGCCGCGCGGCGTCGGCACGCTCATCGCGATGATGCTGGTCGGCCGCCTGCTCGCGCGCGGTGCCGATGCGCGCGTGCTCGCGGGCATCGGCATGCTGCTCACCGCGTATTCGCTGTGGACGATGACGCGCTTCAACCTCGACGTGCCGCAATCGACGATCGTCGCCACCGGCGTCGTGCAGGGCCTCGGCCTCGGCCTCGTGTTCGTGCCGATCTCGACCGTCGCCTATTCGACCCTGCCGGTGGCCGCGCGAACCGAAGCCGCCGGCATCTTCAGCCTCATGCGCAACATCGGCTCGAGCGTCGGCATCTCGATCGTGATGACCTTGCTGTCGCGCAATACCCAGCTCAACCATGCCGAGATCGCCGCGCGCGTGTCGCCATTCGGCGACAACGCGTCGCAGCTTGCGGCGACCCTCGGCCACGGCGCGACGAATCTCGCCCTGCTCAACGCCGAGGTCACGCGGCAGGCGAGCGCGATCGCATTCCTCGACGACTTCTGGCTCATGATGGTCTTGACCGTCGCGTCGATCCCGCTGCTGCTCCTGCTCAAGCCCGTGCGCAGCGCGGCGGCTCCGGCACTCGTCGCGGATCACTGATCCCATCGCGCGGCCGGCGAGCGCGAAGCCGCGCCGGCCGGACGGCCGACGTGCGGGCGCACGCGGGGCGCGCTGGCGGTACGATCGCCGCATGGCCATCGATCCCGACACGCTGCCGTTGCCGCACCTCGATTGCGGCGTCGCGCTGCTGCGGTCGTGGCGCGCGGACGATCTGGACAGCCTCGTCGCGAACGCGAGCCACTCCGACGTGTCGCGCGGCCTGCGCGACCGCTTCCCGTATCCGTACACGGGCGACGACGGCCGCGCCTGGCTCGCGCGCGCGGTCGACGAATCCGATCGTGCCTGGGCGATCGAGGTCGACGGAGCCGCGGTCGGTGGCGTGAGCCTGCATCCGGGTACCGACGTGCACCGTCATTCGGCCGAACTCGGCTATTGGCTCGGCCGCCGCTACTGGGGACGCGGGCTGATGACCGCGATCGTGGGCGCGTTCGCGCCGCGCGCGATGGCACTGTTCCGCCTGCACCGCCTGTATGCGACGGTCTACGCGAACAACCCGGCATCGATGCGCGTGCTCGAGAAGGCCGGTTTCGAGCGCGAGGGCGTGCACAAGTCGGCCGTGGTCAAGCGCGGCGAACTGCTCGACATCGTCATGTACGCGCGCGTGCGCAGCCGACTCGACGCACCGGCGGATGCGCCCGAATCTGCCACAATGGCGACGCCCGCCGCAGGGCGCTGAGCGGACGACGATGGCCAAGGACGACACGCGATCGGATTCTCCCTGGGCCGGTGCGAAGCCGCGCA
>NZ_DATDMY010000026.1:0-8476 GCF_036518555.1 Dokdonella sp. | reverse complement strand
TCGGCGAGGAAGCGCTTGTTGCGCCAGTCGTAGTCCCATTCGCAGCCGTAGTCCTTGTTGCTGTAGAGCACGCCGAGGCGGCCGTCGATCTCGATGCCTTTCAGATATTCGTGCACGAGGTCGTCGCCCCAGCCGTTGAGTTCGAACGCGGTGTTCGGCGGGCCGTCGAAGCGGAAGAAGCTGGTGAACAGCGGGTGCGTCTTCGGCAGCTTCTTCAGCGCGTCGGCGCCGAAGATCGTCGTCATTTCCTGTTCGAACGACTTCGCGAACAGGCCGTCGATGTCGTGGTTGCAGTCGTCGACGAGCACGAAGCCGCCATTGCGCACGTAGGCTTCGAAGTGGCGCCGCTCGTCGGGATTGAACTCGACGAGCTTGTGGCCGGCGAGGTAGCAGAACGGCTGCACGAGCATGCGCGCATCGGCGAGCGGCAGGACGCGCTCGCGCGCGTCCACGCGCAGGGTCGTGTACTGGATCAGCGCATCGAGCAGGTTCGACGGCATCCGCGCATCGACGTCCCAGTCGCCCGACTCGTACATGAGGCGCGTGAACCAGAAGTCGTAGGCCGGGGAGCCGGAGCCGGCCTCCGAGGGCTGTTCCGCGCGGGCGCGCGGCGCCACCAGGGCGCCGGCACCGGCGGCGAAGGCCAGACGAAGGAACTCGGCGCGGGTCATGGAAGCGAGACGGGCCGGGCTGGAGCCTCGGAACGGGAGCGCTTCGGCCCCTCGCCGTCGGCCCTCAGCCCTGCTCCCTGTTCACACCGCGTCCGACAACGACGTGAAGGTGAAATCGCGGATCTTGAGCGGCGGGATCATCATCACGAACGGCGATTCGTCGTCGGCGACGCGCACCGGCTTGCCGATCTCCTCGATGTTGTTGAGCATGATCGCGGGCGACTCGTTGAAACGGAAGTTCTTGATCGGGTACTTGATCTCGCCGTCCTCGATGTAGAACGTGCCGTCGCGCGTGAGGCCGGTGAGCAGCACGGTCTGCGGGTCGACGAGGCGGATGTACCAGGTGCGCGTGACGAGGACGCCCTTCTTGGTGCCCTTGACGAGGTCCATCGTCGACTTGTCGCCGCCGACCATGATGAGGTTGCCCGGCTGGCCGATCGCCTTCTTGCCCTGCTTCTGCGCCCAGTAGCGCGAATACTGCAGGTACTCGACCTTGCCGCCCGTGATGATCGGCGTGCGTTCGCGCGCGAGGCCGTCGCTGTCCCACGGCAACACCGCCGCCTGCCCGTCCCACGGGTCGGCGTACATCGTCACGCGCTCGTCGAAGAGCTTCTCGCCGAGCTTGTTGCCGCCGCCCTTCCTGGACAGGAAGCTGCGGCCTTCGTCGGACTGGCGCGCATCGAAGCCGTACATCATGAACGAGATGAGGCCCGCGCTCGCGGCGGGCTCCATGATCACGGTGTACTTGCCGGGCTCGAGCGCCTTCGCGCCCGTCGAGCCCTTCGCCTTTTCGATCGCGGTCCGGATCTCGCTCTTCGCATCGAACTTCGACACGTCGCCGAGGTTGCGCGCGACCCAGCCCGAGCCGTGGCCGTCCTCGGTGCGGACCGTGCACGTGAAGTCGATGCCGCTCGTCTTCTGGTAACCGAAGTTGCCCTTGCTGTTGGCGATCGCCGAAAACGCCTGGCTGTCGGTGAAGAAGCCGGCGGCGACGAGCTTGTCCTTGCGGCACGGCTCGATGCATGCGGCGGCGACGCCAGCGCGGTATTCCGGCGTGATCGCGGCGGTCTTCTCGGAGAAGGTGCCGCTCGCCTTGTAGGCCTGCTTGTCGATCGCCGGCATGAACTCGGGGTTTTCAGGTGCGAGCCGGGCGAGTTCTTCCGCGCGACGCACGACGGCCTCGATCGAAGCGTCGTCGAAGCTGTTGATCGTCGCGGTGCCGACGCGCTTGCCGAACGCGACCTCGACCGCGAGATCGCAGTCGCTGACGCGCCCGCTGGTCGAAACGCTGTTGAGCGCGTAGCGGATATTCCCGTTGAAGCCGCCGGTGAGCGTGGCGCTGCACTGGTCCGCCTTCGACGCCTTGATCGCCTTGTCGAGGATCGCCTTGGCCTGTTCTTCGGTGTAGATGCTCATCGCTGTGTTCTCCGCTTCGCTCAGCCGAGGCTGCGCGCCGTGTTGATGACGTTGGCGCCGTTGAAGCGCGCGGTGCTGGAGCCGTGCGAGACGGCCGAGACCTGGCCCGGCTGGCCCTTGCCGTCGAAGAAGGAACCGCCGAAGCGGTAGTCCTTCTCGTCGCAGACGGCGGCGCACGAATTCCAGAATTCCGGCGTGCGCATCTGGTAGGCGACGTCCTCGAGCGGCTGGGTGACCTTGCCGTTCTTGATCTCGTAGAACAGTTGCCCGCCGAACTGCGCGTTGTAGCGCTGCTGGTCGATCGAGAACGAGCCGTCGCCGATGATGTAGATGCCGTTCTCGATGTTCTTGATCATGTCGTGCGGCGACATCGCCTCCTTGCCCGGCGCGAGCGAGACGTTCGCCATGCGCTGGAACTGCACGCTCGACCACGAGTCGGCGTAGCAGCAGCCCTGCGATTCCTTCAGGCCGAGGATGTGCGCCTGGTCGCGGATCACCTGGTAGTTGACCAGCGTGCCGTCCTTGATGAGGTCCCAGCGCTGCGTCTTGACGCCTTCGTCGTCGTAGCCGACCGCGCCGAGCGTGCCCTTCTGCACCTTGTCGGCGAAGATCGTGACCTTGTCGCTGCCGTACTTGAACTTGTCGCGCCACTTGTCGAGCGTCGCGAAGCTCGTGCCGGCGTAGTTCGCCTCGTAGCCGAGCACGCGGTCGAGTTCGAGCGGATGGCCGACCGACTCGTGGATCGTCAGCCACAGGTGCGACGGATCGAGCATGAGGTCGTACTTGCCCGGCTTCACCGACTGCGCGGTGAGCTTCTCCTTCGCCTGCTTCGCCGCGGCGATCGCGTCTTCCTTCATGTCGTAGGAGTCGCCGTAGACGATCGCGCCGCCGGGCAACTCGACCTTGTCGGCCTTGTTGCCGTCGAGGTATTCGAAGCCCATGCCGCGCGGCGCGGAGAGGCCGGCGCGGATGCGGAACTTGCCGGTCTTCTGGTCGACCGCGGTGACCTGCATCGGCGCCCAGATGCGGTGCACGTCCTGGTCGATGTAGGAGCCGTCGGTCGAGGCGAAGTACTTCTGCTCGTTGACGAGGAACAGGATCGAATTGATGAAGCTCGCGCCCGCCTGCATCGCGGCGGCGTTGACGCCGAGCAACAGGTCGACCTTGTCCTTGATCGGAACTTCCATCGAATTCTTGACGATCGGCGTGGTCCAGCTGACTTCGCCGACGCCCTTGACCGGCGCGAGTTCGACCGGTTTGGCCTGGATCTTCGAGTTCGCCTTCGCGATCGCGACGGCCTCCCTGGCCGCTTTCGCGATCGCGTCGGGGCTCATGTCGCTGGTCGCGGCGAAGCCCCAGGTGCCGTTGGCGATGACGCGGATGCCGACGCCGCTCGATTCGGTGTTGACGACGTTCTGCACCTTGTCTTCGCGCGTGATGACGAACTGGCGCAGGTAGCGCCCGATGCGCACGTCGCAGTAGCTCGCGCCACCCGATTTCGCCGCATTGAGCGCGATGTCCGCGAACTTCTTCTTGGTCGCGACGTCGAGCTTGCTGAGCAGGGCTTCGGCCGCGATCACGCGGCCATGCATCGCAGGCAGCAGCAGGCTGCCGAGACCGATGCCGGTCATCTTGAGGAAGTCACGCCTTTCCATCTGTCTCCTCCGGGGTCGTCCGCCGCACACGCGCGTCGGTCGATCTTGTCGGATGCGGTGGACCTTGATACGTGCCAAACGGCATGGCCGGCAGGCGGCACCGGGCCGCGTGGCGCGCGCGACGGTGGCGAGGGCACGCCTTGCTAGACTTGCCGCATGGACATTTCCAAGACCTTCCGCATCGAAGCCGCGCACCGCCTGCCGAACGTGCCGGCCGGGCACAAATGCAGCCGCCTGCACGGCCACTCGTTCGCGATCACCATCCACGTGAGCGGCCCCCTCGATCCCGACCTCGGCTGGGTCATGGACTACGCCGACCTCAAGGCCGCATTCGCCCCACTGTTCGACCAGCTCGACCACCACTATCTCAACGACGTGCCTGGCCTCGAGAACCCGACCAGCGAGCAGCTCGCACGTTGGGTCTGGGAGCGGCTGTCGCCGCGCCTGCCGCTGCTGTCGAAGGTCGTCGTCAACGAGACGTGCACGACCGCGTGCGAGTACCGCGGCGGCGCGTGATTATCCCGCATCGCCGCAAAGTGCGCCGGTCACGCGTAATTCATTGAAATGCAAGATGATGGGGCTAGCATTGATCGGTCCGTGGGCTGCCGTTCAGCCAAACTTGTTGCAACGCAACATAATGCCTGCTAGGATCTCGTCCAACACTCCCCCCATACCGCAGAGGTATCGAACATGTTCGAGCAGATCAATACGCAGTCCCTTTCGCTCGGCAAGAGCTATGCCGATGCCTTCGTCAAGGCGCAGGGCCTCGCCCTCGCCGGCTTCGAGCGCATCACCGAGCTGAACCTCAAGACCTTCGAGGAGCGCGTCAAGGCGTCGGTCGAGTTCTGGACGGAAGCCGCCGAAGTGCGCGACTTCGAGTCCGCCAAGGCGATTTCGGCCAAGGGCGTCCAGCTCGCGAAGGAAAGCGCCGAGAAGCTCTACGCGAACAGCCAGGAAGTCCTCGGCGTGTCGCTGAAGACCTCGGAGGCGATCGGTTCGCTCGCCAAGACCTCGTTCGAGACGGTCAACGAGACGATGACCGACACGTTGAACAAGACGGTCAAGGCGGCCAAGAAGGCCGGCTGATCGGGCAAGTCCCCAGAAGACACCGCCGCTACTCCCCTTGGCGCCGGTGTCGACCTCGAAAGGCCGGGCTCTCTCCCGGCCTTTTTTTTCGCCCGCAGGGCGCACGTCCGGCCGATCCGCGGATGTCGACCGTGCAGGCGTGCGACGGCCGACGCTGCGGCATGATGTCGCGTCCTGCCCGGCGCGACGGGCTGCGGCCCGTGCGTGCGGACGAGCAAACCGCGCGACCGGCGCTGCCCGCCGCTTCGGCGATGCCCAGGCAACCGCTGCGCGCAGGCCGTGCGCTTGCCATTCATAGTGAAACCAAACACTTGCGGGCAACGTTCGCGGCCGTGGAGCGACCGAGCCGCCCGCCTCACGCACCGTGAGGGCAGGACCGGACGCCCGGCATCCGATCGCGGCAGCGCCTGCGGGCACTTCTCTTTCAGATTGCGGCATGTACGCGTCGCTTGATAAACTGCGCGGCCTTTTGGAGAGGTGGAGCGCGCCGGGAACGCGCGCCGCGACGATCCTCCACCGGCGGGAGCTCCCTGTGCGCAATTCCATCGCCCACGGCTGGCACGTGGCGGCTCGCACGGCGCTCCTGCAATTCGGCGCAACCCTCGTGGTATCGCTGGTGGTGGCGGGGTTCGGCTGGCGCAGCGCGCTCGCCGCCCTCACGGGCGGCTTCATCGTCTCCGCAGGCAATGTTTTGTTCGCACTGCGCCTGTTCGGCCGCGGCATCGCGCCACCACGCAGTGTATTGCGCTCCGCCTGGGCTGCGGAGGCGCTGAAATGGTTCTGGCTGTGCGCGACGCTGTACCTCGCGATAGCCGTATGGAAGCTGCCGTTCGCCGGGCTCATCGCCGGGCTCCTGGCGGCGCAGTTCGCGTTTTGGATCGCCCTCATCGCAACCAGGTAGAACGATGGCCACCGAAGAAGCCGCCGGCTCGGTCAACATGACCGACTACATCCAGCACCACCTGCATCATCTGCAGTGGAGCATCGGCGACGGCGTGTTCATGAAGATCAACATCGACACGTTGTTCTTCACCCTCGTGACCGGCCTCCTGTTCCTGTTCCTGTTCCTGCGCGTCGCGCGCAAGGCCACCGCGGGCGTGCCGGGCAAGCTGCAGTGCGCGATCGAGATGGTCGTGCTGTTCGTCGACCAGATGGTCAAGGAAACCTTCCACGGCAAGAGCAAGATCATCGCGCCGCTGTCGATCACGATCTTCTGCCTCGTGTTCCTTATGAACTTCATGGACATGATCCCGGTCGACCTGCTGCCGTGGCTGTGGAAGACCGGCTACGTCGCCGCCGGTCACGACGCCGAGCACGCGTTCCTGCGCGTGGTGCCGACCGCCGACTTCAACACCACGCTCGGCATGGCGTTGACCGTGTTCCTGCTCATCCAGTACGTCGGGCTGAAGCACAAGGGCGTCGGCGGCTTCTTCGGCGAGTGGTTCACCGCGCCGTTCGGCAAGTACGCGTTCCCGGCCAACCTGCTGCTGCGCGTGATCGAGGAATGCGTGCGCCCGGTGAGCCTCAGCCTGCGACTGTTCGGCAACATGTACGCGGGCGAACTCATCTTCATCCTGATCGCGGTCATGACGCTCGGCGCGGGGCTCGCCCACGTCTCGACCTACCTGCTCGGCGTCGGCCAGTTCATCGCCGGCTTCGCCTGGACGGCGTTCCACATCCTGATCATCACGCTGCAGGCGTTCATCTTCATGACGCTGACGATCGTCTACCTCAGCATGGCCGCCGAACATCACTAGTGCGATCGTCCATGATCGCGAGAGGCGAAGAGCGGCCGTCCTTGGCCGCACTCTTCACCTGAAGCAAAGCTGGTCAAACAGAACGTTTCAGTCGATTTCCACTTCACCTTAGAGAAACCCGGAGACAACCATGGAAAACATCGCCCAGGTCGGCAATCTGCTGAGCATGACCGTCATCGCCGCCGGCCTCCTGATCGGCCTCGGCGCCCTCGGCACCGCGATCGGTTTCGCGCTGCTCGGCGGCAAGTTCCTCGAGGGCTCGTCGCGCCAGCCGGAACTGACCCCGATGCTGCAGACGAAGATGTTCATCGTCGCGGGCCTGCTCGACGCGGTGCCGATCATCGGCGTGGCGATCGCGCTGCTGCTGCTGTTCGCCAACCCGCTGCTCGGCTACCTCGGCGTCAAGTAAGCACCGAAGTCCGAAGGTCCAGCACGGCGATCGACCGATCGCCGTGCAGCAGGAGCATTCCATGATTCCGAACATCACTCTGGTCATTCAGGGCTTCGCGTTCTTCGCGGTCGTCCTGCTGGTCATGAAATTCGGTTGGCCGCACATCATCGCGGCGATCGAAGAGCGCCAGAACAAGATCGCCGAGGGCCTGTCGCAGGCGGAGAAGGCGCGCAAGGAGCTCGCCGATGCCGACGCGCGCGTCGCCGACGAGATCCGCAAGGCGCGCGCGGAAGCCACGCAGATCATCGACAAGGCGCACCAGCAGGCCGCGCAGATCGTCGACAAGGCGCGCCAGGACGCGATCGTCGAGGCGACCAAGCAGAAGGCGATCGCCGCTGCCGACATCGAGGCGCAGGCGCACAAGGCGCGCGAGGAACTGCGCGGCAAGGTCGCCGCACTCGCGGTCGCCGGCGCCGAGAAGATCCTCAAGCGCGAGATCGACGCGAACGCGCACAAGTCGCTGATCGACCAGCTCGTCACCGAGATCTGACCGATGTCGACCGCCCTCACCTTCGCCCGCCCGTACGCACGCGCCGCCTTCGAGCTCGCGCGCGCGAACAATGCCCTCGGCGCGTGGGCCGGCAAGCTCGCGTTCGCGGCGCAGGTCGCCGCCGACGCGCGCGTCGCCGCGCTGTTCGGCGACCCGCGCGTCGCACAGGCCGATCTCGCCGCGCTGGTCACGCCGGAAGGCGAGGCAGCCGATTCGCCGTTCGCGGGCTTCGTGCGCCTGCTCGCCGAGAACCGCCGCCTGCCGGTGCTGCCGGAAATCGGCGCGCTGTTCGAGGAACTCAAGCAGGAGGCCGAGCGCGTGCTCAAGGTGAACGTGCGCTCGGCGACGCCGATCGACGCGAACGAAACCGCCAAGCTGAAGGACGCGCTCAAGCGCCGCTTCGGCCGCGACATCGAGATCGAGCAGTCGATCGACGCCGACGTACTCGGCGGCGCGGTGATCGACGCTGGCGACGTCGTTATCGACGGCTCCGTGCGCGGCAGGCTCGCGCGCCTGGGGCAAGCGCTCACGCAGTAGGGAAATACGGCCTGCCGGCCACGAACCGGCGGGCCGTCGTTTGCAAACGACGTCGGAAGTCAAACGTCGACGATCGATCGAAGCGGCACGCTCGACACCGATCCGCGACGTTTGACTTTTGACCCCTTGGAACCGTCGCTCGTCGACGAGAGCAGGAACCACAGACCATGGCTACGACGATCAACCCGTCCGAAATCAGCGAGCTCATCAAGAGCCGCATCGAGAAGTTCAAGCTGTCCGCGGAAGCGCGCAACGAAGGCACGCTGACCGGCGTGTCGGACGGCATCGTGCGCATCCACGGCCTCAACGACGTGATGTCGGGCGAAATGGTCGAGTTGCCGGGCAACACCTATGCGCTCGCGCTCAACCTCGAGCGCGACTCGGTCGGCGCGGTCGTGCTCGGCGACTACGAG
>NZ_DATDMY010000025.1:0-12847 GCF_036518555.1 Dokdonella sp. | reverse complement strand
CGTGAACGCGTCCTCGACGCGATGGGCGATCCGGGAGCCTGGGTTCACATCGCCGCGCATGGCACGGCGGATCCACGACGAATTGGTTACGCAGGGTTCTGGCTCGACCCGCCGTCGGCGGGGGGCGACCCGGTTTTCATTAGTTGGCTCGATGTGCTCGGTCGAGGCGCGAAAGCCGGGCTCGTGGTACTCGACGCGTGTCAGCTCGGCAAGGGCGGGAGTGGCCCCGATGGAAGCTTCGGATTCGCCAGCGCCGTGTCGGAAGCCGGTGCGAATCAGGTTGTCGCCTCGCTATGGGCCGTGAGTGATGCCGCCTCGACAGCGTGGACACGTGCGTTCTACTCCAGCCTCGCCGCAAGCCCCGATCGCGACTCGGTCGAAGCGCTGCGAGTCGCACAACAGGAACTGCGGCGCTCTCGCATGTTCCGGCATCCGTTCTATTGGGCAGGCTGGCGCAGCTTCAGCCGGATCGCCATTTCAAACCCGATGCGAGCGCTCGCATCGGGCGACGAAGCACGCGCTACGGCGACGCCGCAACGATCGCCCGGTCCGGCGCGGGTCAAACGCGTCCTGTCACCGGCACCAACGCCCCCGTGACAGTCGCGCCCTCATCCGACACGAGGAACAGGATCACATCCGCGAGCTGCTCCGGCTTCACCCATCTGCCAAAATCCGCCTTCGGCATGTCCGCTCGGTTCGGTGGCGTGTCGATGATGCTCGGCAGGATCGCGTTGACGGTGATGTTGGCGTCCTTGAGTTCTTCGGCGAGCGCTTCGGTGAGGCGCAGCACGCCGGCCTTCGATGCGGTGTAGGCGCCCATGCCGGCGCCGGCCTTCAGCGCCGCATTGGCGCCGATGTTGACGATGCGGCCTGCGCTGGACTTCTTGAGGTGCGGCAACGCGGCCTTGCTCGCGGCGGCGGCGGTGCGCACGTTGATGCGATAGAGCAGGTCCCAGGTATCGAGGCTACCGTCGGCGAGCGTTTCCCAGCGGAATGCGCCCGCGATGTTGACGAGCGCGTCGAGGCCGCCGAGCGCGTGCGCCGCGGCGTCGATCGCCTTGCGCGCGCCGTCGCCGTCGGCGATATCGGCGCCGCCGATCGCGACGATGCCCGCGTCAGCAAGGCCCGCGGGCGCGGCGTCGGCGCGGTCGATTGCAGCGACCTTCGCACCGGCCGCGGCGGCGACGCGCGCGACCGCTGCGCCGAGCGTGCCGAAACCGCCGGTGATCGCGATGCGCTTGCCTTGCACGTTCATGAAACCTCCTGCTCCGAATCGGGAACGAACATCATAGTCGAGCGCGCCTCGATGCGGCGTCGCAGCAGCGGCGGCGGCGACGGTTAAGGCGCGATTGAGGCGGGCGGGACTAGCGTGGCCTCGCGAAGTTCCCGTCCGGGCAAACGGGCGACGAGGAGACAGCAGCCGTGAAATTCCGCCAGGTATTCTGCGCCAGCGATTACGCGACCGCCCAGGCCGCGATGCTCGCCGCGCGTGCGGCCGGCGCCGACGACGAAGACATCTCGCTGATCGCGCGCGCCGACATCGAGATGCAGCGCCTGCCGAGCGAGCGCCTCGACACTTCGACCGACATGCTGCCGTCGGCACTGCGCGGGTCGTGCCTCGGTGCCGGCCTAGGCGTGGCTGGCGCGCTCGTCGCACTGCTGATCCCCGCGGTCGAAATGAACGTCGCGGGTGCGGCGCTCGTCGTGCTCGTCGGCGCGATGGTCGGCGCGTGGAGCGCGGCCCTCGTCGGCTCGACCGTCCCCAACCACGTGCGCCGCAAGTTCGAGCGCGAGATCGACGCCGGCAACATCCTCGTCGTCGTCGACGACCAGCGCGAGCACGAAGCGCAGGTGCGCGATGCGGTGCGCCGTGCGGGCGCGACGCCGCTGCCGTTTCACGATGCGTCCGTGCTGAACTGATCGCGCACGCGCAGGAATCGCTTCGAGGCGACTTCGATCGCGACCGCGTCTGGGGACGCCCTCCGGTCGGAGTCCGCCTCCTTCTACGGCGTGCGCGAGCGCTCGATCGCGCCGCGCACGAGCCGCGCGAGCACGCGTTCGCCGATCGACGCGGGCGTCGCGAGCCCAAGCCGCGCGAGCAGCTCGGCGTCCTCTGCCCTCCCGCCCGGCGCCACCAGTGCGCCGATCAGCGACGGCCAGCGTCGCGCATCGCCCACGCGGGACTTGAGCCACATCAACGCCGGCAACAGGCGCTGCTCGGTCGCGTCGAAATCGCTGCCGAACGGGAACAGCGGCAGCAGCCCCGCGGCCTTCGTCGCGCGCAGCCGGTCGGCGAGTCCTTCCGGCGTGTTCGCACGCCACGCATCGGGCACGCGGAAATCGCGCGGCAGCTTGCCGTTGCGGATCGCGGCAGCGGCGAGTTCGTCGACGAAACGCGCGTCAGCTATCGCGAGCATCGCGCGTACGCAGGCTTCGTCAGAGCGCCCGCGCAGGTCCGCGATACCGTATTCCGTCACGTAGATGTCGCGCAGGTGGCGCGGGATCGTCGTGTGGCCGTAGCTCCAGCGGATGTTCGATTCGAGCGCGCGACCGTTCTTGCGTGTCGCGCGGAACAGCAGTACCGAACGACCGCCCGCGATCGCGTGCGCCATCGCGACGAAGTTGTACTGGCCGCCGACGCCGCTGACGACGCGTCCATCCTCGAGCGCATCCGACGCGGCCGCGCCGAGCAGGGTGACGATCATGCAGGTATTGAAGAAGCGCGCATCGCGACGCTGCAGCGCGTCGAGCCGCTCGCGCCCGCCGTAGAGCTGGTTCACGTCCGACACCGGGCTCATCTCGAGGCCCGCGTAGTCGTCGCCGTCGAGGTTGCGCAGCCAGGCATAGAAGTCCTTCGAGCCGAGATAGAACGCGCCCTTGAGGTAGTGCCCGCCGCGCAGCTTCGCCGGATCGACCGCGCGGCCCTCGGCGAGCGCGTGCTCGACGTCGATGTCGTCATAAACGCGGCGCACGAGGATGCCGGCCTCGCGCAGGTGCATGAAGCCATCCATGATCATCTCACTCGCGCCGTACAGGCCGCGCTCGAACGGCGCGAGGCCGCCCCAGCGTGCGACGAGCGCGTCGCCGTCGGCATTGCCGCCGCGCAGCGCGTCGATCGCCGCGCGGTAGTCGGCGTTGCGCTGATGCCTCAGCAGCAGCGCATGCACGATCGCGTCGGACAGCGCACCGATGCCGATCTGCAACGTGCCGCCGTCGCGCACGAGCGTGCTCGCGTACAGGCCGATCGCATACTCGGCGGGGTCGACCGCGTTGCGCGGCAGCGCGAACAACGGCTGCGCGGGCGTGCCGTCGTCGACGATGCCGTCGAAGAACGTCGGGCCGACTTCGGCCGCGCCGCCGAGAAACGGCAGCTCCGGATGCACGACCCCGATCATGAGCGGCCGCGCGTCGCCGCGCGCCGCGATCGCCGCGAGCACGTCGATCGTCACGTCCGGATTGCACGACAGGCTGTAGCGCACGTCGGCGCCGCTGCCGCGCGCGGCGACGAGCTGCACGATCGCGTGCAGGCCCGCGTGCTCGGCGAGCTCGCGCGCGACCGAGGTGTAGTTGATGCTCGCGTAATCGCGCTGCGCCTGCGCCGCATGCATCATCGCACCGGACTGGAAATAGAACTCCTGGATGCGCACGTTCGCCGGCACCCGGTTCGCCTTCATGTCCGCGACGTACGCGAGCCGCGGATAGTCCGGCCCGAACTGGCGCGCGAGGAACGGCCCGAGGAAACGCCGTTCCAGCTCGCTGCCCGCTTCGGGCAGGTCGAGCGATAGCGCCGTGTAGAGCGACAGCTGCCGCGCCGGCTCGGCCTTGAAGCGCGCGTAGAGCGCATTGAGCAGACGATTCGGCTTGCCGAGGCCGAGCGGCGCGGCGATGGCGACACGGCCGCCGCCGCGCTCGAGGATGGCACCGATCGCGCCATCCAGTGACAGGCGTGGAGTCTCGCTCATTGGCGGTCTCGGCGGACGGTGGGGCGCAGAGTACCGCAATCTGCGGGCGCGCGACCCGAGCCGATGTCGGTACCCGGTCCGCCGTCGACGCGCGGCGGCGCGAGGAGTCGCCGTGTCGAGTGGGACATTTCGCGCGCGGTGAAGTCCTTGGTAGTGGGCCACGAGGAAGCGCCGATGAGTTCGCGTCTGCTTGGACATGTGTTGCTGGCGACCCTGTGCGGGCTCGGCGGCTGTGCGTTGAAGACCTATGTCGTCGACGAGTCACAGATCGACTCGCTGACGTACTGCACCGTCGACGGCCCGCACGTGCCCGGCACCGACGAAAACAGGGGTTGGGGGCGCGTGCACGGGAAGGACGGTCGCGTCCTCTGGTCGCACTACGCGCTGGGTACCTTTGCCTGCCGCACTCAGGATGAGTGGGTGTGCCAGGCGCGCACCGGTCGCAAGGACTGCGCCGCGACGTCGCTCGAGCAGCAGCTCGCCGATGCGGCCGCTGCCGACAAGGCGCATCCGGGCATCGCGCTGCGTGCGCGCAACGAAACGCAGTCGGAGATGCTGCTGCAGGCCGATCGCCTGTGCGACCGCTATCTTGCTTCCGTCTTCGGGGAGCAGGCGGGCAACTCGCTCTGGATGGACGTCCTCGGTACGACGCTGAGCGGCGGTGCCACGCTCGCCAGCGGCAACAGCGCGCGCAACCTTTCCGCGGGAGCCGCATTGCTCGGCGCAACGAAGAGCCACATCAATGCCGACGTCTACCAGAACCAGATCGCCTCCGCGATCAACCTGCTCATCCGCAAGAAGCGCAACGCCGCGCGCAGCGTCATCCACAACAACCAGGGCTGCAGCGTCGCGCGCTATCCCGCCGCTGACGCGGTCACGGATGCGCTCGTCTACCACAACATGTGCTCGTTCGAGTATGGGCTCGGCGAACTCGTGCACGAAGCATCCGATACCTCGCCGGTGCGCGGGTCGGTTGCGACGCTGACCTTGCAGCGCCTGCAGAAGCAGCTCGCCGAGCTCGAGGCGCATCCGGCTGCCGCCGGCGACGCGGCCGCGAAGGCACGCTACGAGGCCGCACTCGCCGACCTCAGATCGCAGATTCGCGTCTACGAGGGGTTCGGCATCACGGCGCCCGCGAGCGCCCCTGCAGCGCCCGTCGTCGTGCCTGCACCCGCCGCCGCGCCGGTGCCCGCAGTTCCCGGAGGGGCGACGCCACCTCTCGCCGCGCAGCGCGCCACATCCAATGGTGACGGCGACTGCTCACCGCTGCCGGTCGTACCGCTGAGCGGGTGACTGGGGCGCTTCAGACGTCGTCGCCCAACCTGGCCGCCTGCGCAATGAGGTAGTCGCGCTCCGGCACGCTCGCGGTCTTCGCCGCCGCGGCGAGGTAGTGCGCGATGGCGCGATCGCGTTCGCCCGCGCGCTCGAGCAGGTGCGCGCGCACCGCGTCGAGCCGGTGGTGGCCGGCAATGCGCTTGTCGCGCGCGAGCGCGTCGAGGCGTTCGAGGCCGGCCGCGGGCCCGTGCACCATCGCGAGCGCGATCGCGTGGTTGAGCGCGACCATCGGGTTGTCGGCCAGCCGCAGCAGCACCGAGTACAGCGCGAGGATTTGCGGCCAGTCGGCCGCGTCGGCCGTCTCCGCTTCGTCGTGCACGGCGGCGATCGCGGCCTGTAGCGAGTAGGCGCCGACCGCGCCACGTGCGAGGGTCGCCGAGACCAGCGCAATGCCCTCGTCGATGAAAGCGCGGTTCCACAAGCGGCGATCCTGTTGGTCGAGCGGGATGAGTTCGCCCGTGGCACCGGTGCGCGCGGCGCGGCGCGCGTCGGTGAGCAGCATCAGCGCGAGCAGGCCGGCGACTTCGCCGTCGCGCGGCAGCAATGCGTGCACTTCGCGCGTGAGGCGGATCGCTTCGTCGGAGAGGTCGGCCCGCTTCAGTACGTCGCCGCTGCTCGTCGCATAGCCCTCGTTGAAGACAAGGTAGAGCGTGTGCAGCACGGCGTCGAGGCGCGCGGCGCGCTCGCTCGCGTCGGGCATCGCGAATGGCACTTCGGAGTCGCGTATCGTCTGCTTCGCGCGACTGATCCGCTGCGCCATCGTCGCTTCGGGCACGAGGAACGCGCGCGCGATCTCGGCCGTCGTGAGACCGCCGACCGCGCGCAGGGTCAGCGCGATTGCTGACGAGGTCGTCAGTGCCGGGTGGCAGCACATGAACAGCAGCACGAGCGTGTCGTCCGGATCCCCCGGAAAGTCATCGTCGCCGAACGCAGGTTCCTGCGCAGGCGCTTCCCACAGCGCGAGCAGCGTCTCGCGTTGCCGACGCGCGAGTTCGCTGCGCACGTGGTCGGTCATGCGCCGTCCCGCGACGTGGACGAGCCACGCACGCGGGTTATCGGGCATTCCTTCGCGGGGCCATTGCATCGCCGCCGCGAGCAACGCTTCCTGCACGGCGTCTTCCGACGCGGCGAAGTCGCCGTAGCGGCGCACGACCGCGCCGAGCACGTGCGGTGCGAGTTCGCGCAGCAGGTGCTCGACGCCGCCGCGCTGCATCACGCGTCGACCGGTGGCGCGCTCATCACCTGGCGCACTTCGATCGGCATGTTGAGCGGCACGCCGCCCTTGCCCGGCGCGGCCGACGCCTGCGCCGCGATCGCGTAGGCACGCGCAGTGCTGTCGACGTCGACGATCCAGAACCCGGCGAGAAACTCCTTCGCCTCCGCGAACGGCCCGTCGGTATCCGGCGTGCCGTCGCTGCGCGCGCGCACGAGCTTCGCTTCCTCCGGGCCCGCGAGCCCTTGCGCATCGACGAGTTCGCCGGCGGCTCTGAGCCTGGCGTTGAGGTCCATCATGAACTGGATGTGCGCCTGGATGTCCTTCGGCGGCCAGGTGCCGATGCCTGCGGTCGTCCAACCTTCTTTCGGCGCGTGCATCATGAGCATGTACTTCATCGACGTGTCTCCTCTCGAGCCGACCGCAACGGCCGACTTTCATGGGTAGGTCGGAGCCAGGCGCGGGTTCTCTACACGCCCGGAAGAAGAAATCTTCGGCACCCGAGGGTACGTCTCGACGACGGCAGCGTCCAACGCGAGTGCTCGCGGGTCCGCTCATGACGCGCCGATCTCTCCCGTCGATCACGACGACGCGCTTGTTCGTCCCGCGGTGAGACAGAGTGCATGTCCAGTCGCTCCTCCATCGTGGCGCGGGTCACGACGACCCTCGCCCACGCTCGGCCCCGGAGGGCGCCGGTGCTTGGCGCGGAACGGACCGACCCGACCAGCGATCGAGGAGACGTACATGCCGAGCACAGCGAACATCGCGGGGACGGAGCCCCCGGGGGGAGGCGTGGCGACATCGCCTGCGATGCCGGCCGACGCGTCGATCGTGCCGGAGGAGCAGTCGAAGCAACAACCCGAGCGGGAGTCGGTCGGTGTCGGCAAGGTCATGGAAGACGAGCGCAGCAAGCTCGGCCTCGAGCTGCACCAACAGGCGACTGCATTGTGCCTCTCAGGCGGCGGCATCCGCAGCGCGACGTTCTCACTCGGAGTGTTGCAGGGTCTCGCGAAGCTCGGGCGGCTGCGCACGTTCCACTACGTGTCTTCGGTGTCGGGCGGCAGCTACATTGCATTGTGGCTCGCAGCCTGGATCCGACGTAGTCCTGGCGGAATTGGGGATGTGGAGCGCGCGCTCGGCGATTCGATCGCCCATGGAGGCGACCGCGGACCGGTGCAGCGCTTGCGCGCGTACAGCAATTTCCTGAGCCCCGTGCACGGCCTCTCGGCAGATTCGGTCTCGGTGCTCGCGATCTGCGCGCGCAACCTGCTGCTGCACTGGACGATGATCCTGCCGATCGTGTTCGCCGTGCTGCTGCTCCCCCGCCTCCTGTACGCCACGCTGCTGCAGGACTCGGCGATCGCGACGGGCCCGTTCGCCATCCGGCTGTGGGCGATGGCCGTCGTCGCGTTCGCCGTCGCGATCGCATTCGCGTCGTACGATACATCGCGAAGCCCGCCGGTGCGGTCCGGCACGAAGAAGGTCTCCAGCTGGGTGACCGCGTTCTTCCTCGTGCCCGTGTTCATCGGATCGCTCGTCGTAGTGGTCGACGATCCGAGCTTGCGCAAGGACTTCGGCTGGACGCTCGCGCTGGTCATCATGGCCGGCGGTGCCGCGCTGCAGGCGGCGTGCGAAGTCGTCGGACGCTACGTGTTGGCTCGTGCATTCGGTACACGTGCGCCCGAGAGTACCGAGGCGACCCGACCCGGCGTGCTCGGTCTGCTCGCCGCCGCCGCCACCACCGGCGCGGTCGCGAGCGGTGCGGTGCTGGCCGCGCTCGCCGGCGCGCGCCACTTCTTTCCCGACGTCGCGCAGCGCACCACGCTGTGCTTCCCGCTCGTGCTCGCCGCGCTCGCCTTCTCCAATATCGTGCGCGCCGGCCTGTCGCAGCGCTGGACCGCCGAGGACGTGCGCGAATGGTGGGGCCGCGCGTCGGGCATCGTCGCGATGGTCGCGTTCGCGTGGCTCGCCTTGTCGCTGGTCGTCATCCAGGTGCCGAGCTGGCTTCTGCGCTGGGCCTCCACCTGGTCGGGCTGGACGGCCGGTATCGCCGGCGTGGGCAGCGTCGCGCTCGCCGTCGCCACCACGATGTTCGGCTTCTGGAGCAAGCACGGTTCCGAGGTCAAGGAGAAGGCGCTGGGTGTCGGACGCGCGCTCGGCTTGCGCACGATGGAAGTCGCGGCCGGCGCATCGGTGCTGGTGATCGCGGTCGCGCTCAGCCTGGTACTCGGCCTGTTCGCCACGAACGAGTGGTTCCGGCTCGACGCCGCGGCGATTCCGTCCACTGCTTGCACCTCGGCGCCGCGCGAAGCGCTGCGCGCGCATGCGCCGCCGATGAACGATCTGTCCTCGCTGCAGAAGCGCGAAGCCTGCACCGTGCTCACCGGCCTCGCTGCGTCGAAACCCGCGCTCTACTGCACGCAGGCAGCCACGATGTGCGGGGGCACGTGCCCCGCGCAGCCGCTGCCAGCCGCGTGCAATACGCTGGAGGCGCCGGCGAACAACGTTGCCGACATCAGCGCGGGCGCGGACACGCAGGCGTCCACGTCCGTGTCGCCGCCGACGTCCTGGTCCTCGCGCGCGTCGTCGAGCTTCCCGACCCGCATGGATGCGCGCGCGAACCTCGTCGACGAAACCGCGATCTTCCAGCAACTCGCCGCCGCCAATTTCGCGCTCGGCTGGCTCATCCGCCACGAGCAATCGCTGATGGACCGGGCAGATCGACTGCTACTGCTCGCGCTGGCGCTCGTCGCATTCGCCATCGGCGCGTCGTATCTGTTCGGCGCAAACGCGTTCTCGCTCAACGCGTTCTACGGCAACCGCCTCACGCGCGCCTATCTCGGCGCATCGCAGCCGAAGGGCAAGCAACATCCGCATCCATTCACTGGCTTCGACCTGAACGACAACCTGCCGCTGAAAGACCTAGCGCCCGTCGTGGACGGGCAGGGTGTCCGTCTGCTGCCGATCGTCAACACGGCGCTGAACCTACTTCAGCCTTCCGGGGATCGCCTCGAATGGCAGGAGCGCAAGGCGGAATCGTTCTTCATGACGCCGTATTACTGTGGCAGCAAGACGCTGGGCTTCGTGTCGACGGAGCATTATGCGAGCCGCGGAAGCGCAGGGCTTTCGGCCGGCCGTGCGATGGCGATCTCCGGCGCAGCCGCGTCCCCAGCCATGGGCTATCACTCCTCGCCGCTCGTCACCTTGCTGATGGCGTTCTTCAACGTGCGTCTTGGCTGGTGGATGCCGAATCCGGCACGGCAGAAGTTCTGGCGGAAAGAACCGCTGTTCGGCATTGGCCCGATCCTGTCGGAGATGCTCTCGAGCGTCAGCGATAAGCGCCGCTTCGTGTATCTGTCCGACGGCGGCCACTTCGAGAACCTCGGCCTCTACGAAATGGTGCGCCGTCGCTGCCGCACGATCCTCGTTGTCGACGCGGTCTGCGATGCGGATTACCAATACGAGGATCTCGAAGACGCGGTGCGAAAGATCCGTATCGACCTGGGCGTCCCGATCACGTTTGCCGACGGCCTGCTCACGCCCGAACGCGCGCGCGCGACCGGCTGCCACTACTGCACCGGCGCAATCGGCTACTCCGCACTCGGCGAGGGATGGGAGGACGGCCGCATCGTCTACATCAAGCCCGTGCTCAGCGGCGACGAGCCGGTCGACGTACGTCACTACGCCGAGACAACGCGCAGCGACGGTCGCGTGTTCCCGCAGCAACCGACGAGCGACCAGTTCTTCGACGAAGCGCAGTTCGAGTCGTATCGCGAGCTGGGTCTGCACAGCGTCATCCAGGCCTTCGCCGGTGCAGGGCGCGGGTGGCCGCGCGCGGTGCCGTTCAAGTCGATGTCGGCCGTATCCACCACGGGCGACGCTACGCTGCGCGATGCGCCGCTGCCGAAGTGGGCGCCGACGCCGCCATCGAAGGAATCCGCGTCCAGCGGCCTCCTCGGCGCGCTGACGACGCTGGGCCCGCTCGGCCAGGCGGCGATGGTCGCGTCGATCACCGCGGCCTTCACCGTCACGGGAACCGTCGCGCTCAAGGACGCGCACGTCACACTGAACGATGCGACCGTGAAGCTGGCGCCCGCGGAGGTCAACCTGAAGCGCGACGATCATCCGCTGCCGGTGACCATCGACGCCCGCGACGTCGCGACGGGGGTAGGCGCGTTCCTGCAGTCGACCGACCCGCAAGACCGCGCGACCCGCGAGGCACTCGCGACGGCGCTCGCAGCCCAGTTGTCCGCGATCAAGGTCAAGATCGATGTAAATGGGACTTTGATCGATCCGGCATTGATGGTGAAGATCCAGACGCTCATCGACGCGGGCAACGGCATCGTTGTCGACCTGAAGGATGCGTCGAAGGACCTGAAAACGGCTGGCGTCGTACTGCGTGGTCAGCTGAAGCCCGTTCTGGAGTCCGTCGCCAAGGCGATCGAGACGTCGAACGGCAAGGCGACGGCGCTCAACGAAGGATTGCAGCAAATCCGTCAAGCCATCAACAAGCTCGACGGCACGGTCGATCGCATTTCTCCGCGGCAGACAGTCAGAGGGAGCGGATCATGATCGCATTCAACCTCATTCCCCGTCTCGGCGTCGTTCCGATGCTGCTTTGCGCGTCCTGTGCATCGCTGCAAGGCGCGTGGTACTACCAGACGCCGGACCAAGCGAGGAGCGATCGGATCGCCGCGACGCAAGATGGCAGCAAGAACAACATCGCCCGCGACGCGGAGAGCGGCGCTGAGAGCGGACGTGGCGTGGCCGAAACATGCGACGACGCACGCCTGTACTTCGCCGTCGCCAACGACACGTCGAAACCGCTCATCGTCACGAAGGTCGAGATCAACGACGCAAATGCCGGGGACGTCGGGTGGATATGTGAAGGTCGTCAGAGCGTTCGCCGCGGACAACTCCTGGTACTGAAACTCCCCATCGATGGACAGGCGCGTTGCGCCTTGCCGCGCCGCGCATGGCTGTCGCAGGGCGAATCCGGGGAGCGCAAGCGAATCAGTGTCGCGGCCGGGATGCCGAGCGCGCTGCCTCGAGTCTGGCTGCAATGTCCCGTCGCCTTCGCTCGCTCATGCGGCGGCGGTTCCGAAACGCAAGAGCCTTTGCCGTGCCATGTGCTCCCGCCGGTTGAGGACAAGGCGCAGTAGCGAAAGAACGAAGCCTGGTTCCGGTGGGTGCTGCGGCCGCGCCCGCCGCGGCCTGCCTCGCGCCATGTTGTGCGAAGAATCCAATCGACTCGGACGGAGCGCCCGCACACGACGGTCGGAAGATTCCGTGCGATGGATCACGCATGCATGTGCGCACGGCGCACGGCGAACGGCGTCGACGCGAGCCTAGACTGCGTCGTCCGATTCCGGACCAAGGAGCCATGAAACATGCGGAAAGGTCATGCGATCGCGCTGGGATGCCTGGCGGCGATCGGTCATGCGGGTGCGGCACAAGTAGCGGACTACGCGTTCGACCACGATCTGCACAGCTCGATCCCCGGCGCGCCGGACCTCGTCGCGATCGGTACGGGCACGGCTTTCGCGAGCGAGAACGTGCTCGGCGAATCCGACAACGTATTCACGCACGCGGCCGACAGCGGCCTCGCGCTCGCGCCGATGTCGGCGCTGCTCGCCGAGCCGGGTGTCTACACGATCCTCATGCGCGTGCGCCACGACGAGGAGACGAATCGCCTCCACGTCAAATACATCGACTTCGCCGACGGCACCGACGACGCGGGCCTCTACGACACGGCCGGCACGCTGAATTTCTATCCGCTCGGCTCGGGCACGGTCTCGCTGATCAATCCCGGCTACGTCGACATCGCGATCACGCGCGATGCGGCGGGCACGCTGGCCGGCTACGTCAACGGCCTGCCGCAGTTCGTGCTCGACGACTCGATGAGCCTCGGCGGCGTCATCGACGGTTCCGAGACCCTGCGCTTCGTCGTCGACGACGAGGCCACGAGTGGCGACGAATCCGCCGCCGGCGCGGTCGCGCGCATCCGCATCTGGGACACGGCCCTGTCGCCGTCCGAGATCGCCGTTCTGTCCATCGACCGCATCTTCGGCGACGGATTCGACGGGGTCTAGCGGGGCGGCACCGTGCGCGCGGTCGCGATCTGCGGCCGACGTCTAGGCCGAATCGTCAGCAGTGTCCAACGGCGCCTGATGGTGCATCACGAGCAGCCAGCGGCCGTCGCCGCGTGCATAGGTCGAACTGCATTGGGCGACGTACGACGAATCGGGTCCGCCGCGGTCGGCGCGTGCCACGTACGCGAGCGCCACCGTCGCCGGGCCGCATCGAGCGGGTCGATGGCGGATCGGATGATACGACT
>NZ_DATDMY010000024.1:0-6529 GCF_036518555.1 Dokdonella sp. | reverse complement strand
CCCTGGTCCGCAGTGAGCGCGCACGCGCCCGCGGAGACGATCGAGACGGTCGCGCCCGCGACCGTGCACACGCCGTTCGTCGTCGAGCCGAACGCGAGCGGCGCACTCGACGGCCCCGGCGTCGCCGACAGCGCGAACGTGCCGCCCAGGCTGTAGACCGGATTCGCGGGCGTCGCGATGAAGTTCGTGATCGACTGGTCGCACAACGGCAGGAACCGCAGCGTCGTCCCGTTCGCATCGATCGAGAACACGCCGTGGCTTCCGAGATCCGCATTCGCGCCGGTGTAGGTGTAGCTGAAATCGCCCGCGGACGGCGCCATCGTTCCGCTCGTTTCGAGCAACGCATACGACGTGCCGCATGCAGGCGCACCCACGCCGTCGCTGAACTGGAACGGCAACACGCTGCCGCTCGCGACGAGGTCGCCCGCGATCGACAGGTGATCCGACGATGCCGGCGTCGCGCCGAGCTGGACGGCGATCGTGCCGCCGCCCTCCCACGTCAGCGTGCCGATATCGAAGCCGTCGACGCCGCCGTTGATCGCCGGATCGCCCGGCGCGAGGCGACCGCCTGCCGCGAGCGTGACGGCACCCGCGGCGAAGCCGGTGCCTTCGAGCGTCGCGCCGCTGTCGATCGTCAGCGCGGCCGGGAGCACGCCGTCGACCGCGAGCGAGCCCTGCGCGATGTCGAACGTGCCGAGGTCGGCGTGATCGACCGACGTGAGCACGAGCGTGCCGTCACCGCTCTTGACGAGGTTCGGCAACGCGCCGGTCCAGCCGCCGATCGAACCATCGACGGATTGGCGACCGCTCGTGACCGACAGCGTCGTCGTGGCGCCGAGCAGGAACATCGACGTGCCGCGCGTGGAACCTGCGCTCGCGCCTTCACCACCCGTACCGGGTGCGCCCGGCGTGAGCACGCCGTCGTCGACGGAGCCGTCGGCGAATGTCAGCGCCGCGCCGTTGTTGCCGCGCACGAAGATCGCCGCGCCCAATGCCGCGCCGCCGCCCGAACCCGCGGGCGCATTACCGGTCGTGACGCCAGCACCTGCCGTGCCCGCGAATGGACCGGACGTACCGCGCGTCGGCAAGCCGGAGTACGCCGCGGCACCCGCACTCGCGCCGAAGCCGCCGTCGCCGGACGGACTTCGGCATCCGCTCACGTCACAGCTCGCGGTACTGCCACCGCCGCCACCACCACCGAAACCGCCATCGCCGCCGCCATCGCCGAGCGCGAACGTGCCGCTCTGCGTGTAGAACCCGCCGCCACCGCCGAAGTCGCCACCGTCGCCGCCGCTGCCGGCGTGGTCCGCACCGCCGCCGCCACCGTATGCACCACCCGCGCCGCCATCGCCGCCGAAATAGCCCGACGCGGAGATTCCGTATCCGCCGCCGCCACCGCCGCCGAACACCTGGCCCGCACTGCCCGCCGAATTGCCCATGCCGCCCGTGCCCGACGCGCCCTGCCCGCCGAGTCCATCCGCACCGGCGCCACCGACCGCGCCGCTCGCCGACTGCCCGTTCGACCACGCGCCACCGCCACCGCCACCGTTGTTGCCGCCCGCGCCGCCGTTGCCCGATACGCCGCCACCACCGCCGCCGCCGGAACTGATCGCCGCGCCGCCGTCGCCGTAGTAACCGCCGCCGCCACCACCCGAATAGAACGCGCCCGTGCCACCGTCGCCGCCGAGGCCACCACCGCCGCCGCTGCCGAACGCGCCGTTGTAACTGCCGCCGTGGCCGCCCGCGGCCGCATTGCCATGGAAGCCGACATGCGACAGCACGACCGTGCCCGCGTTGACGAACACGCCGCCGCCCGCACCGAGACCGCCACCGCCGCCGTAGAAGCCGTCGCCGCCGTTGCCGCCGCGCGCGAGACCGTGCGCGATGTCGAGATCGGAGATCGTGACCGTCGCACCCGCTGCATCGATGAACAGCACGCGCCAGGCATCGGCGCCGCTCAGCGTGAGGTTCGCTGCACCGGGCCCCGCGATGCCGAGCGGCACGCGGATCGGGGGCAGCGGCGACGCGAGCGTGATCGTGCCGGTCACCGCGAACGTGATCGTGCGGCCAGGTGTCGCCGTCTGCAGCGCGTCGCGCAGCGAGCCGGGTCCCGCATCCGAGGTCGTGGTCACGACGTAGGTGTCGAGCACGTCATGGGGTGATGCGGACACACCGTCGCGCACGACCTGCGCCTGCGTCGGCCCCCCCCCACGACGCGCACGCGACCAGCAGGCCGCGCGCGATCGTGCAGGCGACCGGCGCGGAGCGCGCCTTCGAAGATCCACGGCTCATCGGTTGTCCCCTGACGGCATGCGCGGCGCCGGGTTCGCCGGCCGGCCCGCGGACCATACTCCCGCGCGCACCGCGATGCCATGGTGACTCGTGACGGCCGGCCCGTCACACGGCGTCATCGAGCCGTCGAGGCGAGTCGTCGACGGCGCGCGCATTACGGTCGCGTCCAGGATGACGCGTTCGCGCAGAGCACCTCCGTCACGACGCGTCGTGTTGCAGTGCTTGCGCGCTTGGCGATGACGCCGCGCACTCGATTGACGCCGACGCGATGCGCGCTCATCGTGCGTGATGGATGGCACGGCCGCTCCGGTCCCGCCATGTCCCTTCCATTCCTCACCGGCGTGCGCAATGACCCGATCGACGCATCCCTCGCGGCGCTGGCTGTTCGTTTCGATCATCCTCGCCACCCTCGTGGGTTGGACGATCGTGATCGTCGATCTCGCGCGCGGAGGCCGCGCGGATCCGCCCGCGCTGCGCGCAGCGGCGATCCTGCTCGACGGCGACTGGCGGTTCCGCACCGGCGACGACGCGGGCTGGTCGGACCCGCGCATCGACGACAGCGAGTGGGAAACGATCGACCTGACCGCGACGCCGGGCAGTCACGATGGCGATGTCGGCCTGCCCGACTACGTGGGCGGCTGGATGGCGCACGGACATCCCGGCTACACGGGCTACGCGTGGTATCGACGTGCGATCGATGTTCCGGCCACGCCGGCCGAGTGGGACATCCTCGGCCCGACGCTCGTCGAGGACGGCTACGCGCTCTACTGGAACGGCCGCCTGCTCGGCGGGTCGGGCCGCCTCGGCGAGCACCCGCGCGTGGTCGGCACGCGACCGCTGCAGTTCGCGCTCCCTGCCGACGCCGCGGGCACGCGCGGCGTCCTCGCGCTGCGCGTCTTCGAGCTGAGCCGCGCGCAGCCGAGCGCCACCGGAGGTGGGATGCACAGTCCGCCGATCCTCGCGCCGCGCGCGGTCGCCGATGGCCTTCACCGCGCGCAATGGAACCGCACGATTGCCGGCTATGTCGTCGATGCGATCGAACCGTTCGCGATGTTCGTGCTCGTCGGCCTCGCGCTGGGGTGCTCGCTGCGCAGCCGTTACCGGGGCTTCCTCGTCGTCGCGAGCCTCGCGCTCGCACTGACGGCCCTGCGTCGCCTCAACAATGCGGTGGTGTCGTGGACCGATCTCATCGACCTGCCGACCTATTCGTTCATGGCCCGCTACCTGTGGCCACCGACGGTCGCCGCCTGGGCGCTCGCCTGGAACCGCTGGCATCCGCGTCCATCGCGTGTCGTCGACGTCCTCGCGCTCGCGCTCATGGCCGCGGCGATCGCCGGCACCGTGGCGCACTGGCCGAACGTCACCCACGCGAGCCGCCTCGCCTTCATCGCGCTGTTCGCCGTCATCGGCGTGCGCATCGTCCGCGGCGGCAGGATGCGCGCGCTCGCCCTCGTCACGCTCGCGTTGATCACCGTCTCGTTCTTCGGCGAGTTGCTCGACCCGCTCGGCGTGCCCGGCATATGGTTTCCGTTCGGCATCGGCGTCTCGCGCACGCAGTACCTCTATGCGGTCTTCATTCCGTTGCTCGCGCTGCTGATTGCATGGACGTCAGGCGAGCGGCGCACCGATGCATCGCTCGGGACGGTACCGGCTCCTCTCATCGGCTGACCGCGGGAACATGATCGGCCTGTTCCGGAATGCCACCCCCGCATGGACGATTTACGGCGGACCAACCATCGGCGACCTCGCACCGTTCAGCGCGCCTCGAAGAACGTGCCGCGATCGAGGATTTCCTCGGCAACATTCGCGAAGCGGCACGGCAGCGCATCGGCGTTCTCCCAGTCGGGTCCGGATTGCAGCTGGTAGTGCACGTGTGGCGCGTTGGTGTCGCCCGAGTGCCCGAGTTTGCCGAGCACTTGGCCCTGCACGACGCGATCGCCCCGGGCGACACGCAGCGAGCCGGCCATGAAGTGCGCGAGCAGGCTGAACTCACCGTGGCCGTGATCGATGACGAGGTGGTTTTCCGGATCGCCCCCGCCGAGCTTCCGGTATTCAGGAGCAAAGTACGCGGGGTCGCTGCTGTCGCCGACCGGCTGGTCCGGTCGATCGTTGCGCAACGCGACGACGACGCCGGCCGCCGGCGCGACGAGCTCGCGTCCCCAACCGGGGTAGTCGCTGTTCTTCTTGCCGTCGCCGGGCGCGCACACGGACCATGCGGAATCGGTACCCATCGCGTCGATCGCGAACTGCCCGCTGCGATTGCGATGGCCACCGTTCGCGGCGCCCGCCTGCAGCACGACGCCCTTGCCCTTGAACGGGAACACGAGCGACGTCGCCTGCGCGTAGGTCTCGATCGGCACGACGACGCGCGCCGCGATCGTGCGGCCGCGCTCGTCCTTGAGCGTCGCCGCGACCGTCATGCGATTGGTACCGAACGCTGCGGGTTCGGTGTGGCGAAGGCGCAGGAACAGCGGCCAGTGCAGCGGCGTCGGCGGATCGCGGCCGTCCGCCAGTTTCGGTGCGAAGCTCGAGCGATACGTCATCGCCGCGAACGCTTCGGCGCCATAGTGCGCACGACGCAGCACGAGGTCGTCCTTCGACAGCTCCACGTCGAGCGCGACCGGCTCCAGCGTCGCCGGGACCGGGGTCTGCACCGCGATCGAAACGATCCAGCTTTCGGTGTTCTCGTGGCTGCGGTCCTTGACCTTGAACACGCGGGTCGGGCGCAGGACGAGGATGGCGTCGCTGGGCTCGGCGTTCCCCGCTGCCGTCGCCGGCGCGGACGCGGAAGCGATCACGGGTGCGACCGCCGACAACGCCGTGGCACTCAGGAAGTGACGGCGCGTGAAAGCGGGAATGGGCATGGTCGGGGTCCGCGGCGGCGCGAAGGCGCGTCGCCGACCATGATGGCGCATGCGTGCGTGCGCGCGTGAAGGACGTTGCAGGCCCACGCCTCGCCTGGGCGCGACGGCCATACGGCTCGTCGCGAACGCGGGTAGCACCACGTGCCTACACGCGCGCGAGCTTCCACCGCCCGCGCGAGAACAGCCATAAGGTGAACAGCCCGACCGAGGTTTCCGAGACGAACACGGCCCAGAACACGCCCGTCTCCTGCCAGCCGAGGTGCAGCGCGAGCCACCACGCGAGCGGGATCTGGATCAGCCAGAAGAACACGACGTTGATCCAGGTCGGCGTCACGGTGTCGCCGGCGCCGTTGAACGCCTGCACGCTGACCATCCACCAGCCGTACACGAACAGCGCATAGGACAGGATGCGCAGCCACTCCGCGCCGACGAGAACCACCGTCGGGTCGTCGGTGAACACGCCGACGATCTGCCGCGGCAGGAAGAACTACGCGAACGAGACGAGCAGCAGGTACGCCATGTTGTAGCGGCCGATCTGCCACACCGCCGCTTCCGCGCGATCGGGCTGCTGCGCGCCGAGGTTCTGCCCGACCAGCGTCGCGGCCGCGTTGGACATGCCCCAGGCCGGCATCATCGTGAACATCATGAAGCGGATCGCGATGGTCGCGCCCGCGACCGCCTCGCTGCCGACACTGGCGAGGATGCGCATGAGGAAGATCCACGAGGTCATCGCGACGATCATCTGGCCGACACCGCCGAGCGAGGTGCGCACGATGTTCCACAGCACCGCGCCGTTCCAGCGCAGGTGCGAAGCGAGCACGCGGATGTGCTGGCCGCCGCGCAGCAGCACCCACAGCTGCACCAGCACGCCGGCGCCGCGACCGATGTTGGTCGCGATCGCCGCGCCCTCGATGCCCCACTGCGGGAACGGCCCGACGCCGAAGATCAGCAGCGGGCACAGCACGATGTTGAGTCCGTTCGACAGCCACAGCACGCGCATCGCGATCGCCGCGTCGCCCGCGCCACGGAAGATCGCGTTGATCACGAACAACAGCATGATCACCGCGTTGCCACCGAGCATCCACTGCGCATAGCGGTACCCGTGCTGGATCGTCCACTCATCGCCACCCATGAGGCGCAGCAGATCCGGCGCATAGAGAATGCCGAGGATCGCCGGCAGCACCGAAGCGAGCACCGCGACGATGATCGCCTGCACCGCCGTCACCGCGGCCTCGTCCGGCTTGCCCTCGCCGATGCGGCGCGCGACGACGGCCGTGACCGCCATCGCGAGCCCCATCGCGATCGAGTAGAGCAAAAAGAGATAGCTCTCGGTCAGCCCGACCGTCGCGACCGCCGACGGCCCGAGCCGCGCG
>NZ_DATDMY010000023.1:0-2461 GCF_036518555.1 Dokdonella sp. | reverse complement strand
GGCGGCGCGCTCGGCGCCTACCAGTGCGGCGTATACGAGGCCCTGCACGAGGCCGGGATCCGCCCGTCGTGGTTCGCGGGCACGTCGATCGGCGCGATCAACGCGGCCATCCTCGCCGGCAACGCGCCCGAGCGACGCGTCGAGCGCCTGCGCGCGTTCTGGGACACGATCTGCGCGCCCGCGGGCGACGCCGCATGGCCGCTCGCCGCGCTCGCGGGTGCGGCCGAGTGGTGGCCGCCGAGCACGCCGTTGAGTGCGTGGCTGAACGCGCTCGGCGCGTGGGGCGCGCTCGCGCACGGCCAGCAGGGCTTCTACACGCCGCGCTGGCCGCCGCCGTTCGCGTTCGCCGACGGCAGTGCCGAGGCGACGAGCTTCTACGACACGACGCCGCTTGCGGCGACGCTCGAGCGCTTCGTCGATTTCGATCGCCTCAACGCCGATGGCGTGCGCCTGTCGATCGGTGCGACCAACGTCGCGAGCGGTAACTTCCGCTACTTCGATTCCGCGCGCGAGCGCATCCGGCCCGAGCACGTGCTCGCCTCCGGCGCGTTGCCGCCCGCGTTCCCCGCGGTGGTCGTCGACGGCGAGCCCTACTGGGACGGCGGCCTCGTCTCGAACACGCCGCTCGAATACGTGCTCGAGTCGCTGCCGCGGCGCGATACCCTCGTGCTGCAGGTCGACCTGTGGAGCGCGCGCGGACCGCTGCCGAAGACCGTGCTCGACGTGTTCGAACGCCAGAAGGACATCCAGTACTCGAGCCGCACGCGTCTGGGGACCGACCAGGTCGCCGCGCGGCAGCGCCTGCGCAACGCACTCGGGCTGCTGCTCGAGCGCGTTCCCGACGGCAGCCTGCCGGCCGAACTGGCCGCCGAGCTCGAGCCGTGGCTGTGCGATCGCGTGTTCAACATCGTGCACCTCATCTACCGCGCCAAGTCGTACGAGGAGCAATACAAGGACTACGCCTTCGGCGCGGCGACGATGCGCGAGCACTGGAACGGCGGGCGCGACGACATGCGCCGCACCCTCGCGCGGCCGGACTACTTCGCGCTCCCGCAACGCAGCCTCGGCGTCGTCACGCACGACATCCATCGCGCGGGCGGATGAGGGCACGCCCGGCCTCGCCAGGCCCGCGGCACCGATGCGGACGCAGCCGGCGGGAACGCGCAGCACCCCGGGCGCACGAAGGCCGCCGCGTGCCCGGGCCGACGGCCGCACCCCGCATCGCCGCGCGTGTCATCCGGCGTCGCGTCCGTGCGTTGCGGAAGGGGTCCGCCAATCGGGGAATTTCGATGGATTCGGCCGTGCCGCGTGTAACCCCGCCGCCGACGCGCGATGATGCCGGCATGGAACCCGACTTCATCACGCGCCTGCGCACCCAGCTCGGCGGCCCGCGCGACGGTGCCCTGCTGCGCTTCTCGCTCGGCAACGCCCTGCTCGGCCAGGGCGATGCGGCCGGCGCAGCGGTCGCGTTGCGCGAAGCGCTCGCGTTCGATCCGCGCTATTCGGCGGCGTGGAAGCTGCTCGGTCGCGCGCTCGCCGACGGCGGCGACGTCGCGGCCGCGGTCGAGGCGTTCGAACGCGGCATCGCGGTCGCGCGCGAGCGCGGCGACGAGCAGGCGGCGAAGGAAATGGCCGTGTTCCTGCGTCGCCTGCAGAAGGCGGCGCCCTCCTGAATCGCCTGCGCGCCATGGCCGTGGCGTCGATCGCGCTGCTCGCGTTCGGTGGCGGACGCTGGGTGCTGCATCGACCGATCGCGCATCCCGCCGGCGTGCTCGTCGAGGCGGCGCCACGCCAGTCCGAGCCGGGCGACCGCGCCGTCGTGCGCCACGGCGACTACGCGTTGCAGCCGCTCGCCGACTTCGACATCGAGGCGCGCGTGCTGTCGCGCGAGGACTACGCGTTCGACGCCGGTGCGGCGCTCGCGCCGACCGATCTCGCGCTCGGGTGGGGTCGCATGTCCGACAGCGAGGTGCTCGACGCGCTGGAGATCGAGCAGTCGGTGCGGTTCTTCACCTACCGCTGGCGCGCGGACCCCCCGATTCCGCCGGCGGAGATCGTGCGTTCGGCCACCAACCTGCACGCGATCCCGGCCGATCCCGCGGTCGCGCGTTCGCTCGACGCGATTCGCGTCGGCGACGTGGTCGAACTGCGCGGACGGCTCGTCGAGGCGAGTCGCGCCGACGGCTGGCGCTGGCGCAGTTCGCTCAGCCGCGAGGACAGCGGCGCGGGCGCGTGCGAGCTCATGCTGGTCGAGTCGATCGACCGCCGCTAGGCGGCGGCACCCGCGATCGCTTCGCCGATCGAACGCGTCATGCGGGTGGGCGTGCCGCGGCCGGCCAGCGCTTGTAGGTCCACTGGTATTGGGTGAATGCAAGCCGAACGCAGTCCTCGACGCCGCGATTGAGCGCGGCGCAGGCGGTCTCGACGTCCGGGTCGGCGATGCCGGGCGGCGCCGGCAGGA